>NZ_PTRL01000007.1:0-230399 GCF_002966005.1 Escherichia sp. MOD1-EC5433 | reverse complement strand
AATTAAACTTCGTAATGAATTACGTGTTCACTCTTGAGACTTGGTATTCATTTATCGTCCGAGGACGTTAAGAATCCGTATCTTCGAGTGCCCACACAGATTGTCTGATAAATTGTTAAAGAGCAGTGCCGCTTCGCTTTTTCTCAGCGGCGCGGGGTGTGCATAATACGCTTTCCCGCTACAGAGTCAAGCATTTTTTTGCTTTTCTCTGCCGGAATTCTCAGGAGAATCCCGCTGACCCGGCGGCGTGTTTGCCGTTGTTCCGTGTCAGTGGTGGCGCATTATAGGGAGTTATTCTGAGCTGACAAGAGGAAATTTAAAATAATTTTCCGAATGCGCGTTTTTTCATCAAAACACCTGTTGGTGTGCCATAAAACAAGCAATTTGCCGTTTTTGCAACCTCAATCACACTTCCAGGTGGCATACTAAGAAGGAAAAAAAGAATAAGGAAGATGAGTATGCCATTAAGCGCACAACAGTTAGCTGCACAGAAAAACCTTTCGTATGTTCTGGCTGAGAAGCTAGCGCAACGGATCTTAAAAGGTGAATACGCACCTGGCACCATTCTGCCTGGTGAAATTGAGCTGGGTGAGCAATTTGGAGTGAGCCGTACTGCGGTACGCGAAGCGGTCAAGACGCTAACGGCAAAAGGAATGGTTTTGCCACGACCACGAATTGGTACGCGTGTCATGCCACAATCCAACTGGAATTTTCTTGATCAAGAGTTGCTCACCTGGTGGATGACTGAAGAGAACTTTCATCAAGTTATTGATCATTTTCTGGTTATGCGTATCTGTCTGGAGCCGCAAGCCTGCTTATTGGCAGCAACGGTAGGCACCGCAGAACAGAAGGCGCATCTCAATACATTAATGGCCGAAATGGTGGCGTTAAAAGAACATTTCCGCCGGGAGCGTTGGATTGAGGTCGATATGGCCTGGCATGAACATATTTATGAAATGAGCGCCAATCCATTTTTGACATCTTTCGCTTCTCTATTTCATTCGGTTTATCACACTTACTTTACGTCAATAACCAGCGACACTGTGATAAAGCTGGATCTACACCAGGCTATTGTCGATGCAATAATCCAAAGTGATGGCGACGCTGCATTTAAAGCTTGTCAGGCGCTGCTACGCTCCCCTGATAAGTAACATAACAAACGGGGCGCTGAATACAGTATGGCGGGTTTGCCGTGCATTGCGGCAAGGGCCATCTTTATACAGACACTAAATCTCACCATCCTGAATACCACCTTATCCGCAACTACTGCCATCATCAGTCATACGCTGACGGTGGCAATGCTTATTCAGGGGAATTATTACTGTTGCTTCAGTAGCAGTGTTCATGCTTCTGAAAGCAACTGATGGTAATAATTTGATTAAAAGAAAGCGCAAATCTAAGCCGAGCCGCGCTCCATCAGAATCGGCGTAAGTTGTAGTCGTTGTTGCTGTAGATTTGGCTGTGCCATCCGGTGGATGAGTACATCAATCGCCAGCTCCCCCAGTTCATCTTTTGGTTGATGAATTGTAGTAAGCGGTGGCGTCATAAAGCTTGCCAGTTCGATATCGTCATAGCCAATCACCGCGATATCCTGCGGGACATATAACCCAGCCTGATATAGCGCCTGATAAACGCCAACTGCCATAGCGTCATTTCCAGTAAACACCGCCTGTGGGCGTAGCGGATGCGATAACAACTGCTGCATCGCGTCAAACCCGCCGTTAAATTCAAAATCGCCAGTGACTTCATAACCATCAGGAACGTCAAGGCCAGCACGCTTCATTGCCGCCCGATAACCTTCCAGCCGCAAACGTGCAGGCGTTTTATCCAACGGGCCGGTAATACAGGCAATTCGGGTATAACCTTTGTCGATTAGATATTGCGTCGCTAAATCACCGCCCAGCAACGAGTTATCCTGAATAAGATCGCTGTCGCCATCGAACGGCGCCCAGTCCATCATCACTGTAGGGATTGTTGGATAACGTTGCATTATTTCACGCGAAGGCTGGTGTGTTTCAGTACAGAGTAATAGCAAACCATCGACACGCTTTTGCATCAGCGTTTCCAGATTGCGATTCATTCGCTGCTCATCGCCTTCGGTATTACACAGAACAAGACTATAACCGCGCTCGAAACAACTGCGTTCAACGCCACGCACCAGTTCAGAATAGAAAGGATTGGTACTGGCAGTGATCAACATGCCAATGGTATGTGTTTGATTGAGCTTGAGGCTACGCGCCAGAGCTGATGGCGCGTAATTGAGTTCTTTAATCGCCGCTTCAACTTTGGCGGTAATCGCTTCACTGACGAAGCGATCTTTATTGATAACGTGAGAAACTGTTGAGGTAGAAACGCCCGCCAGGCGGGCAACATCTTTCATTGTGGCCAAGCGTCACCTCTGCCTGTCTAAAAATGTTTCGATCTCTTCACGCCACGGTACTGACGGTTGTGCGCCTTTGCGCGTTACGGCAATCGCAGCGGCAGCATGAGCAAAACGAATCGCCTCAGGCAATGGTTTTTCTTCCAGCAACGCCGTGATTAACGCGCCGTTAAAAGTATCTCCGGCAGCAATGGTATCGACAGCCTGAACCCGGAATCCAGGAACGCGCTGACCTTCGCCATTCACGCTAGCCCACACGCCACGACTTCCTAAGGTAATCAGTACGGTACGGATACCTTTCTCATGCAGTACCTGCGCAGCCTTCGCCGCATCTTCATCATTTTCAACACGAATACCGGTGAGCTTTTCTGCTTCAGTTTCGTTTGGCGTAATAATGTCCACCAGCGCCAGCAATTCATCAGGTAATTCGCGAGCCGGAGCGGGGTTAAGCGCGACGATAGTCTTATTTTGATGGGCGATTTTCGCCGCCGCCATCACACTTTCGAGTGGTGATTCCAGCTGCATTAATAATGCCGACGCGTTAGCAATACGCTCACGTTGCGCTTCCACCAGCGCCGGGGAAAGGGCAGCGTTAGCCCCGGCATGAATACCAATGACGTTCTCGCCTTCACCATTAACAAAAATCAGCGCCACGCCTGTCGATTCGCCTTTGATCACGCTGACCGGCGAAATATCAATATTATCAGTGGCGAGCTGCTGGCGAACGCTCTCACCAATACTGTCATCTCCCGTGCAGGCAATAAACGCGATATTCGCGCCGCTACGCCCTGCTGCCACAGCCTGATTCGCGCCTTTACCGCCGAATGCGACTTGATAGTGGTTACCGGTTACTGTTTCGCCTGGAGTTGGAAAAGATTGAAGATTAAGAATGTGGTCAGCATTAATGCTGCCAAGAACAACGAGGCTGCCTGCGTTTTGCATATTCGGGATGTCCATAAAATGCGCCACCGTGTTAGGGTGGCGCGTGCCCTGCTTTTCTTTATATTACACGTTCATCTGTCGATGACGTATTTATGTCACCATCAGGTCATACAACCTGATTAAAACTACTGCTTAACAACCAGTTTCAGATCAACCGGATACTTAGCCTGAACTTTCTCGCCTTTCAGCACTTTATCAGCGGTTTCGACGCCTTTAGCGCCAATCTGATCGGGTAGCTGAGCGATAGTCGCTGCTAGTTTGCCATCATTCACCGCTTTTTCGCCATCCGGTGTACCGTCAAATCCGACGACCATCACATCCGATTTACCGGCAGTTTGCAGTGCGCGCAGCGCGCCCAGCGCCATTTCATCATTCTGCGCGAACACAGCCTGCACATCCGGGTGAGCGGTCAGCAGGTTCTGCATGACGTTCAAACCTTTGGTGCGATCGAAGTCTGCCGGCTGGCTGGCGAGAACGTTAAACTTGTGAGCTGCAACGGCCTGCTGGAAACCTTCACCACGTTCACGAGCAGCGGATGTACCGGCAATGCCTTGCAGTTCGATAACTTTTGCACCTTCGCCAGCTTTCTTCGCGATGTAATCACCCGCAATTTTGCCTCCCAGTACGTTATCTGAAGCAATGTGGCTCACCACTTCACCTTTCGTTGCCTGGCGGTCAAGAGTGATAACCGGAATGTTCGCCTGGTTAGCCATCTTCACGGCATTACCTACTGCGTCGGAGTCCGTCGGGTTAATCAGCAGAATTTTGGTGCCGCGAACGGTTAAGTCCTGCACGTTCGCCAGCTCTTTCGCCGGGTTGTTCTGGGAGTCCAGCACCACCAGGTTATAACCGAGTTTATCCGCCTCTTTCTGCGCACCATCTTTCAGCGAAACAAAGAACGGGTTATTGAGCGTGGAAACCACCAGCGCAATGGTGTCTTTTGCCATCGCATTCGCACTGACGGTGGCGCTTAGCGCAACAGCGGAAACCAGGGTAGCCAGTTTTTTCATGTTCATATTCAAGATGTCCTGTAGTCGTTATTACTGCTTTTTGTTGTCTACCAGCACCGCCAGCAAAATCACCACCGCTTTGACGATCATCTGGTAATAGGAGGAAACACCTAACAAATTCAAACCATTATTAAGGAAGCCAAGAATTAATGCGCCGATCAACGTCCCAACAATGCGACCTTTTCCGCCCGCCAGGCTCGTACCGCCCAGAACCACCGCAGCAATAGCATCCAGCTCATAGCCAGTACCCGCCGTGGGTTGTGCGGATGAGAGGCGCGCCACTTCAATGATCCCGGCCAGCGATGCCAGCAGACCACAAAGAGAATAGACGATGATTTTGATTTTATTGACGTTGATACCAGAAAGGCGCGTTGCCGCTTCGTTACCACCCAGCGCGTAGATGTAACGTCCCAGACGCGTGTGATGCAGCATGTACCAGGCCGCGAGGAAGACAATCCCCATGATCCAGACAGGCGTCGGAACACCCAGCGGACGACCAATACCAAACCAGCCGAACAGATCTGCGTTCTCAGTAAATCCGGTATTCACCGGGCTACCGTTGGTGTAAACCATGGTCACGCCGCGCAGTAAAAGCATCATAACCAGCGTAGCGATGAACGCCTGGACGCGACCTTTCGCCACAATTATCCCGGTTACCGCACCAATTGCGGCACCTAAGGCGAGAGCGGCTGCGACAGCCACCAGCGCATTGACTTCAATGCCGACGATAGATGCAGCAACTGCGCCGGTCAGCGCCAACAGAGAACCTACCGACAGGTCTATGCCTGACGTCAGAATAACCAGCGTCATCCCGACCGCCATAATGGCGTTCACCGAGGTTTGCTGGAGAATATTGAATAAGTTATTGATGGTGAAAAAGTTCGGGCTTAACGTCGAGACAATCGCGATCAGCACCAGCAGAGCGATAAGCGATTTCTGCTCCATCAGCCACGCTTTCGTGAAATAACGGCGACCAGAGACAGTCTGGGTTGTCATTTTTTTACTCCTGATTCACGCGATTAAGCTTGCCCACAGCGGCAGCCATTAACACTTCCTGAGTGGCCTGCTCTCGAGTAAATTCCCCGCTGAGATGCCCTTCATGCATGACGATAATGCGATCGCTCATGCCTAATACTTCTGGCATTTCCGATGACACCAGAATGATGCTCAAGCCATCGGCTTTGAACTGGTTAATCAGTTGATAGATCTCTTTTTTCGCGCCGACATCTACGCCACGGGTAGGCTCATCAAGGATCAACACTTTAGGGCGAGTCATCAGGCCACGGGCAATCGCCACTTTTTGCTGATTGCCACCGGAGAGCAAACCAATTGCCTGTTCCATCGACGGCGTCTTCACGTTGAACAGACGGATAAAATCACTGACCGCCTGCTGCTCATCCGCATGTTTCAGGCTACCACCAGTGCGACTGAAGTAGCGTAGCGCGGTCAGTGACATGTTCTCTTTTACTGACATGCCCAGCACTAAACCGTCGCGTTTACGGTCTTCAGAGATATACACAATGCCATTCGCCAGGCCATCCTGCGGCGAACGGGTAACGACCTCATGCCCATCCAGGGTGACGTAACCGCTGGTACGCGGCAGGGCGCCGTAGAGCACTTTCATCAGTTCGGTACGGCCTGCGCCCATTAAACCAGAGACGCCAAGAATTTCGCCTTTGCGTAAAGTAAAAGAGACATCGTGAACGCCGGGTCCGCAGAGATTATCGACCTTCAGTAAGACATCCCCCGGCGCTTTGTCCAGGTGTGGATACTGATCTTCCAGCTTACGCCCCACCATCATCTCAATCAGTGAATCTTCAGTCAGTGATGCTACTTCGCGCTCGGCAATAAATTGCCCGTCACGAAAAACCGTAACGTCATCACAAATCTCGAAGATTTCTTTCATGCGGTGGGAAATATAGACAATGCCGCGCCCCTGCGATTTCAGTTCGCGGATAACGCGGAACAGGGATTCAGTTTCGGTATCGGTCAGCGCATCGGTCGGTTCATCCATAATGATGACTTTTGACTCAAAGCTCAGCACTTTGGCAATTTCCACCATCTGCTGGTCGCCAATAGAAAGATCGCCCACCAGCTTGTCGCTTTTAAAGCGCAGGTTAAGTTTGGCTAATAGTTTATCCGCTTCGGCATACATGGTTTTCCAGTCAATTTTGCCAAAGCGATTAACAAACTCACGACCGAGGAAAATGTTTTCTGCGATGGTCAACTGCGGGATCAGGTTCAGTTCCTGGTGGATAATCCCAATCCCGGCTTCCTGGGAGGATTTCGGCCCGGTAAAAGTAGTCTCTTTCCCCAGCCATAAAAGCGTACCGGCATCACGGGTATAGATACCGGTCAGCACTTTCATCATGGTGGATTTACCCGCGCCGTTTTCACCCACCAGTGCCATCACACGACCTGGATAGACATTTAACGCGGCTCCCGAGAGAGCTTTTACGCCCGGGAACGCTTTATCGATGCCTTTAAGCTGTAGTAATGCTTCCATGGCGGCCTCAGAACGTCACGCCAGCACAGAGAATGATATTCGCATACGGAGAACATTCTCCGCTGCGAATTACCGCCTGACTTTCTGCGGTTTGTTGTTTGAATTGTTCATGCGTGGTGTAACGAATTTCAATGGTGTTTCCCTGGTGTTGTTGCAGCTGCTCAAGGTGAGTGAGCAACGTTTCGTGGAGTTGCGGATTATGTTGTTTGATCTCTTCCGCGATAATGGCTGCCTCGACCTGCATTTCACTTGTGACGACGCCCAGCACCTGCATAAAAGAAGGTACACCCTGGGTTAATGCCATATCGATACGCGTTGTCGTTTTAGGGATGGGTAAACCAGCATCACACACCACCAGCGTATCGGTATGCCCCAGGCGGGAGATCACCGACGAAATATCAGAATTAAGAACGGCGCCTTTTTTCATTTTTTTCTCCATCAGCGAAACGTTTCGCTGACCCGCAGTTTAATCCCGACTGATAAAGGAAAACCATCACAACGTTACGGAAATGTGATCAACATCGAAACGTTTTACATCGTGAGTAACCATGAAAAAAACGCCCCCTTATGGAGAAAGGAGGCGTCTGGCGTTAGATTTCGACCTGAGTACCCAGTTCGATAACCCTGTTTGGTGGAATTTCAAACTGATCTGGCGCGCGCAGCGCATTACGTTGCAACAGCAAGTATAGCTTGCCACGCAGACGCAAGTACCACGGGCGTTTGCCGAGGATTAACGACTCATGCGACATAAAGAAAGAGGTTTCCATCATCCGGCAACTTAACCCTTCCAGACCGCAACGGTGGAAAACTTCTTCCACGTTTGGCGTTTCTCGCCAACCATAACTTGCCACCACGCGCCAGAAAGTGGGCGACAATTGTTCAATCTGTACCCGACGGACGTTATGGACATATGGAGCGTCTTCAGTACGCAGAGTTAACAGAATAACCCGCTCATGCAACACCTTGTTATGTTTAAGGTTATGCATCAACGCAAAGGGAATGACATTAATTGCACGCGACATATACACAGCGGTTCCGGGAACGCGAACAGGCGGTGATTTCTCCAGTGAAGCAATCATCGCTTCCAGAGAGTTACCATGTTCGTGCATCCGACGCAGTAGGCGGAAACGCTCGCTCTTCCAGGTGGTCATCACGATAAACATCACCGTGCCGAGGCTCAGAGGCAACCAGCCGCCGGAAAGCAGTTTATCGAGGTTAGCGGTAAACAGAGGGATATCGACACACAGGAAAGCAATCAGGATCAGCGCAACAAAATACTTATTCCAGTGCCAGTTCTGACGCGCCACGGTAGTTGAAAGAATAGACGTCAGTACCATCGTTCCGGTCACCGCAATCCCGTACGCCGCCGCCAGGTTGCTGGAGTGCTCAAAGCTGACAATCACAATCACGACCGCGACATAGAGCATCCAGTTCACAAACGGAATATAGATTTGCCCTGACTCCATTTCAGAGGTGTGAATAATGCGCATCGGCGACAAATATCCCAGACGTACCGCCTGACGCGTCAATGAGAAGACGCCAGAGATAACCGCCTGCGAGGCAATTACCGTTGCCAGTGCGGCGATTATCAGTAGCGGGATCAGCGCCCAGTCCGGAGCCAACAGGAAAAACGGGTTCTTAATCGCTTCCGGGTGTTTTAACAGCAGCGCCCCCTGCCCAAAGTAGTTAAGGGTCAAAGACGGCAATACGACGGTGAACCACGCCAGGCGAATAGGGAACTTACCAAAGTGCCCCATATCGGCATACAGCGCCTCGACACCGGTAATCGACAGTACCACCGCGCCTAACGCAATAAAGGAAACGGTTTTATATTCAAGGAAGAAATGCACCGCCCACATCGGATTCAGCGCATGTAACACTTCCGGGTTGGCAATAATGCTACGTAACCCCAGCCCTGCCAGAATCAAAAACCAGGTCAGCATGATAGGCGCAAAAAGCTTACCGACCATAGCAGTGCCATGTTTTTGAATCATAAACAGTAAAGTGAGAACGATGATTGAGAGGGGAACTATCCAGGTGTCCAGCTGCGGAGCGACGATTTCCAGACCTTCTATAGCGGACATCACCGAAATGGCAGGCGTTATGACAACTTCACCATAGAAGAAACTGCCGCCGATTAGCCCCATAATCACCAGCATTGATGTCGTTCGTGCCGACGTATTGCGCCCGGCAAGCGACATCAACGTCAGGATCCCCCCTTCACCGGCGTTATCTGCACGCATGACGAAGGTGAGATATTTTATGGAAACCACAAAGATTAGCAGCCAGAAGATCAGCGATAAAAAACCAAACACGGCATCGCGTTCAACGCCAAAACCAAACTGGCCGGACAAACATTCACGAAGTGTATATAACGGGCTGGTACCAATATCGCCGTAGACAACTCCAATCGCCGCGAGGGTTATCGCGGGCAACGATTGCTTATTATCAGTGCTCATAGACTAGTCTTTCGTTGAAATATGAAATGTGTGCGTAGTCCCTTGGCCCACAAAAAAGCGCACAGTATGCACGATTAACGGCAAAATCGTACTCCTAAATGCGGCCACATTAACCTGGCTCAAAGAAAAATAGCCCTCCTTTGAGACTATTTTTGCCACCAGCAAGAAACGTCTATACTCGCAGTTTACGCAGAACTTTTGACGAAAGGACGCCACTTCATTATGGCTCACCCTCATTTATTAGCGGAAAGAATTTCCCGTCTGAGCAGTTCGCTGGAAAAAGGGCTTTATGAACGTAGCCACGCCATCCGCCTGTGTTTGTTAGCGGCATTAAGTGGTGAAAGCGTATTCCTGCTTGGCTCGCCAGGTATTGCTAAAAGTTTAATCGCCCGGCGCTTAAAATTCGCTTTCCAGAATGCGCGCGCGTTTGAATATCTGATGACCCGCTTCTCCACACCGGAAGAAGTTTTTGGCCCCCTTTCTATTCAGGCGTTAAAAGATGAAGGCCGCTATGAGCGTTTAACCAGCGGCTACCTGCCGGAAGCGGAAATCGTCTTTCTTGATGAGATCTGGAAAGCCGGGCCAGCGATTCTTAATACCCTACTAACCGCTATTAATGAACGCCACTTCCGCAACGGCGCACATGTTGAAAAAATCCCTATGCGTCTGCTGGTGGCAGCATCCAACGAACTGCCAGAAGCAGACAGCAGCCTGGAAGCGTTATATGACCGTATGCTGATTCGTCTGTGGTTAGATAAAGTGCAGGATAAAACGAATTTTCGCTCCATGCTGACCAGCCAACAGGATGAAAACGACAATCCCGTTCAGCCATCCTTGCAGGTCACGGATGAAGAATACGAACGCTGGCAGAAAGAGATTGGTGAAATTACGCTGCCCGATCATGTATTTGAGCTGATTTTTATGCTGCGTCAGCAACTGGATAAATTACCGGATGCGCCTTATGTCTCCGACCGTCGCTGGAAAAAAGCGATCCGCTTATTGCAGGCCAGCGCCTTTTTTAGCGGTCGCAGCGCGGTTGCCCCGATTGATCTCATCTTGCTGAAAGATTGCCTGTGGTATGACGCCCAAAGTCTGAATTTAATTCAACAACAAATTGACGTATTGATGACCAGTCATGCGTGGCAGCAACAGGAAATGCTGACGCGACTGAGCGCAATTGTGCAGCGTCGCCTGCAACTTCAGCAACAACAAAGCGATAAAACAGCCTTTACGGTGATTCGTCAGGGTGGCATGTTCAGCCGTCGCCCGCAGTATCAACTTCCAGCCAACATAACCGCCTCCACACTGACCCTGTTGCTGCAAAAACCATTAAAATTGCATGATATGGAAGTTGTTCATATCGCTTTTGAGCGTAGCGCGCTGGAACTGTGGCTGAACAAAGGCGGCGAGATTCGCGGCAAATTAAATGGTATCGGTTTTGCCCAGAAGCTAAATATGGAAGTTGATAGCGCCCAACATCTGGTGGTACGCGATGTGAGTTTGCAGGAGGCGACTCTGGCGCTGCCCGGCGCATCGGCAGAGGGGCTACCCAGCGAAATAAAACAACAACTAGAAGATCTTGAAAGCGACTGGCGCAAGCAACACGCCTTATTCAGCGAACAGCAAAAATGTCTGTTTATCCATAGCGACTGGTTAGGTCGCATTGAAGCCAGCCTACAGGATGTCGGCACCCAGATTCGCCAGGCGCAACAATGCTAACACTGGATACGCTCAATGTGATGCTGGCCGTCAGCGAAGAGGGATTGATCGAAGAGATGATCATCGCTCTGTTGGCCTCGCCGCAGTTGGCGGTCTTCTTTGAAAAATTCCCACGACTGAAGGCGGCAATCACTGATGATATTCCCCGCTGGCGTGAGGTGCTGCGCAGTCGGCTGAAAGATGCCAGAGTTCCGCAGGAACTCACGGAAGAGGTCATGTGCTATCAGCAAAGCCAGCTTCTTTCCACGCCGCAATTTATTGTGCAGCTACCGCAGATACTGGACTTACTGCATCGACTGAATTCCCCGTGGGCCGAACAAGCCCAGCAGTTGGTTGATGCCAACGGCACGATCACTCCGGCATTACACACGCTTTTTCTCCAGCGTTGGCGCTTAAGTCTGATCGTGCAAGCGACGACGTTAAATCAACAGTTATTAGAAGAAGAACGCGAACAACTGTTGAGTGAAGTTCAGGAACGCATGACGCTAAGTGGGCAGCTTGAACCGATTCTGGCAGAAAACAACACCGCAGCCGGTCGTCTGTGGGATATGAGCTCTGGTCAGCTTAAACGCGGCGACTATCAGTTAATTGTAAAATACGGTGAATTTCTTAACGAACAGCCGGAACTGAAGCGCCTGGCGGAACAGCTGGGGCGTTCGCGGGAAGCCAAATCAATACCCCGCAACGATGCGCAGATGGAAACCTTCCGCACCATGGTGCGCGAACCGGCGACCGTTCCTGAGCAGGTTGATGGTCTGCAACAAAGCGATGATATTTTACGCCTTCTACCGCCGGAACTGGCGACGCTTGGGATAACTGAACTGGAGTATGAGTTTTACCGTCGGCTGGTGGAAAAGCAGTTACTCACCTATCGTCTGCACGGTGAATCGTGGCGTGAAAAAGTTATCGAACGCCCGGTGGTACATAAAGATTACGACGAACAGCCGCGCGGACCGTTTATTGTCTGCGTGGATACTTCCGGCTCAATGGGCGGCTTTAATGAACAGTGTGCGAAAGCGTTCTGCCTGGCATTAATGCGCATTGCCCTCGCTGAAAACCGGCGCTGCTTTATTATGTTATTTTCCACCGAGATCGTCCGTTATGAGCTTTCAGGCTCACAAGGCATCGAACAAGCGATTCGCTTTTTAAGCCAGAAGTTTCGTGGCGGCACCGATCTTGCCAGTTGTTTTCGCGCCATTATGGAACGCTTGCAAAGTCGGGAATGGTTTGACGCCGATGCGGTGGTGATTTCTGATTTTATCGCCCAGCGGTTGCCTGACGACGTGACGAGTAAAGTGAAAGAGTTGCAGCGGGTACATCAGCATCGCTTTCATGCCGTGGCGATGTCGGCACACGGCAAACCCGGTATCATGCGCATTTTCGATCATATCTGGCGCTTTGATACCGGGATGCGTAGCCGCCTGCTCAGACGCTGGCGGCGATAAATTATTACAGCAGAGAAGGGACGCTCTCACGAACTGCCGCAGGCCAAACGCCACACTGAACCTGGCCGATATGCGGCAGTTGCAGCAGTAGCATGGTCAAACGAGACTGACCGATACCGCCGCCGATGGTCTGCGGCATTTCACCGCGCAGCAGCGCCTGATGCCACTCCAGTTGCAGGCGATCTTCGTCACCGGTTAGCGCCAGTTGGTGCTTCAGCGTATCGGCATCCACGCGGATCCCCATAGAAGAAAGTTCAAACGCATCTTCCAGCACCGGGTTCCACACCAGAATATCGCCGTTCAGACCTGCATGGCCCAGTTCTGACGGAGTGCTCCAGTCATCATAATCCGGTGCACGCACGTCGTGGCGATGACCATCACTCAGCTTGCCGCCAATCCCGACGAGGAATACCGCGCCAAGATCTTTCGCAATCGCCCGTTCACGCCCTTTGGCATCAAGATCCGGATAACGAGACAGTAATTCCTGGCTGTGTACGAAGTGGATCTGATCCGGCAGGAACGGTGTCAGGCCAAACTCCTCACTAACAGCAGCTTCGGTTGCTTTAATTCCCGCCCAGATCGCCTCTACAGTACTTTTCAGAGTCGAGAATTGACGCTCGCCGTCGCCCATTACGCGTTCCCAGTCCCACTGGTCAACATAAACCGAGTGCAGCGGGGAAAGACGGTCTTCATCGGGGCGAAGGGCTTTCATGTGCGTGTACAGCCCTTCGCCCACGCTGAAGTCGTGTTGCCCTAACGTCTGACGTTTCCACTTCGCCAGTGAATGAACCACTTCGAACTGGGCATCAGGCAGAGCTTTCACTTTTACCTGCACCGCTTTTTCACAGCCCGACAAGTTATCCTGCGTGCCATCCCCCACACGACTAAGGATTGGCGCCTGGACTTCAATCAGTCCTAAGCGTTCTTCCAGTTGACGAGAAAAGTGAGATTTCACGAAGCTAATTTGACGTTGTTTGGCAATGTAAGCGGTTTTCATTTTTTATACTCCTGCGTCCTGTTGCTTATGATTAAGCAACAAAAACCAGCACACATGCAATAATCATTCAATAAAAAGCCTTACTCACTTTTGATTCATTAAAAAATAAGGCTAAAATAGAATGAATCATCAATATGAATAAGAAAATCCTATGGAAAATTATCTAATCGACAATCTGGACCGTGGCATCCTGGAAGCATTAATGGGCAATGCGCGCACCGCTTACGCTGAACTGGCGAAACAATTTGGCGTCAGCCCGGGGACGATTCACGTTCGTGTAGAGAAAATGAAGCAGGCGGGGATCATTACCGGTGCGCGTATCGACGTTAGCCCGAAACAGCTCGGTTATGATGTAGGTTGCTTTATCGGCATTATATTGAAGAGTGCCAAAGACTATCCTTCCGCTCTGGCAAAACTGGAAAGCCTCGACGAAGTCACCGAAGCCTACTACACCACCGGGCACTACAGCATCTTTATCAAAGTGATGTGCCGTTCGATCGATGCCCTCCAGCATGTACTTATCAACAAGATCCAAACAATTGATGAAATTCAGTCCACTGAAACACTGATCGTCCTGCAGAACCCGATCATGCGTACTATCAAGCCATGATCGGCTTTTTTAATCCCATACTTTTCCACAGGTAGATCCCAGCGCGTTCACAGCGTACAATACGCCACTCTTAATAAAGGTGGCGGTTTATGGCAGATATCACTCTTATCAGCGGCAGCACCCTCGGCGGTGCCGAATATGTAGCAGAACACCTGGCTGAAAAGCTGGAAGAGGCGGGTTTTACCACCGAAACGCTGCACGGTCCGTTGTTAGAAGATTTATCTGCCTCTGGGATCTGGCTGGTTATCAGTTCTACCCACGGCGCCGGAGACATCCCGGACAACCTTTCTCCTTTCTATGAAGCATTGCAGGAACAAAAAACCGATCTTTCTGCGGTACGCTTTGGCGCAATCGGTATTGGTAGTCGTGAATACGACACTTTTTGTGGTGCGATCGATAAACTCGAGGCAGAACTCAAAAATTCCGGTGCGAAACAGATGGGCGAAACACTGAAGATCAACATCCTTGATCACGACATTCCGGAAGATCCGGCAGAAGAATGGCTGGGATCCTGGATTAATTTACTCAAATAAGTATACAGATCGTGCGATCTACTGTGGATAACTCTGTCAGGAAGCTTGGATCAACCGGTAGTTATCCAA
This sequence comes from Escherichia sp. MOD1-EC5433, assembly GCF_002966005.1. Lineage (NCBI taxonomy): Bacteria > Pseudomonadati > Pseudomonadota > Gammaproteobacteria > Enterobacterales > Enterobacteriaceae > Escherichia > Escherichia sp. MOD1-EC5433. The sequence goes on along the minus strand of NZ_PTRL01000007.1, from coordinate 215,729 downwards.
AGAACAACTGTTGTTCAGTTTTTGAGTTGTGCATAACCCCTCATTCTGATCCCAGCTTATACGGAGCAGGATCACCGATCATTCACAGCTAATGATCCTCAGCAGGTTGTTGATCCTAAAAGATAGATCTGCGTTATCCACAGACAAGGTCGATCCTAATAAGAGATCACAATAGAACAGATCTCTAAATAAAAAGATCTTCTTTTTAATACCCAGGATCCCAGGTCTTTCTCAAGCCGTCAAAGTTGAGTAGAATCCACGGCCCGGGCTTCAATCCATTTTCATACCGCGTTATGCGAGGCAATCACCATGTTTTATCCGGATCCTTTTGACGTCATCATCATTGGCGGGGGTCATGCAGGCACCGAGGCCGCGATGGCTGCGGCGCGTATGGGTCAACAGACTCTGCTTTTGACACACAATATCGACACCCTGGGGCAGATGAGCTGCAACCCGGCAATCGGCGGTATTGGGAAGGGACATCTGGTAAAAGAAGTGGATGCACTCGGCGGTCTGATGGCAAAAGCGATCGACCAGGCGGGTATTCAGTTTAGGATACTAAACGCCAGCAAAGGGCCGGCGGTTCGTGCAACCCGAGCACAGGCGGATCGTGTGCTCTACCGTCAGGCAGTACGCACTGCTCTTGAGAATCAACCGAACCTGATGATCTTCCAGCAGGCGGTTGAGGATCTTATTGTCGAAAACGATCGTGTGGTCGGTGCTGTCACCCAAATGGGGCTGAAATTCCGTGCTAAAGCAGTCGTGCTTACTGTCGGCACTTTTCTTGACGGTAAGATTCATATCGGCCTGGATAATTACAGTGGTGGTCGTGCTGGAGATCCGCCTTCCATTCCGCTCTCACGCCGTTTGCGTGAACTTCCACTGCGCGTTGGTCGTCTGAAAACCGGTACGCCGCCGCGTATTGACGCGCGCACCATCGATTTCAGTGTGCTGGCGCAACAGCATGGCGATAACCCAATGCCGGTGTTCTCGTTTATGGGCAACGCAGCGCAGCATCCACAGCAGGTGCCGTGCTATATCACCCATACCAACGAGAAAACGCATGATGTGATCCGCAGTAACCTCGATCGTAGTCCGATGTATGCCGGAGTGATCGAAGGTGTCGGCCCACGCTACTGTCCGTCGATCGAAGACAAGGTCATGCGCTTCGCTGACAGAAATCAGCATCAGATCTTCCTTGAGCCGGAAGGGCTAACCTCGAACGAAATTTATCCGAACGGCATATCCACCAGCCTGCCGTTCGATGTGCAGATGCAAATCGTCCGCTCCATGCAGGGGATGGAAAACGCGAAAATCGTGCGTCCGGGTTATGCCATTGAGTATGACTTTTTCGATCCGCGCGACCTGAAACCGACGCTGGAAAGCAAGTTTATTCAGGGGCTGTTCTTTGCTGGTCAGATTAACGGCACTACCGGTTACGAAGAAGCTGCAGCGCAAGGTTTGCTGGCCGGTCTTAACGCCGCTCGCCTGTCTGCTGACAAAGAAGGCTGGGCGCCTGCGCGATCCCAGGCTTACCTTGGCGTACTGGTCGATGATCTGTGCACTTTAGGAACCAAAGAACCGTACCGTATGTTTACCTCGCGCGCAGAATATCGACTGATGCTGCGTGAAGATAACGCAGACCTGCGTCTGACTGAAATTGGTCGTGAGCTGGGGCTGGTTGATGATGAACGTTGGGCGCGCTTTAACGAGAAGCTTGAGAACATCGAGCGTGAGCGTCAGCGTCTGAAATCGACCTGGGTAACGCCGTCTGCGGAAGCTGCAGCCGAAGTGAATGCTCACCTGACTGCACCGCTTTCCCGTGAAGCCAGTGGTGAAGATCTGCTGCGTCGTCCGGAAATGACCTATGACAAATTAACTACACTGACGCCGTTTGCTCCTGCGTTGACAGACGAACAGGCGGCGGAACAGGTTGAGATTCAGGTTAAATACGAAGGTTATATTGCGCGTCAGCAGGATGAGATCGAAAAGCAGCTGCGTAACGAGAATACCTTGCTGCCTGCGACGCTGGATTACCGCCAGGTATCCGGTCTTTCTAACGAAGTGATCGCCAAACTCAACGATCACAAACCGGCCTCTATCGGTCAGGCTTCGCGTATTTCTGGCGTCACGCCTGCGGCTATCTCCATTCTGCTGGTATGGCTGAAAAAACAGGGTATGCTGCGTCGTAGCGCATAACGAATTAAAAATGCCTGGTAAGCACCTGCTTACCAGGCAACGCATCAAGAACAGGTAATCACCGTGCTCAATAAACTCTCTTCACTGCTGAAAGACGCAGGAATTTCGCTTACCGATCACCAGAAAAATCAGCTTATTGCCTACGTAAATATGCTGCACAAATGGAACAAAGCGTACAACCTGACTTCGGTACGCGATCCTAATGAGATGCTGGTACGCCATATTCTCGACAGCATTGTCGTTGCACCTTATCTGCAAGGTGAACGTTTTATTGATGTCGGCACCGGCCCGGGTCTGCCCGGCATTCCTCTCTCTATCGTACGCCCTGACGCCCACTTCACACTACTGGATAGCCTCGGTAAACGCGTGCGTTTCCTGCGTCAGGTTCAACATGAATTGAAACTTGAGAACATTGAGCCGGTACAGAGTAGGGTAGAAGAGTTTCCGTCAGAGCCACCGTTTGATGGTGTAATTAGCCGTGCTTTTGCCTCTCTGAACGATATGGTGAGCTGGTGCCACCATCTTCCAGGTGAGCAAGGCCGCTTCTATGCGCTGAAAGGACAAATGCCGGAAGATGAAATAGCCCTATTGCCTGCAGAATATCAGGTTGAATCAGTGGTTAAACTTCAGGTTCCGGCTCTGGATGGCGAACGGCATTTGGTTGTGATTAAAGCAAATAAAATTTAATTTTTATCAAAAAAATCATAAAAAATTTATCGGTTTGACTGTTAACAACAACCAGGTTTTCTACTGATATAACTGGTTACATTTAACGCCACGTTTACCATTTTGCATCAATGATCTAACGTGGCTTTTTTGGGTAAGCAGGAAATAAGTCATCGGTGAAAATATCAGTCTGCTAAAAATCGGCGCTAAGAACCATAATTCGCTGTTAAAATATTATTAAGAATGTCAATGCCTGGTTTTTGTTATGTAAATGCCATTTATGAAAACAGTATCTGTTTTTAGACTGAAATATCAGAAACTTGCAATGGCATCATTTGCCAAGTAAATAAATATGCTGTGCGCGAACATGCTCAATCTGTGATCTGAAGCACTCTTTACCACCAGTGTTTACGCGTTATTTACAGTTTTTCATGATCTGGCATGGTTAGCAGAAAAGTCGCAATTGTATGCACTGGAAAAATATTTAAACATTTATTCACCTTTTGGCTACTTATTGTTTGAAATCACGGGGGCGCACCGTATAATTTGACCGCTTTTTGATGCTTGACTCTAAGCCTTAAAGAAAGTTTTATACGACACGCGGCATACCTCGAAGGGAGCAGGAGTGAAAAACGTGATGTCTGTGTCGCTCTTGAGTCGAAACGTTGCTCGGAAGCTTCTGCTCGTTCAGTTACTGGCGGTGATAGCAAGTGGATTGCTGTTCAGCCTCAAAGACCCCTTCTGGGGCGTCTCTGCAATAAGCGGGGGCCTGGCAGTCTTTCTGCCTAACGTTTTGTTTATGATATTTGCCTGGCGTCACCAGGCGCATACACCAGCGAAAGGCCGGGTGGCCTGGACATTCGCATTTGGCGAAGCTTTCAAAGTTCTGGCGATGTTGGTGTTACTGGTGGTGGCGTTGGCGGTTTTAAAGGCGGTATTCTTGCCGCTGATCGTTACGTGGGTTTTGGTGCTGGTGGTTCAGATACTGGCACCGGCTGTAATTAACAACAAAGGGTAAAAGGCATCATGGCTTCAGAAAATATGACGCCGCAGGATTACATAGGACACCACCTGAATAACCTTCAGCTGGACCTGCGTACATTCTCGCTGGTGGATCCACAAAACCCCCCAGCCACCTTCTGGACAATCAATATTGACTCCATGTTCTTCTCGGTGGTGCTGGGTCTGTTGTTCCTGCTTATGTTCCGTAGCGTAGCCAAAAAGGCGACCAGCGGCGTACCAGGTAAGTTTCAGACCGCGATTGAGCTGGTAATCGGCTTTGTTAATGGTAGCGTGAAAGACATGTACCATGGCAAAAGCAAGCTGATTGCACCGCTGGCCCTGACGATCTTCGTTTGGGTATTCCTGATGAACCTGATGGACTTACTGCCTATCGATCTGCTGCCGTATATCGCAGAACACTGGATCGGTTTGCCGGCACTGCGTGTGGTTCCGTCTGCTGACGTGAACGTGACGCTGTCGATGGCACTGGGCGTATTTATCCTGATTCTGTTCTACAGCATCAAAATGAAAGGCATCGGCGGCTTCACGAAAGAGTTGACGCTGCAGCCGTTCAATCACTGGGCGTTCATCCCTGTCAACTTAATCCTTGAAGGGGTAAGCCTGCTGTCCAAACCAGTTTCACTCGGTTTGCGACTGTTCGGTAACATGTACGCAGGTGAGCTGATTTTCATTCTGATTGCTGGTCTGTTGCCGTGGTGGTCACAGTGGATCCTGAATGTGCCGTGGGCCATTTTCCACATCCTGATCATTACGCTGCAAGCCTTCATCTTCATGGTTCTGACGATCGTCTATCTGTCGATGGCGTCTGAAGAACATTAATTTACCAACACTACTACGTTTTAACTGAAACAAACTGGAGACTGTCATGGAAAACCTGAATATGGATCTGCTGTACATGGCTGCCGCTGTGATGATGGGTCTGGCGGCAATCGGTGCTGCGATCGGTATCGGCATCCTCGGGGGTAAATTCCTGGAAGGCGCAGCGCGTCAACCTGATCTGATTCCTCTGCTGCGTACTCAGTTCTTTATCGTTATGGGTCTGGTGGATGCTATCCCGATGATCGCTGTAGGTCTGGGTCTGTACGTGATGTTCGCTGTCGCGTAGTAAGCGTTGCTTTTATTTAAAGAGCAATATCAGAACGTTAACTAAATAGAGGCATTGTGCTGTGAATCTTAACGCAACAATCCTCGGCCAGGCCATCGCGTTTGTCCTGTTCGTTCTGTTCTGCATGAAGTACGTATGGCCGCCATTAATGGCAGCCATCGAAAAACGTCAAAAAGAAATTGCTGACGGCCTTGCTTCCGCAGAACGAGCACATAAGGACCTTGACCTTGCAAAGGCCAGCGCGACCGACCAGCTGAAAAAAGCGAAAGCGGAAGCCCAGGTAATCATCGAGCAGGCGAACAAACGCCGCTCGCAGATTCTGGACGAAGCGAAAGCTGAGGCAGAACAGGAACGTACTAAAATCGTGGCTCAGGCGCAGGCGGAAATTGAAGCCGAGCGTAAACGTGCCCGTGAAGAGCTGCGTAAGCAAGTTGCTATCCTGGCTGTTGCTGGCGCCGAGAAGATCATCGAACGTTCCGTGGATGAAGCTGCTAACAGCGACATCGTGGATAAACTTGTCGCTGAACTGTAAGGAGGGAGGGGCTGATGTCTGAATTTATTACGGTAGCTCGCCCCTACGCCAAAGCAGCTTTTGACTTTGCCGTCGAACACCAAAGTGTAGAACGCTGGCAGGACATGCTGGCGTTTGCCGCCGAGGTAACCAAAAACGAACAGATGGCAGAGCTTCTCTCTGGCGCGCTAGCGCCAGAAACGCTCGCCGAGTCGTTTATCGCAGTTTGTGGTGAGCAACTGGACGAAAATGGTCAGAACCTGATTCGGGTAATGGCTGAAAATGGTCGTCTTAACGCGCTCCCGGATGTTCTGGAGCAGTTTATTCACCTGCGTGCCGTGAGTGAGGCTACCGCTGAGGTAGACGTCATTTCCGCTGCTGCATTGAGTGAACAACAGCTCGCGAAAATTTCTGCTGCGATGGAAAAACGTCTGTCACGCAAAGTTAAGCTGAATTGCAAAATCGATAAGTCTGTAATGGCAGGCGTTATCATCCGAGCGGGTGATATGGTCATTGATGGCAGCGTACGCGGTCGTCTTGAGCGCCTTGCAGACGTCTTGCAGTCTTAAGGGGACTGGAGCATGCAACTGAATTCCACCGAAATCAGCGAACTGATCAAGCAGCGCATTGCTCAGTTCAATGTTGTGAGTGAAGCTCACAACGAAGGTACTATTGTTTCTGTAAGTGACGGTGTTATCCGCATCCACGGCCTGGCCGATTGTATGCAGGGTGAAATGATCTCCCTGCCGGGTAACCGTTACGCTATCGCACTGAACCTCGAGCGCGACTCTGTAGGTGCGGTAGTTATGGGTCCGTACGCTGACCTTGCCGAAGGCATGAAAGTTAAGTGTACTGGTCGTATCCTGGAAGTTCCGGTTGGCCGTGGCCTGCTGGGTCGTGTGGTTAACACTCTGGGTGCGCCAATCGACGGTAAAGGTCCGCTGGATCACGACGGCTTCTCTGCTGTAGAAGCAATCGCTCCGGGCGTTATCGAACGTCAGTCCGTAGATCAGCCGGTACAGACCGGTTATAAAGCCGTTGACTCCATGATCCCAATCGGTCGTGGTCAGCGTGAATTGATCATCGGTGACCGTCAGACCGGTAAAACCGCACTGGCTATCGATGCCATCATCAACCAGCGCGATTCCGGTATCAAATGTATCTATGTCGCTATCGGTCAGAAAGCGTCCACCATTTCTAACGTGGTACGTAAACTGGAAGAGCACGGCGCACTGGCTAACACCATCGTTGTGGTAGCAACCGCGTCTGAATCCGCAGCACTGCAATACCTGGCACCGTATGCCGGTTGCGCAATGGGCGAATACTTCCGTGACCGTGGCGAAGATGCGCTGATCATTTACGATGACCTGTCTAAACAGGCTGTTGCTTACCGTCAGATCTCCCTGCTGCTCCGTCGTCCGCCAGGACGTGAAGCATTCCCGGGCGACGTATTCTACCTCCACTCTCGTCTGCTGGAGCGTGCTGCGCGTGTTAACGCCGAATACGTTGAAGCCTTCACCAAAGGTGAAGTGAAAGGGAAAACCGGTTCTCTGACCGCACTGCCGATTATCGAAACTCAGGCAGGTGACGTTTCTGCGTTCGTTCCGACCAACGTAATCTCCATTACCGATGGTCAGATCTTCCTGGAAACCAACCTGTTCAACGCCGGTATTCGTCCTGCGGTTAACCCGGGTATTTCCGTATCCCGTGTTGGTGGTGCAGCACAGACCAAGATCATGAAAAAACTGTCCGGTGGTATCCGTACCGCTCTGGCACAGTATCGTGAACTGGCAGCGTTCTCTCAGTTTGCATCCGACCTTGACGATGCAACCCGTAAGCAGCTTGACCACGGTCAGAAAGTGACCGAACTGCTGAAACAGAAACAGTATGCGCCAATGTCCGTAGCGCAACAGTCTCTGGTTCTGTTCGCAGCAGAACGTGGTTATCTGGCGGATGTTGAACTGTCGAAAATCGGCAGCTTCGAAGCCGCTCTGCTGGCTTACGTCGACCGTGATCACGCTCCGTTGATGCAAGAGATCAACCAGACCGGTGGCTACAACGACGAAATCGAAGGCAAGCTGAAAGGCATCCTCGATTCCTTCAAAGCAACCCAATCCTGGTAACGTCTGGCGGCTTGCCTTAGGGCAGGCCGCAAGGCATTGAGGAGAAGCTCATGGCCGGCGCAAAAGAGATACGTAGTAAGATCGCAAGCGTCCAGAACACGCAAAAGATCACTAAAGCGATGGAGATGGTCGCCGCTTCCAAAATGCGTAAATCGCAGGATCGCATGGCGGCCAGCCGTCCTTATGCAGAAACCATGCGCAAAGTGATTGGTCACCTTGCACACGGTAATCTGGAATATAAGCACCCTTACCTGGAAGACCGCGACGTTAAACGCGTGGGCTACCTGGTGGTGTCGACCGACCGTGGTTTGTGCGGTGGTTTGAACATTAACCTGTTCAAAAAACTGCTGGCGGAAATGAAGACCTGGACCGACAAAGGCGTTCAATGCGACCTCGCAATGATCGGCTCGAAAGGCGTGTCGTTCTTCAACTCCGTGGGCGGCAATGTAGTTGCCCAGGTCACCGGCATGGGGGATAACCCTTCCCTGTCCGAACTGATCGGTCCGGTAAAAGTGATGTTGCAGGCCTACGACGAAGGCCGTCTGGACAAGCTTTACATTGTCAGCAACAAATTTATTAACACCATGTCTCAGGTTCCGACCATCAGCCAGCTGCTGCCGTTACCGGCATCAGATGATGATGATCTGAAACATAAATCCTGGGATTACCTGTACGAACCCGATCCGAAGGCGTTGCTGGATACCCTGCTGCGTCGTTATGTCGAATCTCAGGTTTATCAGGGCGTGGTTGAAAACCTGGCCAGCGAGCAGGCCGCCCGTATGGTGGCGATGAAAGCCGCGACCGACAATGGCGGCAGCCTGATTAAAGAGCTGCAGTTGGTATACAACAAAGCTCGTCAGGCCAGCATTACTCAGGAACTCACCGAGATCGTCTCGGGGGCCGCCGCGGTTTAAACAGGTTATTTCGTAGAGGATTTAAGATGGCTACTGGAAAGATTGTCCAGGTAATCGGCGCCGTAGTTGACGTCGAATTCCCTCAGGATGCCGTACCGCGCGTGTACGATGCTCTTGAGGTGCAAAATGGTAATGAGCGTCTGGTGCTGGAAGTTCAGCAGCAGCTCGGCGGCGGTATCGTGCGTACCATCGCAATGGGTTCTTCCGACGGTCTGCGTCGCGGTCTGGATGTAAAAGACCTCGAACACCCGATCGAAGTCCCGGTAGGTAAAGCGACTCTGGGCCGTATCATGAACGTACTGGGTGAACCGGTCGACATGAAAGGCGAGATCGGTGAAGAAGAGCGTTGGGCGATTCACCGCGCAGCACCTTCCTACGAAGAGCTGTCAAACTCTCAGGAACTGCTGGAAACCGGTATCAAAGTTATCGACCTGATGTGTCCGTTCGCTAAGGGCGGTAAAGTTGGTCTGTTCGGTGGTGCGGGTGTAGGTAAAACCGTAAACATGATGGAGCTGATTCGTAACATCGCGATCGAGCACTCCGGTTACTCTGTGTTTGCGGGCGTAGGTGAACGTACTCGTGAGGGTAACGACTTCTACCACGAAATGACCGACTCCAACGTTATCGACAAAGTATCCCTGGTGTATGGCCAGATGAACGAGCCGCCGGGAAACCGTCTGCGCGTTGCTCTGACCGGTCTGACCATGGCTGAGAAATTCCGTGACGAAGGTCGTGACGTACTGCTGTTCGTTGACAACATCTATCGTTACACCCTGGCCGGTACGGAAGTATCCGCACTGCTGGGTCGTATGCCTTCAGCGGTAGGTTATCAGCCAACTCTGGCGGAAGAGATGGGCGTTCTGCAGGAACGTATCACCTCCACCAAAACCGGTTCTATCACCTCTGTACAGGCGGTATACGTACCTGCGGATGACTTGACTGACCCGTCTCCGGCAACCACCTTTGCGCACCTTGACGCAACCGTGGTACTGAGCCGTCAGATCGCGTCTCTGGGTATCTACCCGGCAGTTGACCCGCTGGACTCCACCAGCCGTCAGCTGGACCCGCTGGTGGTTGGTCAGGAACACTACGACACCGCTCGTGGCGTTCAGTCCATCCTGCAACGTTATCAGGAACTGAAAGACATCATCGCCATCCTGGGTATGGATGAACTGTCTGAAGAAGACAAACTGGTGGTAGCGCGCGCTCGTAAGATCCAGCGTTTCCTGTCCCAGCCGTTCTTCGTGGCAGAAGTATTCACCGGTTCTCCGGGTAAATACGTCTCCCTGAAAGACACCATCCGTGGCTTTAAAGGCATCATGGAAGGCGAATACGATCACCTGCCGGAGCAGGCGTTCTACATGGTCGGTTCCATCGAAGAAGCAGTGGAAAAAGCCAAAAAACTTTAACGCCTTAATCGGAGGGTGATATGGCAATGACTTACCACCTGGACGTCGTCAGCGCAGAGCAACAAATGTTCTCTGGTCTGGTCGAGAAAATCCAGGTAACGGGTAGCGAAGGTGAACTGGGGATCTACCCAGGGCACGCACCGCTGCTCACCGCCATTAAGCCTGGTATGATTCGCATCGTGAAACAGCACGGTCACGAAGAGTTTATCTATCTGTCTGGCGGCATTCTTGAAGTGCAGCCTGGCAACGTGACCGTTCTGGCCGACACCGCAATTCGCGGCCAGGATCTCGACGAAGCGCGAGCCATGGAAGCGAAACGTAAGGCTGAAGAGCACATTAGCAGCTCTCACGGCGACGTAGATTACGCTCAGGCGTCTGCGGAACTGGCCAAAGCGATCGCGCAGCTGCGCGTTATCGAGTTGACCAAAAAAGCGATGTAACACCGGCTTGAAAAGCACGAAAGCCAGTCTGGAAACAGGCTGGCTTTTTTATTGCGTGCGCCGCGCATATTTTCATCTGGATAGTAGTACAGCAGGATTTGTGCTGTGATCATTCATGTTCCGCGATTAACACTTTTTATATAAACCAGCGAAATTCTTTGCTGGTTTTCTCGTTTATTCATTGATCGAAATAAGAGCAAAAACATCATGTAGACACTTAAATGAAGGTGCTACCTTACTTTTATGCAGACAAAAGGCGCGCCAATGGTCGAAAATGGTGTTTTCGTCAGTAGGGATAATCCTTTATTGCACAATTTATCCTCTGTCCATTTCACGATGAAAAAAATGTAGTTTTTTCAAGGTGAAGCGGTTTAAATTCGTTCTCAAATCACAGTCAGGACGCGTATGTTGAATAATGCTATGAGCGTAGTGATCCTTGCAGCAGGCAAAGGCACTCGCATGTATTCCGATATTCCAAAAGTGCTGCATACCCTTGCCGGGAAAGCGATGGTTCAGCATGTCATTGATGCTGCGAATGAATTAGGCGCAGCGCACGTTCACCTGGTTTACGGTCACGGCGGCGATCTGCTTAAACAGTCGTTGAAAGATGACAATCTGAACTGGGTGCTTCAGGCTGAGCAGTTGGGTACTGGTCATGCAATGCAGCAGGCCGCACCTTTCTTTGCCGATGATGAAGACATTTTAATGCTCTACGGCGATGTACCGCTGATCTCGGTCGAAACACTCCAGCGCCTGCGTGATGCAAAACCGCAGGGTGGCATTGGTCTGCTGACAGTGAAACTGGATGACCCGACCGGTTATGGCCGCATTACCCGTGAGAATGGCAAAGTTACCGGCATTGTTGAGCATAAAGATGCTACCGACGAGCAGCGTCAAATCCAGGAGATCAACACCGGTATTCTGATCGCCAACGGTGCAGATATGAAACGCTGGCTGGCGAAGCTGACCAATAATAATGCACAGGGCGAGTACTACATTACCGATATTATTGCGCTGGCGTATCAGGAAGGGCGTGAAATTGTCGCTGTACATCCGCAGCGTTTAAGCGAAGTTGAAGGTGTAAATAATCGTCTGCAACTCTCCCGTCTGGAGCGCGTTTATCAGTCCGAACAGGCAGAAAAACTGCTGCTGGCGGGAGTTATGCTGCGCGATCCGGCGCGTTTTGATCTGCGCGGTACACTTACTCACGGGCGCGATGTTGAAATTGATACTAACGTTATCATCGAGGGTAATGTTACTCTCGGCAATCGCGTGAAAATTGGCACTGGTTGCGTGATTAAAAACAGCGTGATTGGTGATGATTGCGAAATCAGCCCATATACCGTGGTGGAAGACGCGAATCTGGCTGCGGCCTGTACCATTGGCCCGTTTGCCCGTCTGCGCCCCGGTGCAGAGCTGCTGGAAGGCGCACACGTCGGTAACTTCGTTGAGATGAAAAAAGCGCGTTTGGGTAAAGGCTCGAAAGCCGGTCATCTGACTTACCTGGGCGATGCGGAAATCGGCGATAACGTTAACATCGGCGCGGGAACCATTACCTGCAACTACGACGGTGCGAATAAATTTAAAACCATTATTGGCGACGATGTATTTGTCGGTTCTGACACCCAACTTGTTGCACCGGTAACGGTTGGTAAAGGCGCGACCATTGCTGCGGGTACTACTGTAACGCGCAATGTTGGTGAAAATGCCCTGGCAATCAGCCGTGTGCCGCAGGCACAAAAAGAAGGCTGGCGTCGTCCGGTTAAGAAAAAGTAATTCTGGCTGAGTAATCCGGCCATCAGGGATGAGGAGATAACATAATCTCCCGCCCACAAGCAGTAACTATAAAAATAACCCCACTCTCTACAAGGCTCGGGGCGCCCGAAAAATCGGGCATACAGGTTGACCGACAACGATATCAATCGGAATTAAAAACTATGTGTGGAATTGTTGGCGCGATCGCGCAACGTGATGTAGCTGAAATCCTTCTCGAAGGTTTACGTCGTCTGGAATACCGTGGTTATGACTCTGCCGGTCTGGCTGTTGTCGACGCAAACGGAAATATGACCCGCTTACGTCGTCTCGGTAAAGTCCAGATGCTGGCTCAGGCAGCGGAAGAACATCCTCTGCATGGCGGCACCGGTATTGCTCACACTCGCTGGGCAACCCACGGCGAACCTTCTGAAGCGAATGCGCATCCGCATGTTTCTGAACACATTGTGGTGGTGCATAACGGCATCATCGAAAACCATGAGCCGCTGCGCGAAGCGTTAAAAGCGCGTGGCTATACCTTTGTTTCTGAAACTGACACCGAAGTTATTGCTCACCTGGTTAACTGGGAACTGAAACAGGGCGGCACCCTGCGTGAGGCCGTTCTGCGTGCTATCCCGCAACTGCGTGGCGCGTACGGTACGGTGATCATGGACACCCGCAACCCGGATACTTTGCTGGCGGCACGTTCCGGTAGCCCGCTGGTGATTGGCCTCGGTATGGGCGAAAACTTTATCGCTTCTGACCAGCTGGCGCTGTTGCCAGTGACTCGTCGCTTTATCTTCCTTGAAGAGGGCGATATTGCGGAAATCACTCGCCGTTCGGTAAACATCTTCGATAAATCTGGCGCGGAAGTAAAACGTCAGGATATCGAATCCAATCTGCAATATGACGCAGGCGATAAAGGTATTTACCGCCACTACATGCAGAAAGAGATCTACGAACAGCCAAACGCCATCAAAAACACTCTCGCCGGACGTATCAGCCACGGTCAGGTTGATCTAAGCGAGCTGGGCCCGAATGCTGATGAACTGCTGTCGAAGGTTGAGCATATTCAGATCCTCGCCTGTGGCACTTCTTACAACTCAGGTATGGTTTCCCGCTACTGGTTTGAATCGCTGGCAGGCATTCCGTGCGACGTCGAAATCGCCTCTGAATTCCGCTATCGCAAATCAGCCGTGCGTCGTAACAGTCTGATGATCACTCTGTCGCAGTCTGGTGAAACGGCAGATACTCTGGCTGGCCTGCGTCTGTCAAAAGAGCTGGGTTACCTTGGTTCGCTGGCGATCTGTAACGTTCCTGGCTCTTCTCTGGTGCGTGAATCCGATCTGGCGCTGATGACCAATGCCGGTACTGAAATTGGCGTGGCATCTACCAAAGCATTTACCACTCAGTTAACTGTGCTGTTGATGCTGGTGGCCAAACTGTCTCGCCTGAAAGGTCTGGATGCTTCCATTGAACATGACATCGTGCATGGTCTGCAGGCGCTGCCGAGCCGTATTGAGCAGATGCTGTCTCAGGACAAACGCATTGAAGCCCTGGCAGAAGATTTCTCTGACAAACATCACGCGCTGTTCCTGGGCCGTGGCGATCAGTACCCCATCGCGCTGGAAGGCGCATTGAAGCTGAAAGAGATCTCCTATATTCATGCTGAAGCCTACGCTGCGGGTGAACTGAAACACGGTCCGCTGGCGCTGATTGATGCAGATATGCCGGTTATCGTCGTTGCGCCAAACAACGAACTGTTGGAAAAACTGAAATCCAACATTGAAGAAGTTCGCGCGCGTGGCGGTCAGTTGTACGTTTTTGCCGATCAGGACGCTGGTTTTGTGAGCAGCGACAACATGCACATCATCGAGATGCCGCATGTGGAAGAGGTGATTGCACCAATCTTCTACACCGTTCCGCTGCAACTGCTGGCGTACCATGTCGCACTGATCAAAGGCACTGATGTTGACCAGCCGCGTAACCTGGCGAAATCGGTTACGGTTGAGTAATACTAACTGTTAAGTAAGCAAGGGCTGCCAGTGGGTGGCCCTTTTTCATATTTATTTTCAATAAACTTTCCATTTAGATAACTAAATAAATATATTCCGAATTTTTACCAATGTCCGCTTACGAACTTGATTTACTATTATTTTAATAATATTTATATAATAAATTTATATTCTCAGATTGATTTATAAATATTAATTTAGCTAAACCTGTGTCATTGATGTAATATGTGTGCGAATCATAAATACACTTATTAATATAAGTGTATGGTTCGGGTTGAAGGATATATTATATCAATGGAGTTTTTATGAAACGTAATATTATTGGTGGTGCATTCACGCTGGCATCTTTAATGCTGGCCGGACATGCGCTCGCAGAGGATGGTGTTGTTCACTTTGTTGGTGAAATTGTTGACAGTAGTTGTGAAGTTACCTCCGATACAGCGGATCAAACCGTTCCTCTTGGAAAAGTCAGTAAAAATGCATTTTCGGGTGTAGGCAGCATGGCATCGCCACAGCAGTTTAGTATTAAACTGGAGAAATGTCCGGCAACGTACACGCAGGCTGCGGTTCGTTTTGATGGTACAGAAGCACCTGGCGGCGATGGCGATCTGAAAGTGGGTACTCCGACTACAGCTGCCGATCCGGGTGATTATACCGGCACCGGGGCAGCGATTGTGGCCACTGGTGTTGGTATCCGTATCTTTAACCAGGCTGACAACTCTCAGGTCAAACTTTATAACGACTCAGCTTATACCACTATCGATGGTAACGGCGCTGCGGAAATGAAATTTATTGCACGCTATGTTGCAACAAATGCAGTCGTAACGGCGGGTACAGCGAACGCCGATTCACAATTTACTATCGAATATAAGAAATAATTTATCAGAGCCTTTTTATTCAGTTGGCTTTGGCCAGGGAGTTATTATGTCCAGAAAAAGTTGTTTAATCAGGCTCTTTAAAACAACCCTTTGGTACAAATTATTTATCGCGATTATATTAAGCCTTTTTTTAGACCAGCCAGCATTAACCTATGCAGGCGTTGTCATTGGCGGTACGCGGGTTGTTTACATAAGTAATAATGCAGATAAATCTATTTCTGTATTCAGCAAGGAAGAAAAGATCCCTTATCTCATCCAGTCATGGGTGGATCCGTTTAATAAAGATGATAAAAGTAAAGCGCCCTTTACTGTTATACCTCCTGTATCCCGACTTGAACCCGGACAAGAAAAAGTATTACGTATTCTTCACATGAAGGGAATGTCATTACCCGACGACCGTGAATCCGTCTTCTGGCTGAATATCAAAAATATTCCGCCTGCAGCAACCAATAAAGCAGCGAACTCATTGGAAATTGCTGTTAAAACGCGTATCAAGCTGTTCTGGCGACCAGCAACTATTAGCCTTATTCCTGAAGATGCAGCACCTAAGGTTAAGTGGCGTCGTGAAGGAAAAAATCTGATTGCTGAAAATCCAAACCCGATTCATATCAGTGTGATGGATGTCATTGTTGATGGCCATGATGTGCCTCTCAACATGATCCGTCCTTTCGAAACGCTCTCTTTACCGTTGCCTGCCAATTCTGCGGGTAACCAAATGACCTGGCGATTCATAAATGATTATGGCGCGATAAGCGAACCGCTAAAAAACGCGCTGTAAGCATGGCATAAGGATAGGCGTATTATGGTTACGACCAGAATAGCGGTTGGCCTGATGGCAGGGACGTGTCTGATATTCTCACATAGTCTGATGGCCCAGGTCAGCGTATTTAATCCGGCGCTACTGGAAATCGACCATCAATCCGGGGTCGACATTCGTCAGTTTAACCGGGCAAATATGATGCCTCCCGGCGTTTATAGCGTTGATATTTTTATCAACGGTAAAATGTTTGAACGTCAGGATGTGACATTTGTTCAGGATAATCCCGATGCTGATTTACACGCCTGCTTTGTCGCTATTAAAAAAACGCTGACCTCCTTTGGCGTAAAAGTTGATGCACTGAAATCGCTCAATGATGTGGATGAAACGGTCTGTATTGATCCTGAGCCACGCATTGAAGGCTCATCCTGGCAACTGGACAGCGATAAACTGCAACTGAATATCTCCATTCCCCAAATCTACATGGACGCGATGGCCTACGATTACATAAGCCCTACGCGTTGGGATGAGGGAATTAATGCACTCACCATCAACTACGATTTTTCCGGTTCACATACCCTGCGTTCGGATTATGGTTCTCAGGAGACGAATACCAGTTATCTCAACCTGCGCAACGGACTGAATATTGGGCCGTGGCGATTACGCAATTACAGTACCTTAAACACAACCGATGGTCGTGCGGATTACAACTCTATAAGCACCTGGATACAACGTAATATTGCCGCGTTACGAAGCCAGATTATGATCGGCGATACCTGGACGGCGAGCGATATTTTCGACAGTACGCAAATCCGTGGCGCACGTCTTTATACCGATAACGATATGTTGCCTGCCAGCCAGAATGGGTTTGCCCCTGTGGTACGTGGCATTGCCAAGTCCAACGCCACGGTCATCATTCGTCAAAGTGGTTATGTGATTTACCAGTCTGCCGTTCCACAAGGTGCCTTTGAAATTACCGACCTGAACACTGCCAGTTCGGGGGGAGATTTGGACGTAACTATCAAGGAAGAAGATGGTAGCGAACAACGATTCACCCAACCTTACGCCACTTTGGCAATCCTTAAGCGTGAAGGTCAAACGGATGTCGATATCAGTGTGGGTGAATTACGTGATGAAGATGGATTTGCGCCAGATGTCATCCAGGCGCAGATCCTTCATGGCCTGCCGCACGGGTTTACGTTATATGGTGGTTTACAGGCTGCCGAGAATTATGGTTCAGCAGCGTTGGGGATGGGTAAAGATCTTGGTTCTTTGGGCGCTATCTCGTTCGATGTGACTCATGCGCGTGCAAAATTTAGTCATGCTGATACGGAAACCGGACAGTCCTATCGCTTTCTGTATTCGAAACGTTTTGATGATACGGACACCAGTTTACGTCTGGTTGGCTATCGTTATTCCACCGAAGGCTACTATACCCTCAACGAATGGGCGTCACGGAGCAACAGTCCTGACGATTTCTGGCAAACAGGTAACCGCCGCAGTCGTGTGGAAGGAACGCTAACGCAGTCGCTGGGAAGAGATTACGGCAACGTATACCTGACACTAAGTCGTCAGCAGTACTGGCATACCGATGATGTTGAACGATTAATGCAATTTGGCTACAGCAGTAGCTGGAAGCGTCTCTCGTGGAATATATCCTGGAGTTATTCCAATACCGCTCGTCAGGGGACGAGTAATAATTATGCCAGTGATAACAGCAGTGAGCAGATCTACATGCTCTCTTTATCTGTGCCTTTATCTGGCTGGTGGGGAAATAGCTACGCCACGTATTCCGTTTCACAAAATGATAATTCCGGTAGTTCACATCAAGTAGGGATAAGCGGAACAGCCCTGGAAAAAAATAATCTGTCCTGGAATTTAATGCAGACTTATAACAGCCACGATGATGAAGTTGGCGGTAATATGTCGCTGTCTTATGACGGCACCTACGGTTCACTGAACGGCAGTTATAATTACAGCCAAAATTCCCAGCGACTCAATTACGGCATTAAGGGCGGTATTCTGGCGCACAGCGAAGGGGTAACGTTAAGTCAGGAGTTAGGTGAAACCATCGCTCTGGTTAAAGCACCAGGCGCAGCCGGGCTGGAAATTGATAATATGCGCGGTGCCGCAACGGACTGGCGTGGCTACACGGTCAAGACACAACTAAATCCGTATGATGAAAACCGAGTGGCAATCAGTGATAACTATTTCTCGAAAGCAAATATCGAGCTTGATAATACCGTCGTGACGATGATTCCGACGCGTGGCGCGGTGGTTAAAGCAGAGTTTGTTACGCATGTGGGTTACCGTGTTTTATTCAGAGTCATGAATGTAAACGGTAAGCCAGCACCATTTGGTGCGATGGCTTCAGTACAAAGTACGTCCTCTGCAAACTCAGGGATTGTGGGGGAGCATGGCGAGCTTTATCTCTCGGGACTTCCTGAAAAGGGGCAAGTAACATTATCCTGGGGCGAAAATGCGACCACAAAATGTACCTTCGATTACACACTCTCATTACCTGCAAGTGAAAGTGGATTAATTGAGCAAGACGTGACATGTCATTAAAAGGATTTTTATGAACAAGAATATTATACGATGGTGGCTAGCTGTTCTTATTATCTCTTTTAGTGGCACAACTTTAGCTGCTCCTAAAGGTATCTGCACCCCAGACAATGGTGCTTTTCATAGTACGCTTGATTTTTCAGGCTACCTTATTACAGCAAACCAGAATAAGGTTGGGACGTTATTCAATACCACAGTGACTAATGGGGCTTCTTACCCGGGGCGCTGTCATTGTGATACAGGATCTATAGGTCGGTTTTCCTATATTTACTATACTGCCATAATTAATAATGCGTTAAGTTTCTCTGGTGTTCATTCAAATTTGAATTATTATAATCTTAATCCCAATCTCGATGTGGGGATTGCGATAGATATTCTCGGTGTAGGAATGGTTAATGCGCCATTTGAATATAAAGCTAATAAACCATCTTCTTATTATGATTGTGGTCGCGCAGCTCCTTTAAATATTTCCAGTGGTGCTAAAGCTCAAATTTATTTTTACATTAAAAAAACATTTGCAGGAAAGTTAATTATTCCTGAAACACATATATCTACGTTGTATGGAACTATAAGTCGTGATACTCCGGTTGATTATTCTCAACCGCTGGCAGACGTTTACATTCGTGGCGATATAACTGCGGCACAAACCTGCGAGATTAATAATTTACAGCCGATTTATTTTGATTTTAAAGAAATACCCGCCGCAGATTTTTCATCTGTTGCCGGGAATGCGGTAACAACGCATAAAATTACTAAAACCGTCACTATTGAGTGTGAAAACTTAGGATTACTGAATACAGACGATATCACCACATCATTTTATGCTACAGAATCCAGTACCGATAACTCAATGGTTGTAACGTCAAACCCCAACGTGGGGGTAAAAATCTACGATAAAAATAATAAGGAAATCAAAGTAAACGGAGGCGAATTGTCGACAGATATGGGCAAAACAACCGTCTATGGCGAGAAAGCTGGCAACGTCACTTTTTCTGCCGCACCTGCAAGCCTCACTGGAGCTCGCCCTGCGCCAGGAACATTTACCGCGACTGCAACCATAACAATTGAGATTGTTCGCTAACCGAACTGACAGCGGTGCTCCTCACACCGTTGTCATTTTACGTATTTTTGCCTGCATATTTTCATTCGACATGACAAAACGATGACATCGCTTTTCTTTTTTTATTCAAATAAATCAAATGTTTAAATAATAATTCTGATTTGTCATAAAACTGTCATAAACCTTACATATAACTGTCACCTGTTTGTCCTATTTTGCTTCTCGTAGCCAACAAACAATGCTTTATGAATCCTCCCAGGAGACATTATGAAAGTTATGCGTACCACCGTCGCAACTGTTGTCGCCGCGACCTTATCGATGAGTGCTTTCTCTGTGTTTGCAGAAGCAAGCCTGACAGGTGCAGGTGCAACCTTCCCTGCGCCGGTGTATGCCAAATGGGCTGACACTTACCAAAAAGAAACCGGTAATAAAGTTAACTACCAGGGTATCGGTTCTTCCGGTGGCGTAAAACAGATTATCGCTAACACCGTTGATTTCGGTGCTTCTGACGCGCCGCTGTCTGACGAAAAACTGGCTCAGGAAGGTCTTTTCCAGTTCCCGACCGTGATTGGCGGCGTGGTGCTGGCGGTTAACCTGCCGGGTCTGAAATCTGGTGAACTGGTGCTGGATGGTAAAACTCTCGGTGACATCTACCTGGGCAAAATCAAAAAGTGGGATGACGAAGCCATCGCTAAACTCAATCCGGGTCTGAAACTGCCTTCACAGAACATTGCCGTAGTGCGCCGCGCAGATGGCTCCGGTACTTCCTTCGTCTTCACCAGCTACCTGGCGAAAGTGAACGAAGAGTGGAAAAACAACGTTGGTACTGGCTCTACCGTAAAATGGCCGATCGGTCTGGGCGGTAAAGGTAACGACGGTATCGCCGCGTTCGTTCAGCGTCTGCCGGGTGCCATTGGTTACGTTGAATATGCTTACGCTAAGCAGAATAACCTGGCGTACACCAAACTGATCTCCGCTGATGGTAAACCGGTTAGTCCGACCGAAGAAAACTTTGCCAATGCAGCAAAAGGCGCAGACTGGAGCAAAACCTTCGCTCAGGATCTGACCAACCAGAAAGGCGAAGATGCATGGCCGATCACCTCTACCACGTTCATACTGATTCACAAAGATCAGAAGAAACCTGAGCAGGGTGTAGAAGTGCTGAAGTTCTTCGACTGGGCATACAAAACCGGGGCTAAACAGGCTAATGACCTGGATTACGCCAGCCTGCCGGAGAGCGTTGTAGAACAGGTTCGCGCTGCGTGGAAGACCAATATTAAAGACAGTAGCGGTAAGCCGCTGTACTAATAAAACACCATGCCGGATAAGGTCTTTACGTCGTATCCGGCATTACAAAATGACTTTGTAAACGCGTTTAACTGAAGAGTAACTTATGGCTGCAACCAAGCCTGCTTTTAACCCACCGGGTAAAAAGGGCGACATAATTTTCAGCGTGCTGGTAAAACTGGCGGCGCTGATTGTGCTATTGATGTTGGGTGGCATTATTGTCTCTCTGATCATCTCCTCCTGGCCGAGCATTCAAAAATTTGGTCTGGCTTTCCTGTGGACCAAAGAGTGGGATGCACCGAACGATATTTACGGGGCGCTGGTGCCGATCTACGGTACGCTGGTGACCTCGTTTATCGCGCTGCTGATCGCCGTTCCGGTGAGTTTCGGTATCGCCCTGTTCCTGACCGAGCTTGCGCCAGGCTGGCTGAAACGCCCGCTGGGGATCGCCATTGAGCTGCTGGCAGCCATTCCAAGTATCGTTTACGGCATGTGGGGCCTGTTTATCTTTGCGCCGCTGTTCGCCGTTTACTTCCAGGAGCCGGTCGGCAATATCATGTCGAATATCCCGATTGTTGGCGCGCTGTTCTCTGGCCCGGCATTTGGTATCGGTATCCTCGCGGCAGGCGTGATCCTCGCCATCATGATTATTCCGTACATTGCGGCGGTAATGCGCGATGTGTTCGAGCAAACTCCGGTGATGATGAAAGAGTCGGCCTACGGTATTGGCTGCACCACCTGGGAAGTTATCTGGCGTATCGTTCTTCCGTTCACCAAAAATGGGGTTATCGGCGGCATCATGCTGGGGCTGGGGCGTGCGCTCGGTGAAACCATGGCGGTGACCTTTATTATCGGTAACACCTACCAGCTCGACAGCGCCTCGCTGTACATGCCAGGTAACAGTATTACGTCCGCGCTGGCCAACGAATTTGCGGAAGCTGAATCTGGCCTGCACGTTGCCGCACTGATGGAACTCGGCCTGATCCTGTTTGTAATTACCTTCATCGTACTGGCCGCATCGAAGTTTATGATTATGCGCTTGGCTAAGAATGAGGGGGCACGCTAATGGCTATGGTTGAAATGCAAACCACTGCGGCGCTGGCGGAATCCCGCCGCAAAATGCAGGCGCGTCGCCGCCTCAAAAACCGTATTGCGCTGACGCTCTCAATGGCGACGATGGCCTTCGGCCTGTTCTGGCTGATCTGGATTTTAATGTCCACCATCACTCGCGGTATCGACGGTATGTCGCTGGCGCTGTTCACCGAAATGACGCCGCCGCCAAATACCGAAGGCGGTGGTCTGGCGAACGCCCTGGCGGGTAGCGGTCTGTTAATTTTGTGGGCCACGGTATTCGGTACGCCGCTGGGCATCATGGCGGGGATTTATCTGGCGGAATATGGCCGTAAATCCTGGCTGGCAGAAGTGATTCGCTTCATTAACGACATTTTGCTCTCTGCGCCGTCGATTGTGGTTGGTCTGTTTGTCTACACCATCGTGGTGGCGCAGATGGAGCACTTCTCCGGCTGGGCGGGCGTAATTGCCCTGGCGCTGTTGCAGGTGCCGATTGTTATCCGTACCACCGAGAACATGCTGAAACTGGTGCCGGACAGCCTGCGTGAAGCGGCTTATGCGCTGGGTACGCCGAAGTGGAAGATGATCTCCGCGATTACGCTGAAAGCGTCGGTATCCGGGATCATGACCGGTATCCTGTTGGCGATTGCCCGTATTGCTGGTGAAACTGCGCCGCTGCTGTTTACCGCGCTCTCCAACCAGTTCTGGAGCACCGACATGATGCAGCCGATTGCCAACCTGCCGGTGACGATCTTTAAGTTTGCGATGAGCCCATTTGCGGAATGGCAGCAACTGGCCTGGGCCGGGGTATTGATCATCACCCTGTGCGTCCTGCTGCTGAACATTCTGGCGCGCGTTGTTTTTGCGAAGAATAAACACGGTTAACACTTTGCCGGATGCGGCGTGAGCGCCTTATCCGGCCTACGGTAAGCCTGATTAGCGAAGTGCATCAGGCACGATGAGGAAAAGATTGCAATGAGTATGGTTGAAACTGCCCCGAGTAAAATTCAGGTTCGTAATTTGAACTTCTACTACGGCAAATTCCATGCCCTGAAAAACATCAACCTGGATATCGCTAAAAACCAGGTTACGGCGTTTATCGGGCCGTCCGGCTGCGGTAAATCGACGCTGCTGCGTACCTTCAATAAAATGTTTGAACTGTACCCGGATCAGCGTGCGGAAGGTGAAATTCTGCTCGATGGCGACAACATCCTGACTAACACTCAGGATATCGCCCTACTTCGTGCGAAAGTGGGCATGGTGTTCCAGAAACCGACGCCGTTCCCGATGTCCATCTACGACAACATCGCTTTTGGTGTCCGTCTGTTTGAGAAGCTCTCTCGTGCCGACATGGACGAGCGCGTACAGTGGGCACTGACCAAGGCGGCATTGTGGAACGAAACCAAAGATAAATTGCACCAGAGCGGTTACTCTCTCTCTGGTGGTCAGCAACAGCGTCTGTGCATTGCACGTGGTATCGCCATTCGCCCGGAAGTGCTGCTGCTCGACGAACCGTGTTCGGCACTCGACCCTATCTCCACCGGGCGTATTGAAGAGCTGATCACCGAACTGAAGCAGGATTACACCGTGGTGATCGTCACCCACAACATGCAGCAGGCTGCGCGTTGTTCCGACCACACGGCATTTATGTATATGGGCGAATTGATTGAGTTCAGCAACACGGACGATCTGTTCACCAAGCCAGCGAAGAAACAAACAGAAGACTACATCACCGGTCGTTACGGTTGATTCAGGAGTGCGTTATGGACAGTCTCAATCTTAATAAACATATTTCTGGCCAGTTCAATGCCGAACTGGAAAGCATCCGCACGCAGGTGATGACCATGGGCGGCATGGTGGAGCAACAGCTTACTGATGCCATCACCGCCATGCACAACCAGGACAGCGATCTGGCGAAGCGCGTGATCGAAGGCGACAAAAACGTCAACATGATGGAAGTCGCGATCGATGAAGCCTGCGTGCGTATTATAGCTAAACGCCAGCCGACGGCGAGCGACCTGCGTCTGGTGATGGTAATTAGTAAAACCATTGCCGAGCTGGAGCGTATTGGTGACGTGGCGGATAAAATCTGCCGCACCGCGCTGGAGAAATTCTCCCAGCAGCATCAGCCGTTGCTGGTAAGTCTGGAGTCTCTGGGGCGTCACACAATCCAGATGCTGCACGACGTGCTGGACGCGTTCGCGCGGATGGACATTGACGAAGCGGTACGTATTTATCGTGAAGATAAAAAAGTCGATCAGGAGTACGAAGGTATTGTTCGTCAACTGATGACCTACATGATGGAAGATTCGCGTACCATTCCGAGCGTACTTACCGCGCTGTTCTGCGCGCGCTCCATCGAGCGTATCGGCGACCGTTGCCAGAATATCTGTGAATACATCTTCTACTACGTGAAAGGGCAGGATTTCCGTCACGTCGGCGGCGATGAACTGGATAAACTGCTGGCAGAGAAAGATCCGAAAGCGTCACGCTAAGCGTATACCGCATCCGGCAATCTGCGAGTACGTAATCTGACCGGTGAGATATATCACCGGTCTCTTTATTTACTGAGTGATATCCCAACCACGCGCCTTCCACAGTTCCGGTAACTGCGAAAGATGGGTAAAGGTAGTGACTTTCGGATGAACGATCGGCTTATTGTGCGGGTCAGCGCAGAAGTAAAACACTTCCATACCGGCATCGATTCCTGACTGCGCACCGGCGCTGGAGTCATCGACCAGAATGCAGTTTTCAACGTTCACATTCATCGCTTTTGCCGCATGGAACATTAACGCCGGATCGGGCTTCCAGCGTTGGATGTCGTAACCGCTGAACAGTTTTTCCGGGAAATAGTGCAGCATATTGAGCTTGCCAAGCGAATGTTGCATTTTGCTGACCGGGCCGTTAGAGACGACGCACATCGGCACGTTAACGCTCGCCAGCAATTCGTTAGCACCAGCAATCACCTCCAGTTCGCTATCAAACAGACGCGCCACTTCCGCACGGTAAACGTGCTCGGCATCGGCACGAACTATTTCTACGCCCTGTTCTTTGCTAATGATGTCGATGATTTCGTAGAGTTTTACGCCTTTAAAACGGGTAAAAATTTCTTCCAGGTCAACGTGAATGCCAAATTCCCTGAACATTGTGACATAGGCGCGAGAGCAAATGACCTCGCTATCGACCAGCGTACCGTCACAGTCGAAAAATACCGCTTCTATCTGGGACATGTCTTTCCTTTATCGTTAGTTTAACGTTTTCGTCATGCAGATTGGCGTGACGCAATCGTTGCCGTATAAGCAAATACAATGAAAAAAAGTTATCTTCAGCCGTCCATATTGTCTCATTTTGGTATACGATAGCGACGGATTTTCCCTCCTTGTTCGGAAATAGATAATGAGTCAACAACACACAACCCAGGCTTCTGGCCAGGGGATGCTGGAACGCGTGTTTAAACTGCGCGAACATGGCACGACGGCACGGACCGAAGTGATCGCTGGTTTTACCACCTTCCTGACGATGGTTTACATCGTTTTTGTTAACCCGCAAATTCTCGGCGTCGCTGGCATGGATACCAGCGCCGTCTTCGTCACCACCTGTCTGATTGCTGCGTTCGGCAGTATTCTGATGGGGCTGTTTGCTAACCTGCCAGTCGCGCTGGCTCCCGCTATGGGTCTGAATGCGTTCTTCGCTTTTGTCGTTGTGCAGGCGATGGGCTTGCCATGGCAGGTCGGGATGGGCGCAATCTTCTGGGGCGCGATTGGTCTGCTGTTACTGACGATTTTCCGCGTTCGCTACTGGATGATTGCCAACATTCCGGTGAGTCTGCGTGTGGGGATCACCAGCGGTATCGGCCTGTTCATTGGTATGATGGGGCTGAAAAACGCAGGTGTTATTGTCGCTAACCCGGAAACGTTGGTTAGCATCGGTAACCTGACTTCTCACAGCGTGCTGCTAGGTATCCTCGGCTTCTTCATCATTGCTATTCTGGCCTCGCGCAACATTCACGCGGCGGTACTGGTTTCCATCGTGGTGACGACGCTGCTGGGCTGGATGCTGGGTGATGTGCACTACAACGGCATTGTCTCCGCACCGCCGAGCGTGATGACGGTAGTGGGTCATGTGGATTTGGCCGGGTCGTTTAACCTCGGACTGGCAGGGGTGATTTTCTCTTTCATGCTGGTCAACCTGTTTGACTCTTCCGGTACGTTGATTGGCGTGACCGATAAAGCGGGTCTGGCGGATGAGAAAGGTAAATTTCCGCGCATGAAGCAGGCGCTGTATGTCGACAGTATCTCTTCTGTTACCGGTTCATTTATCGGTACATCTTCCGTCACGGCGTACATTGAGTCTTCTTCCGGCGTTTCCGTTGGCGGTCGTACCGGTCTGACGGCAGTGGTTGTCGGCCTGCTATTCCTGCTGGTTATCTTCCTGTCACCGTTGGCGGGAATGGTGCCTGGCTATGCCGCTGCTGGCGCGCTGATCTACGTGGGCGTACTAATGACTTCAAGTCTTGCTCGCGTGAAATGGCAGGATCTTACTGAATCTGTTCCGGCGTTTATTACCGCCGTGATGATGCCGTTCAGCTTTTCTATTACCGAAGGTATCGCGCTGGGCTTCATTTCCTACTGCGTAATGAAAATCGGCACCGGACGTCTGCGTGATCTAAGTCCGTGCGTAATCATCGTTGCGCTGCTGTTTATCCTGAAGATTGTGTTTATCGACGCCCACTAAAATCGATAACTCGTTAAAAAAACCCGCCATGAGTTACCGCTGGCGGGTTTTTTTATTTAGAGTTTCACCCGCTGAATAAACTCGCCAAATGCGGTCAATTGCCCGGTCAGGTGATCCAGTGTTCCTTGATCAATCACTTCTCCGGTTTGCGGATCGACTTTGTTCTGAATCACACCGCCCATAAACTCTGGTTTGTTCATTACCATCGCGTCGAGAAAAACCAGAATCTGGCGCAGGTGATACTGACAGCGCGCGCCGCCAATCACGCCCATTGAGCTGGTCTGAATCAACACCGGTTTACCGGCCAGCGGTTGATCCGGCAGGCGAGATAGCCAGTCGATGGCATTTTTCAGTCCGCCCGGCACGGAGTAGTTATATTCCGGCGTGACGATCACTACGCCGTCAGCCTGACGGATCTGTTCCGCCAGAGCTTCAACTGTCGCTGGAAAACCTTCTTCCTGCTGTACGTCAGCGTCATACAGGGGAATGTCGGCAATGGAAGGTAACGCATTGACTTCCATACCCGCAGGGGAAATTTTCGGCAGTGTACGTGCAACCATGCCATTAAATGAGCCTTTGCGCAGGCTCCCCAGTAACGTAACCACCTTCAATTTTTCAGACATGATGACTCCTGTGGTTGTCTATCAATTTGGCGAAAAAGACTTCACGGTAGAGAGCTGGGCAAAACGCATCATCCGGCTGGTGGGGTTGTTGGCGCGACTGTGAATATCCGGCAGACTTTTCCAGCCTTGCTTACCATCTAACTCCCAGACACTGAGCTTCTCAATCGCTGGAGTGACCGCCACGGACCACACCAGCACGTCCTCTGCGTCGCATAACGCTTCTACATGATTTACATGGGCACATTTCAGGCGTCCGGCAATGGGCAGCAATTGCAGATCGCGCGGGTCGTCATTCAGTACATCGCCGGTAAGTTTTAGCACGCTTCGGCGCAAAGTGATCAGTTGCGCCCGCGCTTCGTTAGGATCGTTCTGCTTACTGATCCATAACGATTCATTGCTGGAAAAAATAGGGTTATCGGGTGCGTGGGGACTATGAAACCCGCGTGTCGCGCGCTGTAGCTCCATATCGAGACCACACTCACCTTCGGTTGTTAACGCCACGCCGACCATATTTCCGGCATAGGATATTGAAAATGATGGCAAATTTTTATCTAGGAAAACCGGCTTTCCTTTAGCCTGGGTGACGATCTCTGGTAATTCGCTTATGCCATACAGCATAGACATCAGTTCTGCGAGTAAACCTCTGGACGCCAGAAAACGACTTTGACGATGAGGGGGTAGATTTCGGGCTTCTTGATGACACCGGGAGGGGAGACGAACAGATATCAGATGTCCTTCCGTTAAAATCCCTCGGGCAAAGTGAGTCGCCATTTTTCGCTCCATGCTTAATGGTCCATTATGAATACAAGAGTAATCATTTGCTGGAACTATGGACAGACTAAAGAGGCGAAAAGTTCGATTTGGATAAGTTTATTACATGTTTTTTACATTCCATCGTGAAATATGGTCGCGTTTTATACGATTTTATTATGCTATCAAGGCGTAAATATTTTTTATGGTTTCCCGTAACCAGACGATCTTTGGGTTATGGCTATTCCGTTTGTGCCACAGCAGAGTAAACGGTACTTCCAGCTTTTTTTGCTGGCTTTCGTCAAAGGGGAGAGGAAGAGCAACCAACGGCAGTTGGTGGAGCTGATTGTAGTACTGACAGTAGCGCGGCGCGGTTGCCAGTAGCATATTGTCGGGCTGCGCCGCCATAAATAGCGCCTGCTCAAATTCTGGCAGACTCATGGCAATCGTACGTTCTCGGCCTAGCTCCTGTAACACATTGTCCAGCGCCCAGGTGTCGCTCTGTTCCCAGCAAATGCTGATATGCGGATAACGTAAAAAGGTATCCAGATCCCACGCTTCACGTAGTGCCGGATGATCTTTGCGTAGCCAGACGCAGGGTACATCACTAAACAGCACTTCATAATCAATGGATAACGGCAGTGAACTTAGTAGCTCCCGCGAACGGGGATGGCTTTCACGACCGGAAAAGCCGATATCCACTTCGCCACGGGTAATCGCATCCAGCGAATCGTAATCCCAGTTGCGTAATTTAATAGTCGCCTGTGGGTAACGCTGGTAGATCTGTTTTGATAGCGCGTTAAACATGATCATCATCAGCGGCGACTCCGCCGCCAGCTCAAACTTCAGGCCGCGCGGCGTTTCGTGATGCGGTTTATCCAGCAGCAGGTTGCTCATTTGCATCCATTCCGCCAGATTTTGTTCCATGCTGACCATCAGCGGTGTAGGCGTCAGACCCAGCGGTGAATTCACAAAGAGCGGATCATCAAACCATGCCCGAAGTTTTGCCAATGACTTGCTCACCGCCGAAGGCGTTACGTTCATCCGCTTCGCCGCTTTGGTTACGCTGCGCTCCTGCATCAGTAGTTGCAGGCAGAGCAGCAAATTAAGGTCAAGAGTGGTGATGGATTTCTTCATGAGCGGTAACGGGGCGTCCAGGAGTGACGAACATAATCAGCAACAGGCTCACTATGCTACAGGCAATCAGAATCCCGATCAGCATATTCCATGTACCGACACCGACCACCGCCGCCAGCCAAATCCACAGTGATGAACCGCAAACCTGCGCGATGCCTAAGGTCGAGCTGGCCACGCCTGCGCGCAACGAAAACGGGCCTAATGCCTGACTCATTGCCACGCCGAAGCCCACCGAAAAACCGGCGCAAATCAGCGTGATGCCAAACAGAGAAACCGCATGGGAAGGCGAAAATGCAAGGGTGATACCGGCTGCCAGGAATAATACTTGTGACGTGATCATCAGCGTTCGCGGCTTAAAAATTCCCAATGCAAACGGCGTGGAGAACGATACGGTCATGCTGACGCCTGCGGTCAGCGCCATAATGGTGGCGTATTCTCCGCGCTCAAAACCCATGATTTCCATCATCAATACAGGCGACGTGTTGACGAAGGTGAGGATCACCGAAACGCTGAGGGTGGTGATAACAACACGGCTGAGGAAAAACCGATTAAGCAGCGACTCGCTATTTTCTCGTGGTTTGTCAGAAGCTGCGGGGGCGGCAGGGCACGTTTCTTTTAAGATAAACAAAGACAATATCAGTACCGCGATGCCCATCATTGCCATCGCCCAGAACAGACTCTGCCACGGGAATTTAAGCATAATCAGATGTCCGAGCACTGGCGCTAACACCGGAATGATGCAGGTAATGCCGTTGAGTAACGACAGCACTTTTGCCCGACGTCGATCATCCAGCGTGTCGCGCAAAATGGCGAACGCCACCACGTAACAACAGCCCGCGCCCAGCCCCTGCAGAAATCGCCCGGCAAGAAATAACGTGCTGGTTTCAGCCAGTGAACAGAACACCGAGGCGATAATAAATAGCGCCGCGCCGGGTATGGCGACCGGTTTTCTCCCTGAACGATCGGCCACTTTACCGGCAAATAACATCGCTGCCGCCATCCCCGCCAGATAAACGGAGAACGCAATATGCAACTGCGCTTCGCTGGCATTGAGGTCGGCGGCGATGCGCGGTAAACCAACGAGGTACATATCAATCCCTGCGGGATAAAGTAAAACCAGGGCAAAACTACAAATTAAGAAACGGGACATGAGCTAAAGCGTCCTGACGGAAAGGTGACGCAAAGCATACGTGGTGAAGGAAAATCAGGCGAGTTGCCATTTGGACATGAGTGATTTCCTGGCAGGCAAGAAGCCAGCGAATGTTCGCTGACTTCTTGAAGAGCTTAGCCAAATTTAGGTAACACGTTAAAGACGTTACCGAACCAGCACAAAATCACGGCTATGCCAAAGAGGATAACAATCGCTGGAATGAGATTGCCGCCCCAAACCGTGAACATCTGGTTGGGAAACTTCTTGCGGGCTTTGATTGCCAGTACCGCAGGGATAATGACCGCCCAGATGGTGGCGCACAGCCCGGCACCGCCGATCCCGTAAATAAAGCCGTTCGGGAAGACCAGATACAACAACGCTGGTGGCAGGAAGGTTAACAGCACGGTTTTGAAACGACCGGCGTGGGAGTTATCAATCTTAAACAGATCCGCCAGATAATCGAACAATCCCAGCGTGACGCCAAAGAACGAACTGGCGACAGCCAAGTTAGAGAACACCAGCAGGCAAAACTCGATAATGCCATGTTGTTTGGTGCCGAGGAACGATTTCACCAGTGAATCGACGTTGCCGCCGGAGGAGATAATCGCTTTAAAACTTTCACGCGGAATATTCCCCATCGTGCAATACAGCCAGAAGAGATAAATCACCAGTGCCAGCAGCGAACCGAAAACCACGCTTTTGATTAGCTTATCTTTGCGTTTGCCATAGCAAATAATCAGGCTGGGAATATTGCCGTGGAAACCAAATGACGCAAGGCACACTGGCAGAGCCATAAAAATGTACGGGAAGTAAGACGTCCCCGCAGTCGTGCTGGTGGCATCACGTAGAACGGAATAATCGACCTGGAAGAAGAAAGAGCCAAACACAATGACAAAGGAGATAATCTTCAGACCGAGGAACAATGAGGTAATACGGCTGGCGGCTAACGAACTTATCCATAATACGCTGGCGACGAAAATGGCCGTGCAGATCCCGACAATGCGGGGATTGGCATGGTAGCCCAAATTCATTGATATCGTTTCGCTAATGATCGCGCCGTTAGCAGAGATATAGGCGTAAGTGAGAATATAGAGAACGAAGGCAACGGTAATGCCGCTGATAATGTTCCAGGTGTTACCGATTAAATCTTTAGTGATGGTATTAAAACTGGAGCCGACGGGATAATTTAAATT
The DNA here is from genome assembly GCF_002966005.1 of Escherichia sp. MOD1-EC5433. NCBI lineage: Bacteria > Pseudomonadati > Pseudomonadota > Gammaproteobacteria > Enterobacterales > Enterobacteriaceae > Escherichia > Escherichia sp. MOD1-EC5433. The sequence goes on along the minus strand of NZ_PTRL01000007.1, from coordinate 184,367 downwards.
TGCTTCTAATAATAGTAACCCAGAATGTAGCATTGAAAACCAGGCAATGATAAGGATAAAGGCACCCCAGAAAAACCAGGCGCCGGCAAGATCAACAGGTAAAGCAAACATACCTCCACCGATTACTGTACCTGCTATAACCATAACACCCCAAAATGCAGAGTGTTTTTTTTCTGCTTGTTCAGTCATGATGCCACCTTTAGAGGAAGGCTATTTTTGTTATTGAGGATGTAGGGAATGGAGTGGCTAACATCCTTATAGCCACTCTGAGTGTATTAATTAAACTTCTTTCAGTTTTGCGGTGAAGTGACGCAATACTTTCGGTTCGTAGGTAAAGGTCAATCCTTTAATATTGGCTGCATTTTCTTTCACATGTTTGAAGGCTTCAATAATAAAGTCCATATGTGTTTGAGTATAGGTTGCGCGTGGAATGGTTAAACGCAGCAATTCTGCCGGGCACGGCAGTTGTTTACCGGTTTTCGGATCGCGGCCTAACAGGAAAGACCCAATTTCTACCGCACGGATACCGGCGACTTTATACAGCTCGCACGCCAGCGCCTGTGCCGGGAACTGATCTGCCGGAATATGCGGCAACAGTTTACCGGCATCAACGAATGCCGCGTGACCGCCCGCTTGCTGGCAGACAACGCCAATCTCTTCCAGACCATCGACCAGATACTGCACCTGCGCGATACGATAAGCCAGCCAGTCCAGATTCATGCCGTCATACAGACCTACCGCCAGACGCTCCATCGCGCCGCCTTCCAGCCCACCATAAGTCGGGAAGCCTTCCTGCACCACGCAAAGGGTTCTGCACTCGGTATAGACATCGAAGAAGCTGTCGTCTTTCACGCACAGCAGGCCGCCCATCGGCACCATCGCATCTTTCTTGGCGGACATTGCCAGCATATCGGCATATTTGTAGGTTTCGCGGGTAATCTGCTCGATAGTCCAGTTTTTGTATTCAGCTTCACGTTGCTTGATGAAATAGGCGTTTTCAGCAAAGCGCGCGGAGTCCATCACTACAGGAATGTCATATTTCTTCGCAATGCTGTACATCGCTTTCATATTTGCCAGAGATACCGGCTGACCGCCTGCGGAGTTACTGGTGATGGTAGCAACGATATACGGCACGTTATTCGGGCCAACTTCTTCAATACCGCGTTCTAAACCTTCGAGGTCAAAGTTACCTTTAAAGTCGTAACGCACGCCAGTATCGAAGGCTTCTTTGATATAGACGTTACGCACGGTACAGCCGTTAATCTGGCTATGGCCCTGAGTGGTGTCGAAGAAATAGTTAGAGAACGCCACCATTTTGCTGCGATCCAGACTTTTTTCCTGCTCGCGTTTTTTAATCAGTACCGGAATGTAGATTTGCTCTGCACCACGACCCTGGTGAGTTGGAATAGTGTATTGATAACCAAAGATATTCTTCACTGACTCGGCTAATGCGTAGTAGCTGCGGCTGCCGCTGTAGGCTTCGTCGCCGCGCATCATCGCTGCCTGCATACTCTGCGTCACCGCCCCAGTGCCACTGTCGGTCAGTAAATCGATAAACACATCTTCGCTATCCAGCAGAAATGGGTTCATACCGGATTTAATAATCGCTTCTTCACGGTAAGCACGAGTGGTACGTTTTACTGGTTCAATAACACGAATGCGGAACGGTTCAGGGAGGTGTTTAAAGTTTTCCATTGCATAATCCTTCATTTATTTTAATTGCAGTGATCCCTGTGAATATTACATTTGCAATATCTATTAATTTCCCACATATATACAAGAACCGTTACTGCTTTAAGAAAGCAATTAAATCAGTAATAGCGTATATAAAAAAAGAAAATAAAGACGTAGCAAACTCATAGATCACATTGAATCTAATTCGGTTTGACTCTGATGATGGCTACAGAAGGGCAAATTAAGGGCGGTGATCGACAATTCTGTTGTCAATATTAAACCACTTTGAGGTCACACATATATGTAAAGTATTCATAATGTACTTATCCTCGAAAGACACAACGTTACAGTATAATACTCAAGATTTTTGTCTATTCTGAAATTGTTTAAATGTGAATCGAATCACAAACGGTTGCGAAACAATATTAAATGCTTTTTTAAGAAAATAAGTTACGTAAGAAGGCTAAGGTTTATAAAAAGGGTTGAGTAATAATAAGAGTGCTAACAAGAAAGCAAAGCCGCATCAGGCAATCTGGATGCGGCTTTGTAGGTACGGGTTACTTACCGATACAGAAGCTGGAGAAAATTCGCCCCAGCAGATCGTCAGAAGTAAATTCCCCGGTGATTTCGCTTAAGTTTTGCTGTGCCAGGCGTAGTTCTTCCGCAAGCAATTCACCCGCCCATGCACCTAACAGTTGCGCTTTGCCCTGTTGCAGATGCTCCGCCGCTTGTTCCAGCGCCTGCAGGTGACGACGGCGCGCCAGGAAACCACCTTCCATATTTGTGTCGAAACCCATGCTCTGTTTGAGATGGTTACGCAACACATCCACGCCTTCGCCAGTCCTTGCAGAGAGACGAATCAACGCGTGACCGTTCACTTCGCTCATTCCCAGCGTTTCGCCGGTGATATCAGCTTTATTGCGCACAACAGTGATCGGTAGTTTCGCAGGCAGACGGGCGATAAATTCCGGCCAGATTTCTGCCGGATCAACGGCGTCTGTCGTCGTGCCATCAACCATAAACAGCACGCGGTCGGCCTGTTCAATTTCCTGCCACGCTCGCTCGATACCAATACGTTCAACTTCATCGCTGGCTTCACGTAGCCCGGCGGTATCGATGATATGCAGTGGCATTCCGTCAATGTGGATATGCTCACGCAGCACGTCACGCGTGGTTCCGGCGATATCAGTCACTATTGCCGCTTCACGCCCTGCCAGCGCGTTTAACAGGCTCGATTTACCGGCGTTAGGACGCCCGGCAATCACCACCTTCATCCCTTCGCGCAGCAGACTGCCCTGACGTGCTTCTGCACGTACTGCATCGAGATCGGCAATCACGTCATTGAGCTGGGCTTCAATTTTACCGTCGGAGAGGAAATCGATCTCTTCATCGGGGAAATCAATCGCCGCTTCGACGTAAATGCGCAAGTGGGTGAGGGCTTCAACCAGATGATTGACCCGTGCGGAGAACGCGCCTTGCAGTGAGTTAAGCGCCGAACGAGCCGCCTGTTCTGAGCTGGCGTCGATAAGATCCGCAATCGCTTCGGCCTGGGCTAAATCGAGTTTATCGTTAAGAAACGCGCGTTCTGAAAACTCACCAGGGCGAGCAATCCGCAGTCCAGGAATGGTCAGAATACGTTTTAACAGCAGGTCGAGGATGACCGGACCGCCATGACCTTGCAGTTCCAGCACATCTTCACCGGTGAACGAGTTCGGGCCAGGGAACCATAGCGCGATGCCCTGATCCAGCACGCTGCCGTCGGCGTCTTTGAACGGAAGATAATCGGCGTAGCGCGGCTTCGGCAATTTACCCAGCACGGTTTCGGCAACTTCACGGGCTTTGAGGCCGGAGATGCGCAGGATGCCCACACCACCGCGTCCCGGTGGGGTTGCCTGGGCGACGATAGTGTCGTTATGGCTCATGGTTTATCTCATCAATACAAATAAAAAAGGCGGTCAACTGACCGCCCTTATTTTAGCGAAAACTCACCGAATCAGGATTTTTTCTTCTCGCGGCTATGCAGACCACGTTTTTCCAGACCACGGTAAATCAGCTGCTGCTGAATAATGGTTACCAGGTTGCTGACGATATAGTACAGCACCAGACCTGACGGGAACCACAGGAAGAACACGGTGAAGATGACCGGCATGAAGGTCATGATCTTCTGCTGCATCGGGTCGGTCACGGTGGTCGGCGACATCTTCTGAATGAAGAACATCGTTACGCCCATCAGGATCGGCAGGATGTAGTACGGGTCCTGTGCAGACAGGTCGTGGATCCACAGTGCAAACGGCGCCTGGCGCAGCTCAACGGAACCCATCAGCATGTAGTACAACGCCAGGAAGATTGGCATCTGGATCAGCAGCGGGAAGCAGCCGCCCAGCGGGTTAACCTTCTCAGCTTTATACAGCGCCATCATTTCCTGGCTGATACGCTGTTTGTCATCGCCCAGACGCTCACGCATTGCCTGAATCTTCGGCTGCAGCATACGCATCTTCGCCATGGAGGTGTACTGCGCTTTGGTCAGCGGGTACATGATGCCACGAACGATAAAGGTGATGATGATAATGGAGAAGCCCCAGTTACCCACAAAGCTATGGATCCATTTCAGCAGTTTGAACAGCGGCTGAGAGATGAACCACAACCAACCGTAATCAACGGTCAGATCCAGGTGCGGAGCAACGGCCGCCATTTTGTCCTGGATTTCCGGGCCAACCCACAGGGTGCTGTTCATCGCGCCAGTCTGACCTGGCTGAACCAGTACCGGCTGAGACTTATAGCCGATAGCGGCAATGCCGTTACCCAGATTAGCGGTATAGAAGTTGTTGGTGCCGTCGTTATGCGGGATCCATGCAGTTGCGAAATACTGTTGCAGCATCGCAACCCAACCACCTTTCGAAGAGATGTTCAGGTTTTCGTTGTCAGCAATAGTATCGAACTTGTATTTCTCGTACTTCTCGTCAGGCGTGGAGTACGCCGCGCCACGGAAGGTATGCAGCGCAAAGTTGCTGCTTCCGGTATCGAGATGCGGTGGCAGAGTGATGGATTGCTTCAACTGACCAAAAGTGGAGATCTCCAGCGGTTTTTCGCCAGCGTTCTGCACGTTGTAGTTGACGTTGACAGCGTAATCACCACGTTTCAGGACAAACGTTTTGGTAAACGTGTTGCCTGCCGCGTCGGTATACGTCATCGGCACCTGCAGTTCGTTTTGACCTTCCGCCAGCACATAAGCGTCTTTTTCGACGTTATACAGCGGACGCGGGCCATTAGCCGGGTTATCCGGGCCATCACGACCGGTCAGACCGCTCTGTGCCTGATAAATAAACTGCGGTGAGGTTTCCAGCAGCTGGAACGGCTGGGTAGAGTTCAGTTCTTTCGGGTAAGCCGGCAGCAGGGCCTGCTCAACATCACCACCACGGGTGTTGATGGTCAGATCAAGCACGTCGGTTTTAACCGAAATCAGTTTCCCCTGGCCACTGGCCGGTACGCCCTGGTCGGCGGCGCTACCCGCTGCGGTGGTCGTTGTCTGCGTGGTCTGTTGAGCCTGAGGTTGCGGGTTTTTATCCTGCTCCCAGGCTTGCCAGATCATGAAAGACACGAACAGCAAAGCGATGACTAAAAGATTGCGTTGCGAATCCATCGTTAGTGTTCTCTGGTATCAAATGGTCCGGGCGGGACGGGATCGTCACCACCAGGGTGTAAAGGGTGGCATTTTAATACGCGTTTCACCGTCAACCAACTGCCTTTTATCACTCCAAACCTGCGCAATGCCTCAATTCCGTAGCTTGAACAGGTTGGAGTGAAACGACAATGCGGCCCGAGTAGCGGACTAATCAGGCGTTGGTAGACCCGAATGAGGGCTATCAGGACCCGCGAGCCAGGCGACAGTGGCGGCGCCATAATTTTTCCAACGCTTCCGAGAGAGCACGGTTATCGAGGTCGGCAACCCCTTTTTTCGCCACCACCACGAAATCCATAGCCGGGAGTTCATGTTGGCGTAGACGGAAGCTTTCACGCGTCAGACGTTTAATCCGATTGCGTTCATGCGCTCGTCGAACGTTTTTCTTGGCGACTGTAAGACCGATACGGGGATGCCCCAGCGAATTCAGGCGGCCGAGGATGGTGATTTGCGGCGTGCCAGCCCGTTGTGGCTGCTGGAAGACGAATGTGAATTGACTGGGAGTTAACAAGCGTAACTCCCTGGGAAATGCGAGCTTAACCACTCAGGGGTTAGCTTTATTACTTAGAAACGGTCAGACGAGCACGGCCTTTAGCACGACGACGTGCCAGTACCTGACGACCATTTTTAGTAGCCATACGAGCACGGAAGCCGTGAGAACGGTTGCGCTTCAGTACAGACGGTTGAAAAGTGCGTTTCATGGCGATTTCTACCTAAACTTGAATAAATTCAATGGCTTTATTGGATATCCGTCCGAAAATCGAACGATGGACACCGAAGCCATGGGTGATTAAAGAGGCCGGATTGTAATAATTGTACACTCCGGAGTCAATTCTCTTTCCTTATTTACCGCGCTTTTGCGCACCTTTTCACAGGGAAAAAGTGCAACTGTATACCGGTGAAAACCAGCATTGCGCGCCGGGTGGAGGATTATACGGGCTACCAGGTAAAGCGCAAGGATCGCTCAGGATCTTTATTAGATCGATTAAGACTAATTTTGTTTATGGTCATTAAATTTTCCAATATGCGGCCTAAATCGTGCCCGCCTTGTGCCTGGATCGTTTACACTTAACGGGTTCTGGAAAGCCCTGTGGATAAATCGGGAAAATCTGTGAGAAACAGAAGATCTCTTGCGCAGTTTAGGCTATGATCCTCGGTCCCGATCGTTTTGCAGGATCTTGATCGGGCATATAACCGCAGACAGCGGTTCGTGCGTCACCCTCATGCAGGGTCTTTTCGACGTGCGTCAACAATCATGAATGTTTCAGCCTTAGTCATAATCGACTTTTGTTCGAGTGGAGTCCGCCGTGTCACTTTCGCTTTGGCAGCAGTGTCTTGCCCGATTGCAGGATGAGTTACCAGCCACAGAATTTAGTATGTGGATACGCCCATTGCAGGCGGAACTGAGCGATAACACGCTGGCCTTGTACGCGCCAAACCGTTTTGTCCTCGACTGGGTACGGGACAAGTACCTCAATAATATCAATGGACTGCTAACCAGTTTCTGCGGAGCGGATGCCCCACAGCTGCGTTTTGAAGTGGGCACAAAGCCCGTGACACAAACGCTGAAAGTCCCTGCCAGTAACACCGTTGCACCAGCTCAGGCCGCTCAGGTGCAACCGCAACGTGCTGCACCTGCGGCGCGCTCGGGTTGGGATAACGTTCCGGCTCCGGCAGAACCGACCTATCGTTCCAACGTTAACGTTAAACATACATTTGATAACTTCGTCGAAGGTAAATCTAACCAACTGGCGCGCGCGGCGGCTCGCCAGGTGGCAGACAATCCTGGCGGTGCCTATAACCCGCTGTTCCTTTATGGCGGCACGGGGCTGGGTAAAACTCACCTGCTCCATGCGGTGGGTAATGGCATTATGGCGCGCAAGCCCAATGCCAAAGTTGTTTATATGCACTCCGAACGTTTTGTGCAGGATATGGTAAAAGCCCTGCAAAACAACGCGATTGAAGAGTTTAAACGCTACTACCGTTCTGTTGATGCGCTGCTGATCGACGATATTCAGTTTTTTGCTAATAAAGAACGATCCCAGGAAGAGTTTTTCCACACCTTCAACGCCCTGCTTGAAGGTAATCAGCAGATCATTCTCACCTCGGATCGCTATCCGAAAGAGATCAACGGCGTTGAGGATCGTTTGAAATCCCGCTTTGGCTGGGGACTGACTGTGGCGATCGAACCGCCAGAGCTGGAAACTCGCGTGGCGATCCTGATGAAAAAGGCTGACGAAAACGACATTCGTTTGCCGGGCGAAGTGGCGTTCTTTATCGCCAAGCGTCTACGATCTAACGTACGTGAGCTGGAAGGGGCGCTGAACCGCGTCATTGCTAACGCTAACTTTACCGGACGGGCGATCACCATCGACTTCGTGCGTGAGGCGCTGCGCGACTTGCTGGCATTGCAGGAAAAACTGGTCACCATCGACAATATTCAGAAGACGGTGGCAGAGTACTACAAGATCAAAGTCGCAGATCTCCTTTCCAAGCGTCGATCTCGCTCGGTGGCGCGTCCGCGCCAGATGGCGATGGCGCTGGCGAAAGAGCTGACTAACCACAGTCTGCCAGAGATCGGCGATGCGTTTGGCGGTCGTGACCACACGACGGTGCTTCATGCCTGCCGTAAGATCGAGCAGTTGCGTGAAGAGAGCCATGATATCAAAGAAGATTTTTCAAATTTAATCAGAACATTGTCATCTTAATCCTATGAAATTTACCGTAGAACGTGAGCATTTATTAAAACCGCTACAACAGGTGAGCGGTCCGTTAGGTGGTCGTCCTACGCTGCCGATTCTCGGTAATCTGCTGTTACAGGTTGCTGACGGTACGTTGTCGCTGACCGGTACTGATCTCGAGATGGAAATGGTGGCACGTGTTGCGCTGATTCAGCCGCACGAACCAGGGGCGACGACCGTTCCGGCGCGCAAATTCTTTGATATCTGCCGTGGTCTGCCTGAAGGCGCGGAAATCGCCGTGCAACTGGAAGGTGAGCGGATGCTGGTACGCTCCGGGCGTAGCCGCTTTTCACTCTCTACCCTGCCAGCGGCGGATTTCCCGAACCTTGATGACTGGCAGAGCGAAGTTGAATTTACCCTGCCGCAGGCGACGATGAAGCGTCTGATTGAAGCGACCCAGTTTTCCATGGCCCATCAGGACGTTCGCTATTATTTAAACGGTATGCTGTTCGAAACCGAAGGCGAAGAGCTGCGCACCGTGGCGACCGACGGTCACCGTCTGGCGGTCTGCTCAATGCCGATTGGTCAGTCTTTGCCGAGTCATTCGGTGATTGTGCCGCGTAAAGGTGTGATTGAACTGATGCGTATGCTCGACGGCGGCGACAATCCGCTGCGCGTGCAAATTGGCAGCAACAACATTCGCGCTCACGTTGGCGACTTTATTTTCACCTCCAAACTGGTGGATGGTCGCTTCCCGGATTACCGTCGCGTTCTGCCGAAGAACCCGGACAAACATCTGGAAGCAGGCTGCGATCTCCTCAAGCAGGCTTTTGCTCGTGCGGCGATTCTCTCTAACGAGAAATTCCGTGGCGTGCGTCTGTATGTCAGTGAAAATCAGCTGAAAATCACCGCTAATAACCCAGAACAGGAAGAAGCGGAAGAGATCCTCGACGTCACCTACAGCGGCGCAGAGATGGAAATCGGCTTTAATGTCAGCTATGTGCTGGATGTTCTGAACGCGCTGAAATGCGAAAACGTGCGCATGATGCTGACTGATTCGGTTTCCAGCGTACAGATTGAAGATGCAGCATCACAGTCGGCTGCCTATGTTGTCATGCCAATGAGACTGTAATGTCCCTCACCCGCTTGTTGATCCGCGATTTCCGCAATATCGAAAACGCGGATCTCGCTTTATCTCCCGGCTTTAACTTTCTGGTGGGTGCCAACGGCAGTGGCAAAACCAGCGTGCTGGAAGCCATCTATACGCTCGGTCACGGTCGGGCGTTTCGTAGTTTGCAGATTGGTCGCGTCATTCGCCATGAGCAGGAGGCGTTTATTCTCCACGGGCGATTACAGGGTGAAGAGCGTGAGACGGCAATTGGCTTAACCAAAGATAAACAGGGCGACAGCAAAGTCCGTATCGATGGTACTGACGGGCATAAAGTTGCGGAGCTGGCGCACCTGATGCCGATGCAACTGATAACGCCAGAAGGGTTTACTTTACTCAACGGCGGCCCCAAATACAGAAGAGCATTCCTCGACTGGGGATGCTTTCACAACGAACCCGGGTTTTTCACCGCCTGGAGCAATCTCAAGCGTTTGCTCAAGCAGCGCAATGCGGCGCTGCGCCAGGTGACACGTTACGAACAGCTACGCCCGTGGGATAAAGAACTGATCCCGCTGGCGGAGCAAATCAGCACCTGGCGCGCGGAGTATAGCGCCGGTATCGCGGCTGATATGGCTGATACCTGTAAGCAATTTCTCCCTGAGTTTTCTCTGACTTTCTCTTTCCAGCGCGGCTGGGAGAAAGAGACAGAGTACGCTGAGGTGCTGGAACGTAATTTTGAACGCGATCGCCAGCTAACCTACACCGCGCACGGCCCGCACAAAGCGGACTTACGCATTCGCGCCGACGGTGCGCCGGTGGAAGATACCTTATCGCGTGGGCAGCTAAAGCTGCTGATGTGCGCCTTACGTCTGGCGCAAGGAGAGTTCCTCACCCGTGAAAGCGGGCGGCGGTGTCTCTACCTGATAGATGATTTTGCCTCTGAGCTTGATGATGAGCGTCGCGGACTGCTTGCCAGCCGCTTAAAAGCGACGCAATCACAGGTCTTTGTCAGTGCGATCAGTGCTGAACACGTTATAGACATGTCGGACGAAAATTCGAAGATGTTTACCGTGGAAAAGGGTAAAATAACGGATTAACCCAAGTATAAATGAGCGAGAAACGTTGATGTCGAATTCTTATGACTCCTCCAGTATCAAAGTCCTGAAAGGGCTGGATGCGGTGCGTAAGCGCCCTGGTATGTATATCGGCGACACGGATGACGGCACCGGTCTGCACCACATGGTATTCGAGGTGGTAGATAACGCTATCGACGAAGCGCTCGCGGGTCACTGTAAAGAAATTATCGTCACCATTCACGCCGATAACTCTGTCTCCGTACAGGATGACGGGCGCGGTATTCCGACCGGTATTCACCCGGAAGAGGGCGTATCGGCGGCGGAAGTGATCATGACCGTCCTGCACGCAGGCGGTAAATTTGACGATAACTCCTATAAAGTGTCCGGCGGTCTGCACGGCGTTGGTGTTTCGGTAGTAAACGCCCTGTCGCAAAAACTGGAGCTGGTTATCCAGCGTGAAGGTAAAATTCACCGTCAGATCTACGAGCACGGTGTACCGCAGGCACCGCTGGCGGTTACCGGCGATACCGATAAAACCGGCACTATGGTACGTTTCTGGCCAAGCCTCGAAACCTTCACCAATGTGACCGAGTTCGAATATGAAATCCTGGCGAAACGTCTGCGTGAGTTGTCGTTCCTCAACTCCGGCGTTTCCATTCGCCTGAAAGACAAGCGTGATGGTAAAGAAGACCACTTCCACTATGAAGGTGGTATCAAGGCGTTTGTCGAGTATCTGAACAAGAACAAAACGCCAATCCACCCGAATATCTTCTACTTCTCCACCGAAAAAGACGGTATCGGCGTCGAAGTGGCATTGCAGTGGAACGATGGCTTCCAGGAAAACATCTACTGCTTTACTAACAACATTCCGCAGCGTGACGGTGGTACTCACCTGGCAGGTTTCCGTGCGGCGATGACCCGTACCCTGAACGCCTACATGGACAAAGAAGGCTACAGCAAAAAAGCCAAAGTCAGCGCCACCGGCGACGATGCGCGTGAAGGGCTGATTGCGGTTGTGTCTGTGAAAGTACCAGACCCGAAATTCTCCTCCCAGACCAAAGACAAACTGGTTTCTTCTGAGGTGAAATCGGCGGTAGAACAGCAGATGAACGAACTGCTGGCAGAATACCTGCTGGAAAACCCAACTGACGCGAAAATCGTGGTCGGCAAAATCATTGATGCTGCCCGTGCGCGTGAAGCTGCGCGTCGCGCCCGTGAAATGACTCGTCGTAAAGGCGCGCTGGACTTAGCTGGCCTGCCGGGCAAACTGGCGGACTGCCAGGAGCGCGACCCGGCGCTTTCTGAACTGTACCTTGTGGAAGGGGACTCTGCGGGCGGCTCTGCAAAACAGGGGCGTAACCGCAAGAACCAGGCGATTCTGCCGCTGAAGGGTAAAATCCTCAACGTTGAGAAAGCCCGTTTCGATAAGATGCTTGCTTCCCAGGAAGTGGCGACGCTTATCACCGCGCTTGGTTGTGGTATCGGTCGTGACGAATACAATCCGGACAAACTGCGTTATCACAGCATCATCATCATGACCGATGCGGACGTCGACGGCTCGCACATTCGTACATTGCTGTTGACCTTCTTCTATCGTCAGATGCCGGAAATCATCGAACGCGGTCATGTCTACATTGCTCAACCGCCGCTGTACAAAGTGAAGAAAGGCAAGCAAGAGCAGTACATTAAAGACGATGAAGCGATGGATCAGTACCAAATTTCTATCGCTCTGGATGGTGCATCTTTGCATACCAACGCCAGTGCACCAGCTTTAGCTGGCGAAGCGTTAGAAAAACTGGTGTCGGAGTACAATGCGGCGCAGAAAATGATCGTTCGCATGGAACGTCGCTATCCGAAAGCAATGCTGAAAGAGCTTATCTATCAGCCGACGCTGACGGAAGCGGATCTCTCTGACGAGCAGATTGTGACCCGCTGGGTGAACGCGCTGGTCAGCGAACTGAACGACAAAGAACAGCACGGCAGCCAGTGGAAGTTTGATGTCCACACCAATGCCGAGAAAAACCTGTTCGAGCCGATTGTTCGCGTGCGTACCCACGGCGTGGATACTGACTATCCGCTGGATCACGAGTTTATCACCGGCGGCGAATATCGTCGTATCTGCACGCTGGGCGAGAAACTGCGTGGCTTGCTGGAAGAAGATGCGTTTATTGAACGTGGTGAACGTCGTCAGCCGGTAGCCAGCTTCGAGCAGGCGCTGGACTGGCTGGTGAAAGAGTCCCGTCGCGGCCTCTCCATCCAGCGTTATAAAGGTCTGGGCGAGATGAACCCGGAACAGCTGTGGGAAACCACTATGGATCCGGAAAGCCGTCGTATGCTGCGCGTTACCGTTAAGGATGCGATTGCCGCCGACCAGCTGTTCACCACGCTGATGGGCGACGCCGTAGAACCGCGTCGTGCGTTTATCGAAGAAAACGCCCTGAAGGCGGCGAATATCGATATTTAATGGCATTAACAATGCGCGCGTGCCTGATGCGCTACGGTTATCAGGCCTACAGGATTTCTGCAATATATTGAATTTGCAATTTTTTGTAGGTCGGATAAGGCATTTACGCCACATCCGGTAAGAAGCTATAAGTAATAAAAAGGGTGGAGATAATCTCCGCTCTTTTTATTTCTGCAATCCGCAATTATCATCCCGCAGAACTATACTTTTTGAGTCAACACGTAACGCTTTACAGGTGAATATCATGGGGCTTTTTGATGAAGTTGTCGGTGCCTTTCTGAAAGGCGATGCGGGAAAATATCAGGCGATTTTAAGTTGGGTTGAGGAACAGGGAGGCATCCAGGTGCTGCTGGAAAAACTGCAAAGTGGCGGTTTAGGTGCCATTCTCTCAACCTGGTTGAGTAATCAACAAGGCAATCAGCCGGTGAGCGGCGAGCAACTGGAGTCGGCGCTCGGCACAAACGCGGTGTCCGATCTCGGGCAAAAACTCGGCGTAGATACCAGTGTTGCTTCCAACATGCTGGCGGAACAATTGCCGAAGATTATTGATGCCCTCTCGCCGCAGGGTGAAGTGTCACCACAAGCCAATAACGCTCTGCTTTCCGCAGGCATGGAGTTGCTGAAAGGGAAACTCTTCCGCTAAGCAAAAGGGGAGCACGCAACGCGCGTTGCATCCCCCTTTTCCCTCGGGTGTTGTACTGATTTTTGAGCGGAATCGCGTTAGCATGGGTCAGGAACCAATCTACCTGGGGAACTCATGGCTATCAAACTCATTGCTATCGATATGGATGGCACCCTTCTGCTGCCCGATCACACCATTTCTCCCGCTGTTAAAAACGCGATTGCCGCCGCTCGCGCCCGTGGCGTGAATGTTGTGCTGACAACAGGGCGTCCTTATGCAGGCGTTCACAACTACCTGAAAGAACTGCATATGGAACAGCCGGGCGACTACTGCATTACTTACAATGGCGCGCTGGTGCAGAAGGCCGCTGATGGTAGCACCGTAGCGCAAACCGCTCTCAGCTATGACGACTACCGTTTCCTGGAAAAACTCTCTCGTGAAGTCGGTTCTCACTTCCACGCGCTGGATCGCACCACGCTGTACACCGCCAACCGCGATATCAGTTACTACACGGTGCATGAGTCGTTTGTGGCCACCATTCCGCTGGTATTCTGCGAAGCGGAGAAAATGAACCCTGATACCCAGTTCCTGAAAGTGATGATGATTGATGAACCCGCCATCCTCGACCAGGCCATCGCGCGCATTCCGCAGGAAGTAAAAGAGAAATACACCGTGCTGAAAAGTGCACCGTACTTCCTCGAAATCCTCGATAAACGCGTCAATAAAGGCACCGGCGTGAAATCGCTGGCTGATGTGTTGGGCATTAAGCCGGAAGAAATTATGGCGATTGGCGATCAGGAAAACGACATCGCGATGATTGAATATGCAGGCATCGGTGTGGCGATGGATAACGCTATTCCTTCGGTGAAAGAAGCGGCGAACTTTGTCACCAAATCCAACCTGGAAGATGGAGTGGCGTTTGCAATCGAAAAGTATGTGCTGAATTAATCAATGGGCGGGCAAACAGCATAAATGTGTTTGCCCGCAGCGATTAACAATTTCTGGTCGTGCATAAAATCAGGAACTGGAGTGGTGAAGTCACAATATCCAGCGTAATGGTGACTGGCAGCAGCACATTAGCGAGTCCGCGCGGGACGCCATTTGTTGTTTTGTACTCATAAAATCCCACCGTAAAGGGCTGATGGAAAACCATCACGTTTGAGTAATCCGCTTTTTTATTTTTCTGGTGGATAGAGCCTTTCAGGCCGTCCAGCATCCATGTACAACGCTGAGAATCACACACAAAGCCATATTGTGTCGCCAGTGCTTTATCTTCCTCGTTATCCCAGTCGTAATAGAGCGTTATTGCACCAGAAAAATTCGTATCACTGCTGCTTAAAATAAATTTCGCATTATCGGAAACGGTGATTCTTTCGCCATGAATTGCCGGATCGTTCAGCATTTTAACCACCTCACCGCCGCCGGTGGTCAACAGGTAGTCCAGCGATTCGCCAACAAAAACATAGCCTTTCGTTCCGTTACTGTCTTCAGCCAGCGATAACCCCTTAATCGTGTCTGACCGCCATTGCTGGGCATGTGGACGGCTTGCGGTATTGGAAACCAACCCCCAGGTGATACATCCGGTCAACGCAAATGCCAAAAAACACAAACCGGCAGCCTTAAAAAATCCCTTAAAATTCAAACCCATGATTAATCCTTTAAACAACAATGAAACAGCTGAAAGCATACCTTTCTTTTCACTTATTTAGGATAAAGCATCCTGCTTTCAGAATAGTGCCCGGCGCAATTCATCTGCGGAATATGCGCCACACCACTGCGCATAATCCACTTTCTTAAGGCAGGTGCAGTCAGGCATCGGCTTTTTAATATCTTGCCGTAGAGTTTTAAACGCAATTTGCGGGTGGCGCACCAGTAAGCGGCATTGAGCTTCTCTGGCTGCTTCAGCAATACCGAACGAAGAATGTCTGCGCTATCGAGCGCATAGCTAATCCCCTCCAGCGAGCTGGCGCTGATGAATCCCGCCGCTTCACCAATAAGAAAGGCGTTGTCCTTACCGCAGACAAAATCCTGCCAGCGTGAGGGAAATAACACCGTGCATTTTTCGCTTTTCACCGCTTTGCCAAACTGGAACTGAAAGGCGTTCATTTTTTCTTTCAGCGCCGCGAAACGCGCCTGACCGTCTTTCATCGGATAGGCTCCGCCAAAGATAAAATAACCGTCTTTGCTAATACTCCATGAATAACAGTCCGTTATCGCATTATCAAAGATACAGGAGTAGAACGGCACCGGATGTTTCTCTGCGAACCACTGCTGGATAGCGACATATTTACGAATCTGATGATCCGGGTAGAGATGTCGCCGCACCATCGAGTTGGCACCATCGGCACCGATCAGATAGCGGGCGGTAATATGCTGCTCCCAGCCGTCTGCGCGAAAAATGACATGCCATTTATCATCCTCACGCCAGATTTTTCGACACAGGCTGTCGTGGTAAACCTCAACGCTGGCGGGGATCAGTGACTTCATCCACAAGTCGAAAGCATGGCGATTAATATTGATATAGCTTCGCTGGTAGTTACGCGTGAGCGATGCGGCGACGTCGACGGTTTTGACGCTGAAAATCTGCGGATTGGCGATCACATCGACAGGAAGCGTCAGTCCATCGCGAATAAAAGAACGCTGTGCGTCCGGTGCCAACAGACCGCCACAAGGCTTGCTGAAACCTTCAGTACCGCACTGGTGCTTTTTATCCAGTGCGATGACCTGCATTTTGCCTGCTAACTGCCGCGCCAGCGCCGAACCTGCCGGGCCGAGGCCAATAATCGCCACGTCGAAATGTTCCATCTTTTTACTCACATTCATCACGATGGCAAAAGACTATTGTCTGAAAGTGAAGTCCTTGTGAAGTATGATGGCGGGAACCGTTTTGTATCAGGATCACGCCATGAAACAACTCACCAACGCTTCACGAAATCACTTGCTCACCAATACCAATACCTGGACACCCGACAGCCAGTGGCTGGTGTTTGATGTGCGCCCTTCTGGCGCGTCGTTTACCGGCGAGACCATTGAGCGCGTGAATATCCATACCGGCGAGGTCGAGGTTATCTACCGGGCGTCACAGGGCGCACACGTCGGCGTGGTGACCGTTCATCCGAAGTCAGAGAAATATGTCTTCATCCACGGCCCTGAAAATCCTGATGAAATATGGCATTACGATTTCCATCATCGTCGAGGTGTGATTGCTGAAGGCGGCAAAGTGAGTAATCTCGATGCAATGGATATTACCGTTCCGTACACTCCAGGGGCGCTACGCGGCGGCAGCCATGTGCATGTTTTTAGCCCGAACGGTGAAATGGTGAGTTTTACTTATAACGACCATGTAATGCATGAACTTGATTCGGCGCTGGATTTGCGAAACGTCGGGGTGGCGTCACCGTTTGGCCCGGTCAACGTACAAAAGCAGCATCCGCGTGAATACAGCGGTAGCCACTGGTGCGTGCTGGTGAGTAAAACTACGCCCACGCCGCAGCCTGGCAGTGATGAAATCAATCGCGCTTATGAAGAAGGATGGGTAGGAAACCACGCACTGGCGTTTATTGGCGACACGCTTTCGCAAAAGGGCGAGAAAGTGCCGGAGCTGTTTATTGTTGAGCTGCCGCAAGATGAAACAGGCTGGAAAGCAACAAGTGATGCGCCGTTAAGCGGAACAGAAACAACCCTGCCTGCGCCACCGCGCGGCGTCGTGCAGCGACGTTTAACCTTTACACACCATCGGACTTATCCGGGGTTAGTCAACATCCCGCGCCACTGGGTACGCTGTAACCCGCAGGGGACGCAAATCGCGTTTTTAATGCGTGATGATAACGGCATTGTGCAACTGTGGCTTATCTCGCCAAAGGGCGGTGAGCCGCGCCAGTTAACTCATAACAAAACGGATATTCAGTCTGCATTTAACTGGCATCCGTCAGGAGAATGGTTGGGCTTTGTGCTGGATAATCGGATTGCTTGTGCCCATGCTCAAAGTGGCGAGGTTGAGTATTTAACTGATAATCACGCCAACCCACCTTCGGCAGACGCCGTGGTCTTCTCGCCGGACGGTAAATGGCTGGCGTGGATGGAAGCAGGTCAGCTGTGGATCACCGAAACGGGTCGCTAGTCAGTTCGCTGGCATTCTGGCTGGTGGAATGACGGCATTGATGGCTTGCGCATCGGCTTCGCTTTTTTCCACGCGCGAGCGCACCGAACTGTCTTTGCGGAACGCATCCCACGGCAGCAAAAGTGTGTCCATGACTGCGGTAAATGGCATATCGAGAATCGCCAGCGATTTGGTTCCCCAGTTTGTCGTGTCATCGCCAATCATGGTGACACTAGCGCGGGTGCCGGGATACGTTCCCTCCTTACCTCCGGTATGGGACATTACGCTGGAGCATCCTCCGAGTAATGTCATTCCGCTGCATATCATGGACGCTAACAACACATTTCTTATCATAATAAATTCATCTGTTAATCGTGGGTGTTGGCATGATGTGTTATAGCGATCCCTTGCCGAAAATAACATCATCATCATGTCGCACTGTGGCGGCTATCGCACTTTAACGTTTCGTGCTGTCCTCCAGTCTATGCAATAGACCACAAACTGCAAAAAAAAGTCCGTTGGAAAGGCTTGAAAAGTGCATATCCAGACCCATTTTTATACCGTAGCTGATGAGAACGCGCCTGATGGGTGTTCTGGCTACCCGACCTGTCCATTGTGGAAGGTCTTATATTCTCGCTGATTTCAGGAGCTATTGATTATGCGTAACTTTGATTTATCCCCGCTTTACCGTTCTGCTATTGGATTTGACCGTTTGTTTAACCACTTAGAAAACAACCAGAGCCAGAGTAATGGTGGCTACCCTCCGTATAACGTTGAACTGGTAGACGAAAACCATTACCGCATTGCTATCGCAGTCGCGGGTTTTGCTGAGAGTGAACTGGAAATTACCGCCCAGGACAATCTGCTGGTGGTGAAAGGTGCTCATGCTGACGAACAAAAAGAGCGCACCTATCTGTACCAGGGCATCGCTGAACGCAACTTTGAACGCAAATTCCAGTTAGCCGAGAACATTCATGTTCGTGGTGCTAACCTGGTAAATGGTCTGCTGTATATCGATCTCGAACGTGTGATCCCGGAAGCGAAAAAACCGCGCCGTATCGAAATCAACTAATTCCCTAAGGCCGCCAGGCGCGGCCTGACATTTCCATGCTCGCCGTCAGGGAGCATATGCGAATCTTCGGATTTGCAGGTACTTACTCGCTTCTTAGAAGGAGAAATGACTATGCGTAACTTCGATTTATCCCCACTGATGCGTCAATGGATCGGTTTTGACAAACTGGCCAACGCATTGCAAAACGCCGGTGAAAGCCAGAGCTTCCCGCCGTACAACATTGAGAAAAGCGACGATAACCACTACCGCATTACTCTGGCGTTGGCTGGTTTCCGTCAGGAAGATTTAGAGATTCAACTGGAAGGTACGCGCCTGAGCGTAAAAGGCACGCCTGAGCTGCCAAAAGAAGAGAAAAAATGGTTGCATCAAGGGCTTATGAATCAGCCATTTAGTCTGAGTTTTACGCTGGCTGAAAATATGGAAGTCTCTGGCGCAACCTTCGTTAATGGTTTGCTGCATATTGATTTAATTCGTAATGAGCCTGAACCCATCGCAGCGCAGCGTATCGCTATCAGCGAACGTCCCGCGTTAAATAGCTAATTAGCTATTCTTTTTGCCCCGCCAGTCTGGTGGGGCTTTTTTTATCTACCATCTCCAACTCTGTATTAATTTTCGCCAGGTTAAGATGTTCCGGCACTCTCTTTCCCGTGATAATGTGCGCCATAAGGCAAATCTGCTTCACCGATTCAGCCATAATCCCTGGTAATTAAAATGTTATTTCAAGAGAAATGGACGATGAGTGATATAGCATTAACAGTCAGTATTCTGGCTTTGGTGGCGGTTGTCGGTTTGTTTATCGGCAACGTCAAGTTTCGCGGCATAGGATTAGGCATTGGCGGCGTGCTGTTTGGTGGGATCATCGTCGGCCATTTCGTTTCTCAGGCTGGGATGACATTAAGTAGCGATATGCTGCATGTTATCCAGGAATTTGGCCTGATCCTGTTTGTTTATACCATCGGGATTCAGGTGGGGCCGGGCTTCTTTGCCTCATTGCGCGTCTCCGGGTTACGCCTCAACTTGTTTGCTGTTCTGATAGTCATTATCGGCGGTCTGGTTACCGCTATCCTGCATAAACTTTTCGATATTCCACTGCCTGTGGTGCTGGGGATTTTCTCTGGCGCGGTCACCAATACGCCAGCATTGGGGGCAGGTCAGCAAATCTTACGCGATCTCGGCACACCGATGGAGATGGTCGATCAGATGGGGATGAGTTACGCGATGGCGTATCCATTCGGCATTTGTGGGATTTTGTTCACCATGTGGATGCTGCGAGTTATTTTCCGCGTCAATGTTGAGACTGAGGCCCAGCAGCACGAGTCCACGCGAACCAACGGCGGTGCGCTAATCAGGACGATTAACATCCGTGTTGAGAACCCTAATTTGCATAATTTAGCCATTAAAGATGTGCCGATTCTTAATGGCGATAAAGTTATCTGCTCACGATTGAAACGAGAAGAAACCCTAAAAGTGCCTTCGCCAGAGACCGTTATTCAACTTGGCGATTTGCTGCATCTGGTGGGACAGCCTGCGGATTTGCATAATGCACAACTGGTGATTGGTCAGGAGGTGGATACTTCGCTATCAACGAAAGGCACCGATTTGTGCGTCGAACGCGTGGTGGTCACCAATGAAAATGTGCTCGGTAAACGTATTCGCGACCTGCACTTTAAAGAACGCTATGACGTTGTTATCTCGCGCCTGAACCGTGCCGGGGTTGAACTGGTCGCCAGTGGCGATATTAGCCTGCAATTTGGCGATATCCTCAACCTGGTGGGGCGGCCTTCTGCTATTGATGCCGTTGCCAATGTATTAGGTAATGCGCAGCAAAAACTGCAACAGGTTCAAATGTTACCGGTGTTTATTGGTATCGGTCTTGGCGTGTTGTTAGGCTCCATTCCCGTGTTTGTGCCTGGATTCCCGGCGGCATTGAAGCTGGGGCTGGCGGGGGGGCCGCTGATTATGGCGTTGATCCTTGGGCGTATCGGCAGTATCGGCAAGCTTTACTGGTTTATGCCACCAAGCGCCAACCTCGCGCTGCGGGAGCTGGGGATCGTACTGTTCCTCTCGGTAGTGGGTCTGAAATCCGGTGGGAATTTTGTCGATACCCTGGTCAATGGCGAGGGGCTAAGCTGGATTGGTTATGGTGCCCTGATCACCGCAATTCCGCTGATTACAGTCGGCATTCTGGCGCGGATGTTAGCCAAAATGAATTACCTGACCATGTGCGGGATGTTGGCTGGTTCTATGACCGATCCTCCGGCGCTGGCGTTTGCCAATAATCTTCATCCTACCAGCGGTGCGGCGGCACTCTCTTACGCCACGGTGTATCCGTTAGTCATGTTCCTGCGCATTATCACACCACAGTTACTTGCGGTGCTTTTCTGGAGTATCGGTTAATTCTTTTGCGGGTGGAGTTGCCGTAAACGGCACACCACCCGGCATTTCAGAACACCACCGAGCCGCTTAAACCAGTGAACCGCCGGTCAGGAAGGAAAAGATCAGGAATATCAGCAGAAGACCGCAGATGATGCCGATACCAAAAAGCAAGGTATGGAAAGCCAGCGTCCCGCCGCCAAAAACCAGAGCGCCGCGAATGCCCCAGCGATTTTCCTTACGCATACCGCCAACAAATGCGCAAAGTAGCGCGGCAATGGCCAGTGCGATGCCGCCTTGATCGAGGATTTTATCGATATCAGGCGTCTCTTTTTTCTCCACTGTCGTAATTTTTTCACCTTTTATTCCAGCGAGAAGACCTCTTTTAATTTCAGCCGTTTTGTCCGCCACGATGCTTTCAAGCGTTGGCGGCGGTGCGGAAAAAGGGCCGAAGGAAAAGTGGATAATGCCCATCATTAAAGCGATGGCACCGAACAGCATACCCAGTGAACTGATTTTATTTTGCGCTAAGATATCCATCTGACCTCCTTGTAGCGGATGGCAAAGCATATCAAGAAAACATCGACCGAAATTCCTAAAAATAGACGGATAAAACACCGCTATTGTGAAATTGCAAAGGAGCCACAATGAAAATATCCCGGCTCGGTGAAGCACCCGATTACCGCTTCTCGTTGGCTAATGAGCGTACATTTTTGGCGTGGATCCGTACTGCATTAGGGTTTCTGGCAGCAGGTGTGGGGCTGGATCAGCTTGCGCCGGATTTCGCCACGCCAGTCATTCGCGAGCTGCTGGCGTTATTGCTATGCTTATTTTCTGGCGGACTGGCAATGTATGGTTACCTGCGCTGGTTACGCAATGAAAAAGCGATGCGTCTGAAAGAAGATTTACCCTACACTAACAGCTTATTAATCATCAGCTTAATATTGATGATCGTGGCGGTGATCGTTATGGGACTGGTTTTGTATGCCGGATAGCCGCAAAGCCAGAAGGATTGCCGATCCAGGTCTTCAGCCGGAACGCACATCGCTGGCATGGTTTCGCACCATGTTGGGCTATGGCGCGTTGATGGCGCTGGCCATCAAACACAATTGGCATCAGTCAGGCATATTGTTCTGGATTTCTATTGGCATCCTCGCCTTTGTGGCACTAATCCTCTGGCGCTATACACGAAATCGTAATTTAATGGATGTGGCTAATAGCGATTTTTCCCAAATTTGCGTAATCCGTGACAAATTTATGATCTCCCTCGCGGTGTTATCTCTCGCAATACTGTTTGCTGTTACGCATATACACCAACTTATCGTATTAATTGAGAGAATCACATGACAGGAAGTCAGGTTATAAATGCTAAAGAGGACAGGCATAAACTGGTTGTAGAGTATAAAGATGCATTACAACCAGGTGATTTTTATCAGAATTTCAAACAGAGGGGCATCCGCGCCGTGCAACTCATTCCCCATATAGAATTTGATGACCGGGGCGAGCTGACGGCAGCGTCGGTGACAACCGAGTTATGGGGACAATTTTTAATCGCCCTGTTCGAGTGTTGGGTGCGGACAGATATCAGTCGTATATCAATCGAGCTTTTTGATGCCACGCTGCAAAAATGGTGCGGGAACGACAGCCAACAACCACGGCGGGGCTGTCAGGAGTGTGACTGGTATCTCCTGTGCCCTCATGCCAGGGATGGTCAGTCGGGCAAGGTACTTTGTGCTGGCTATCAGGCTTTTTATTCCCACTCCGCGCCGCACATGCGGGTAATGCGCGACTTGATAAAGCAGCATCGTTCTCCAGTGGAGTTGATGACGATGCTGTGGTGAGGTGAGTTAAACGGGCTGTCCCTGCTGCGACATCCGCGTCGCCAGCGGCAGCCAACACAGCACGATCAACAATCCCATTAAGGTCATCAATAACCCCAGGCTGCCCTGACCGGTTTGCGGCAACATCGCGGAGAGCGACGCCAGCACGCCGGAACCAATGTTTTGCAGACCACCGACCAGTGCGCCAGCCGTGCCCGCCAGGAAGGGGAAAGGCTCCATCGCGCCGCTGGTTGCCAGCGGAAATAGCATCCCGGCACCGAAAAAGAACAATGCTGCGGGAACGAGCAGCGTCCAGACATTCATCACGCCAAACCAGCTGGGGAGCCACATCATCAGTCCTGCCAGCAGGCAACAGATAACGGACTGCCACATCAACGAAGAGAACCGCTTATTTGGGCGTCCGGCAAACCATGCACCGAAAAATGCCGCCGGAATTGGCAGAATAAACAAAATACTGACCGTCATACTGCTCAGTCCTAATACTGCGCCCATCAGCACCCCAGAACAGGCTTCGAAGGCGGCAATCCCTGCCAGACCGCCAATCAGCATCAGTAAATAGCAGTTAAAACCGCCATTTCCAAAGAGCGTTTTGTAGCTGGTGAGCAGACGCGTACGCGGTGCATCGACAGGGCGCGTTTCTGGCATCCAGCGCGCCATACTGAAGGTCACACCAGCACAAAGCACCAGTAAAAACAGGTAGCAGGCTCGCCAGTTCCACATGGTATCCAGTAGGCCGCCAATTAATGGTGCGAGCAAAGGGCTGACCAGAATACCCATATTTAACATGCTATTAGCGTGGCGTAGCTGTGTCCGTTCATACAAATCACGCGGCAATGTACGCGCCATCACACCACCGACACCGGTTCCCATCCCCTGCATTGCGCTGGCAGTAATCAATACCGTCAGGCTGGAGGTGGTGACCGCAACCAGCGTCGCTAACATAAAAATGGACATTCCGACGAGGATCACCGGCCGACGACCAACCCTGTCGGAAATTGGGCCATAAAATAGTTGTGAGACACCGTAGGTCAGCAGATAAGCGCCCATTACGCTCTGCACCGCCCCTTCACGGACGTTGAGATCGCGCGCCATATCGGCAATAGCAGGAATATAAATAGTTTGCGCCATCTGACCGACGGCCACGAGTAATACCAACATCAATAATAAATTGACGTTTCTATGCCTTTTCATTATCACAGACGCTTATAAAAATATATTTAGAATAAGTTACTACGCATTCGAATAAATGCGGGAGAGAAATCTATCACATTGATAAATGTTAGCCAGATATATATGAGGAATAGTAATAAGAAAAACGGCAGAATATATAAACAAAAGCGGCAATAAATGTTGCCGGAATAGGGATAAAACCTTAACGCCACATCCGCCAGCATCGCATCCGCCACTCATTTGCAAGCAGAATATGAAAGGGGAGCGGTTTCCCGCTCCCCTTTAGTGCGGCTTGAATCTGAATTACTTAAGATATTTCAGAACAGCATCAAGCAGTTGCAGTGCTGCAACAATGAGTTTGAGGATAAGAATGGCGATATCCACCAGGCTCATACGCGTCTCCTGTGGTTCAGGAGCACTACCAGCCGACGTACCTTTCCGCTGCCTGTGGTCGGCTGTTGTGCACGCGGTATCTCAAGGAGAAACGTTGTGCTGTTGACATAACACAGTGTGCTCACGCGGGGTTAAGGCGCTGACGGCACCACCCGTTTCAGCCAGGACTTAGTGCGCCGGGTAACGATGCGGCCCCGCATAACACATTGCGTACAGTGATATTATAGAATTGCACTGTATAAATAAACAGTAATTTTTAGACAAAACGCAAACTGTGATCGATACTCAACTATGCGCTAAATAAGTCAAAATTCGTGCCGAAATTGCGCGTTCTTCATAGAATGCGTATACTTTCAGTGTTGACATAATACAGTGTGCTTTGCGGTTACCAGCTGCAAGCGGCTGACGAAACCTCGCTCCGGCGGGGTTTTTTGTTACCTGCGATTTCAGTACAAAACGTGATCAATCCCTCAATTTTCCCTTGATGAAAAATTTTCCATTGTCTCCCCTGTAAACCTGTGCTTGTATAAATATTGTTAAACACAAAACCAACAAGGTCCCCAATGACTATTTCCATGCTCAACGCAAAACTACTACCAACTGCGCCATCCGCCGCAGTGGTCGTCGTGCGTGTGGTGGTGGTCGTCGGCAATGCGCCGTAGGGACTGGAACAACACACGATTCCAAAACCCCGCCGGCGCAAACCGGGCGGGGTTTTTCGTTTAAGCACCCCCGGAAAGTCGGCTCAAAAGAAAAGGACTGGAGCATGGCAAGTTCGGGCATAACATCGACACGCAAGCGTTTTACCGGCGCAGAATTTATCGTTCATTTTCTGGAGCAGCAGGGCATTAAGATTGTGACGGGGATACCGGGCGGCTCGATTCTCCCTGTCTATGACGCCTTAAGCCAAAGCACGCAAATCCGCCATATTCTGGCTCGTCACGAACAGGGCGCGGGATTTATCGCCCAGGGGATGGCGCGTACCGACGGCAAACCAGCGGTTTGCATGGCCTGTAGTGGGCCGGGGGCGACTAACCTGGTGACCGCCATTGCCGATGCGCGGCTGGACTCCATCCCGCTGATTTGCATCACCGGTCAGGTTCCGGCCTCGATGATTGGCACCGACGCCTTCCAGGAAGTCGATACCTACGGCATCTCTATCCCCATCACCAAACATAACTATCTGGTCAGGCATATCGAAGAACTCCCGCAGGTCATGAGCGATGCCTTCCGCATTGCGCAATCAGGCCGTCCTGGCCCGGTGTGGATAGACATTCCTAAGGATGTGCAAACAGCGGTTTTTGAGATTGAAGAACAGCCGGCTATGGCAGAAAAAGCCGCCGCACCCGCCTTTAGCGAAGAGAGTATTTGTGATGCGGCAGCGATGATTAACGCTGCCAAACGTCCGATACTTTATCTGGGCGGCGGTGTGATCAACGCACCTGAGCGGGTGCGTGAACTGGCAGAGAAAGCGCAATTGCCCACCACTATGACCTTAATGGCGCTGGGCATGTTGCCAAAAGCGCATCCACTGTCGCTGGGTATGCTGGGGATGCACGGCGTGCGCAGCACCAACTATATCTTGCAGGAGGCGGATCTGCTGATTGTTCTCGGAGCACGTTTTGATGACCGGGCGATTGGCAAAACCGAGGAGTTCTGTCCGAACGCCAAAATCATCCATGTGGATATCGACCGCGCAGAGCTGGGTAAAGTGAAGCAACCGCATGTAGCGATTCAGGCGGATGTCGATGACGTGCTGGCGCAACTGATCCCGCAGGTGGAAGCCCAGCCGCGAGAAGAGTGGCATCAACTGGTGGCTGATTTACAGCGCGAATACCCGTGTCCAATTCCAAAAGCGTGCGATCCCTTAACACATTACGGCCTGATTAATGCCGTTGCCGCCTGCGTGGATGACAACGCGATTATTACCACCGATGTTGGTCAACATCAGATGTGGACGGCGCAGGCCTATCCGCTCAATCGTCCACGTCAGTGGCTGACCTCTGGCGGGCTGGGAACGATGGGCTTTGGTCTGCCTGCGGCGATTGGCGCGGCGCTGGCGAACCCTGATCGCAAAGTGTTGTGTTTTTCCGGTGACGGCAGTCTGATGATGAATATTCAGGAGATGGCCACCGCCAGCGAAAACCAGCTTGATGTCAAAATCATTCTGATGAACAACGAAGCTCTGGGGCTGGTGCATCAGCAACAAAGTCTGTTCTACAAGCAGGGTGTTTTTGCCGCTACCTATCCGGGCAAAATCAATTTTATGCAGATTGCCGCCGGATTCGGCCTCGAAACGTGTGATTTGAATAATGAAGCCGATCCGCAGGCCGCGTTGCAAGAAATTATTAATCGCCCTGGTCCGGCACTGATTCATGTACGGATTGATGCGGAAGAAAAAGTTTACCCGATGGTGCCGCCAGGTGCGGCGAATACTGAAATGGTGGGGGAATAAACCATGCAAAATACAACTCATGACAACGTGATTCTGGAACTCACCGTTCGCAACCATCCTGGTGTAATGACGCATGTTTGTGGGCTTTTTGCCCGCCGCGCCTTTAACGTTGAAGGCATTCTCTGTCTGCCTGTTCAGGACAGCGACAAAAGCCATATCTGGCTACTGGTGAATGATGATCAGCGGCTGGAGCAGATGATAAGCCAGATCGACAAACTGGAAGATGTGGTAAAAGTGCAGCGTAATCAGTCCGACCCGACCATGTTTAACAAGATTGCTGTGTTCTTTCAGTAACCGCTCAAGGCTTGAACAGCGGCGCGCTTATCGTTAAGGTAAGCGCGTTTTTTTACCCGCCAGGACAAGACCATGATAACCGTTGCCCTTATAGACGATCACCTTATCGTCCGCTCCGGCTTTGCGCAGTTGCTGGGGCTGGAACCTGATTTGCAGGTAGTTGCCGAGTTTGGTTCGGGGCGCGAGGCGCTGGCCGGGTTGCCAGGGCGCGGTGTGCAGGTGTGTATTTGCGACATCTCCATGCCGGATATTTCCGGACTGGAGTTATTAAGCCAGCTTCCAAAAGGTATGGCGACGATTATGCTCTCCGTTCATGACAGTCCGGCGCTGGTTGAACAGGCGCTCAATGCGGGCGCACGCGGCTTTCTCTCCAAACGCTGTAGCCCGGACGAACTGATCGCTGCGGTGCATACCGTTGCCACGGGCGGCTGTTATCTGACGCCAGATATCGCCATTAAACTGGCATCCGGTCGCCAGGATCCGCTGACCAAACGCGAACGTCAGGTGGCGGAAAAGCTGGCGCAAGGGATGGCGGTGAAAGAGATTGCCGCTGAACTGGGCTTGTCGCCGAAAACTGTGCACGTACATCGCGCTAATCTGATGGACAAACTGGGCGTCAGTAACGATGTTGAACTGGCTCGCCGCATGTTTGATGGCTGGTGATGAAGACATTTTTCTCCCGCTTAAATACTGTAATTTCCTGCTTTTTTATCTTCTCTGCAGCATGGTTTTGCCTGTGGAGTATTAGCCTGCATCTGGTTGAACGACCGGATCTGGCGGTATTGCTGTTTCCGTTTGGTCTGCGACTGGGGCTGATGTTGCAATGCCCGCGCGGATACTGGCCCGTGTTGCTGGGCGCGGAATGGCTGCTGATTTACTGGCTGACGCAGGCTGTCGGGTTAACGCATTTTCCGTTATTGATGATCGGTAGTTTATTGACGTTACTGCCCGTGGCGTTGATTTCCCGCTTTCGCCATCAGCGTGACTGGCGCACATTGTTGTTACAGGGGGCTGCGTTGACGGCGGCAGCGTTGTTACAGTCGCTGCCCTGGCTTTGGCACGGGTATGGTAACGAATCGTGGAACGCGCTGTTATTAACCTTAACTGGTGGCCTGACGCTGGCTCCTGTTTGCCTTGTGTTCTGGCACTACCTGGCGAATAACACCTGGCTGCCGCTGGGGCCGTCGCTGGTTTCTCAGCCGATAAACTGGCGTGGGCGGCATCTGATTTGGTACTTGCTGCTGTTTGTTATCAGCCTCTGGCTGCAACTGGGGTTGCCGAACGAACTGTCGCGTTTTACGCCATTCTGCCTGGCGCTGCCGATTATCGCTCTGGCCTGGCACTATGGTTGGCAAGGGGCGCTGATTGCGACGTTGATGAATGCCATTGCGCTGATTGCCAGCCAGACATGGCGCGATCATCCGGTAGATTTATTGCTCTCGCTTCTGGTGCAAAGTTTGACGGGGCTGTTACTTGGTGCAGGTATTCAGCGACTGCGTGAGCTTAACCAGTCGCTACAGAAGGAGCTGGCACGCAATCAGCATCTTGCCGAACGTTTGCTGGAAACCGAAGAGAGCGTGCGCCGCGATGTGGCGCGTGAACTGCACGACGATATCGGTCAGACCATCACTGCCATTCGTACTCAGGCGGGCATTGTTCAGCGGCTGGCGGCAGATAACGCCAGCGTGAAGCAGAGCGGGCAGTTAATCGAACAACTGTCGCTGGGAGTTTACGACGCGGTGCGCCGCTTGTTAGGGCGGTTACGTCCGCGCCAGTTGGATGATCTCACCCTGGAGCAGGCTATCCGTTCACTGATGCGAGAAATGGAGCTGGAAGGTCGCGGCATTGTCAGTCATCTCGAATGGCGGATAGATGAATCAGCATTAAGTGAAAACCAGCGTGTGACGCTGTTTCGAGTCTGCCAGGAAGGGCTGAACAATATTGTGAAACATGCCGATGCCAGTGCGGTCACGCTGCAAGGCTGGCAGCAGGATGAGCGATTGATGCTGGTGATTGACGACGATGGTAGCGGTTTGCCGCCAGATTCAGGTCAACACGGTTTTGGTCTCACCGGAATGCGCGAGCGCGTAACGGCGTTGGGCGGCACCTTGACCATATCTTGTCTGCACGGCACGCGCGTCAGTGTCTCTCTACCCCAACGTTATGTGTAAGGCTTGATGATGTTGCAGTTCCTGAAAGCGCCTGCCGACGCGCCGCTGATAAGCGATAAACGTGAAATTGATGCCCGCTATCGCTACTGGCGTCGGCATATTTTGCTGACAATCTGGTTGGGCTATGCGCTGTTTTATTTCACGCGTAAGAGTTTTAACGCCGCGATGCCGGAAATCCTCGCCACTGGCGTGCTAAGTCGTAGCGATATCGGCCTGTTAGCAACTCTGTTTTACATCACCTACGGCTTGTCGAAGTTTGTTTCCGGCATTGTCAGCGACCGCTCAAATGCGCGTTATTTTATGGGGATGGGGCTTATTGCGACTGGCATCATCAACATTCTGTTTGGATTTTCCACTTCGCTATGGGCGTTTGCCGTGCTCTGGGTGTTGAACGCTTTTTTCCAGGGCTGGGGTTCGCCAGTTTGTGCGCGGCTGTTAACCGCCTGGTATTCACGTACCGAGCGCGGCGGTTGGTGGGCGTTATGGAACACGGCGCACAACGTTGGCGGCGCGTTAATCCCTATTGTGATGGCGGCAGTCGCGCTGCATTACAGTTGGCGTATCGGGATGATGGTTGCCGGCTGTATGGCGATAGTTGTGGGGATTTTTCTCTGCTGGCGATTGCGCGATCGCCCGCAGGCATTAGGTTTACCGGCGGTCGGCGAATGGCGGCACGACGCGCTGGAGGTTGCCCAGCAGCAGGAAGGAGCAGGGCTGACGCGTAAAGAGATCCTCACCAAATATGTGTTGCTGAATCCGTATATCTGGTTGCT
Organism: Escherichia sp. MOD1-EC5433; assembly: GCF_002966005.1. Lineage (NCBI taxonomy): Bacteria > Pseudomonadati > Pseudomonadota > Gammaproteobacteria > Enterobacterales > Enterobacteriaceae > Escherichia > Escherichia sp. MOD1-EC5433. The sequence goes on along the minus strand of NZ_PTRL01000007.1, from coordinate 154,422 downwards.
TTCGTTCTGCTACGTGCTGGTCTACGTGGTTCGCGCAGCGATCAACGACTGGGGCAACTTGTACATGTCCGAGACGCTTGGCGTCGATCTGGTCACGGCGAATACAGCAGTGACGATGTTTGAACTGGGCGGATTTATCGGTGCGCTGGTTGCCGGTTGGGGTTCGGACAAACTATTTAATGGTAATCGTGGGCCGATGAATTTGATTTTCGCCGCCGGGATTTTGCTTTCAGTCGGCTCGCTGTGGCTGATGCCTTTTGCCAGCTACGTGATGCAGGCGACTTGCTTCTTCACCATTGGTTTTTTTGTTTTTGGCCCACAGATGTTAATCGGTATGGCGGCGGCAGAGTGTTCCCACAAAGAAGCGGCAGGGGCGGCGACGGGGTTTGTCGGCTTGTTTGCTTACCTGGGGGCGTCGCTTGCTGGTTGGCCGCTGGCGAAAGTGCTCGATACCTGGCACTGGAGTGGTTTTTTTGTGGTTATCTCTATTGCCGCCGGGATTTCGGCCTTGCTATTACTGCCCTTTTTGAATGCTCAGGCACCCCGCGAAGCGTGATACATCTCACCTTTTTACCTCATATCCGGCAAAACTAAGAAATTTTCCAGGTTTTGCCTGGACACTATCTCAGGCCTGATTGGCTGCTGATTTTTACAATGCCATCATTCATTAATTCTTTCCCCAATTAATTCAAGTTGCAGGAATACATGCAGCTAAAGCACCTGCGGCTTGAAGAATGATGGGAAATCAGGAGTAACCCATGCTGGCTTTCCTCAACCAGGTTCGCAAGCCGACTCTGGATCTTCCGCTCGAAGTGCGGCGCAAAATGTGGTTCAAACCGTTCATGCAATCCTACCTGGTGGTCTTTATTGGCTACCTGACGATGTATCTGATTCGCAAGAACTTTAACATTGCGCAGAACGACATGATCTCCACTTACGGGTTGAGCATGACGCAGCTGGGGATGATTGGCCTGGGCTTCTCCATCACTTACGGCGTGGGTAAAACGCTGGTTTCCTACTATGCCGACGGCAAAAACACTAAACAGTTCCTGCCGTTCATGCTGATTCTCTCCGCCATTTGTATGCTGGGCTTCAGCGCCAGCATGGGCAGCGGCTCGGTTAGCCTGTTCCTGATGATTGCCTTCTACGCCTTAAGCGGCTTTTTCCAGAGTACCGGCGGCTCATGCAGTTACTCCACCATCACCAAATGGACGCCACGTCGTAAGCGCGGGACGTTCCTCGGTTTCTGGAACATTTCCCACAACCTCGGTGGCGCGGGCGCGGCGGGTGTGGCGCTGTTCGGTGCAAATTACCTGTTCGACGGTCATGTGATCGGCATGTTTATCTTCCCGTCGATTATCGCGCTGATTGTCGGTTTTATCGGCCTGCGTTACGGCAGTGACTCCCCTGAAGCTTATGGCCTCGGTAAAGCCGAAGAACTGTTTGGTGAAGAGATCAGCGAAGAGGACAAAGAGACTGAGTCCACGGATATGACCAAGTGGCAGATCTTTGTTGAGTATGTGCTGAAAAACAAAGTGATCTGGCTGCTGTGCTTCGCCAACATCTTCCTGTACGTGGTACGTATTGGTATCGACCAGTGGTCAACCGTGTACGCGTTCCAGGAACTGAAACTCTCTAAAGCGGTGGCGATTCAGGGCTTTACGCTGTTTGAAGCAGGCGCACTGGTCGGTACGCTGCTGTGGGGCTGGCTCTCTGACCTGGCGAACGGTCGCCGTGGCCTGGTCGCCTGCATCGCGCTGGCGCTGATTATCGCGACACTCGGTGTGTATCAGCACGCCAGCAATCAATATATCTACCTGGCTTCTCTCTTTGCATTAGGTTTCCTGGTATTTGGTCCGCAACTGTTGATTGGCGTGGCGGCTGTTGGCTTTGTACCGAAAAAAGCGATCGGCGCAGCCGACGGGATTAAAGGCACCTTCGCCTACCTGATTGGCGACAGCTTTGCCAAGCTGGGTCTGGGGATGATTGCCGATGGTACTCCGGTATTCGGCCTCACCGGCTGGGCTGGAACCTTCGCCGCGCTGGATATCGCCGCAATTGGCTGTATCTGCCTGATGGCGATAGTCGCGGTAATGGAAGAACGCAAAATCCGCCGCGAGAAAAAAATTCAGCAGTTGACAGTGGCATAAACGTAACTGGTGACTTTTGCCCGGCATGACGCCGGGCATTTTTTTATTCTGCAATTTCCAGCGTAGTGAAGGCAAACTTCTCGCCATCAAACAACCCCTGGCTGGTCAGTTTCAACGCGGGGATCACTGGCAGGGAAAGAAACGCCATCTGAATAAACGGTTCATCCGGTAACGGACCACATTCGCGGGCGGCGACTTTCAGGGCGTCAATTTGTTCCGCCAGCGACTGCGCCGTGTCGGTGCTCATCAGCCCGGCAATGGGCAACGGTAGATGGCTCTGCACCTGACCGTTACGTACCACGCACAGCCCGCCGCCATCCTGAATCACCTGATTGACCGCCAGCGCCATCTCTTCCGCACTGCGACCGATCACCACAATATTATGGCTGTCATGGCTGACCGTCGCAGCCAGCGCGCCTTCATTCAAACCAAAGCCGCCGAGCAAGCCACAGGCCGGAGCCAGCCGTTGCCCGTAACGCTCAAGCACGGCAATAAAGCACACATCATCGCGATCAAAACCGTTTTCACTGTAAACACTGGAGCGGGAGTGCGTAATCAGCTCATTATGGATAACGTCAATGATCCGATAGCGTTTTCCGGGCGTAAATTGCAGGGCAAAGTCGCTGGCGGAAACCGGCTGGCGACCAATAGTATTGCCATACGGTGGGGCGGATTGCGCCAGTCTCGCCGACTCTTGTGCTTGCAAGGTTTGCGCGTCAATCGGTTCGCCTTTCACCAGTACCTGCTGCACCGTGACCTTCCGCGCATCACTTAGCAGGACGATATCGGCCTGCTTGCCGGGCGCCAGTAAACCGAGATGATTAAGACCAAAATGGCGCGCTGTTGACCAACTGGCTACGCGATATGCCACATGCAGCGGCACATTGTGCTGTTCGATCAGGCGGCGGATTAAGGCATCGATATGCCCTTCATGGGCGATTTCCCACGGGTTACGGTCATCGGTACAGAGCATACATTGTGGGCTATTAAATTCGTTGATTAACGGAGCCAGCGCGTTGAGGTTGCGGGCAGCGGACCCTTCGCGGATCATCAACGACATGCCGAGTTGTAATTTCCGACGGCCTTCTTCCAGCAAATAGCTCTCATGGCAGTTTTCAATACCGGCGGCAATATAGGCGTTAAGTTCTTTACCGCCTAAACCGGGGCAGTGACCGTCCAGCGTCAGATGACGAAATGCGTCCAGTTTATCGAGCAGCGCATCCTGCCCGCTAATTACGCCTGGGTAGTCCATCATCTCCGCGAGGCCAGTAACCTGCGGGTGATCTCGCCAGGCGAGCATCTGTTCGAGAGTAAAACTGGCGCCGTTTACATCGCAGCCTTCCAGTGCGGGTACGCAAGAGCTGACTTGCAAATACTGATTCTGCTTTGCCTGTTCGGCGCAGCGGGCAAACCAGGCGAATCCGGCTTCGCCCATGACATTGACGATTTCATGGGGATCGCAAATAACAGTTGTCAGGCCGCGTGGCAGGGTGGCTGTTTCAAAGGTGACCGGCGTCATCATGCTGGATTCAATATGCAGGTGAGCATCAATAAATCCTGGTACTGCCGTTGCGCCGTTAGCATCAATTCGGTGTAAAGCTGGAGCGTTGACGTATTCTTCGCCAACACCGGCAATGTAACGCCCTTTAATCACAATCGGGCCGGAAATTTCTCCGCCATTGATCAGATCCAGAATAGAGACATTATCAATAATATAATCGGTAACGGTTTCGCCACGGGAAACGGCTAACAATTCCTGGTATTCGCTCCGACTAATGTAATGAAATTTATGGCTAATAGAATTATTCATGTTTTTCTCATTTTGATTTTATCAAATTGATTATTATTTATCATAAAGAAACGTCGCGAGATTATTAAAGAATATCCATTAATGTGCAATTGAAATGTGATAATTATCACTGAACCAGTGTTGTCATTTGTTTTACAAAAGCAAGGATTTAAAATTCCTTCAATGGACAAAAAAATGAATAATGACAATACCGATTACGTGAGTAATGAATCAGGGACGCTTTCGCGATTATTTAAACTTCCTCAACATGGAACCACCGTCCGCACAGAATTGATTGCGGGGATGACCACTTTTTTAACCATGGTGTACATCGTTTTTGTTAACCCGCAAATCCTCGGTGCGGCACAAATGGACCCGAAAGTGGTATTTGTCACCACTTGTTTAATTGCCGGTATTGGCAGCATTGCGATGGGGATATTTGCTAACTTGCCCGTGGCGCTGGCACCGGCAATGGGGCTGAACGCCTTCTTCGCGTTCGTGGTCGTGGGGGCGATGGGGATCTCCTGGCAGACCGGGATGGGAGCCATATTTTGGGGCGCAATCGGACTGTTTTTGCTCACGCTCTTTCGTATCCGTTACTGGATGATTTCCAACATTCCGTTAAGTTTACGTATTGGTATCACCAGTGGTATCGGGTTATTTATTGCCTTGATGGGATTAAAAAATACCGGTGTTATTGTCGCCAATAAAGATACGCTGGTTATGATTGGCGATTTAAGTTCTCACGGCGTGTTGTTAGGTATTTTAGGTTTTTTTATTATAACTGTGTTGTCATCACGTAATTTTCATGCGGCGGTGTTGGTTTCTATTGTTGTTACTTCCTGCTGTGGATTATTTTTCGGTGATGTTCATTTTAGCGGCATCTATTCCATTCCACCCGATATTAGCGGTGTCATTGGTGAAGTCGATTTGAGCGGCGCGTTGTCGCTTGAACTTGCCGGTATCATTTTCTCCTTTATGCTGATCAACCTATTTGATTCATCAGGAACATTAATTGGTGTAACTGATAAAGCTGGCTTAATAGATAGTAACGGTAAATTCCCCAATATGAATAAGGCGCTGTATGTCGATAGCGTCAGTTCGGTGGCGGGTGCGTTTATCGGCACCTCGTCTGTTACCGCCTATATTGAAAGTACTTCAGGTGTGGCGGTCGGTGGCCGCACGGGGCTGACTGCGGTTGTGGTCGGCGTTATGTTCCTGTTGGTTATGTTCTTCTCACCGCTGGTGGCAATGGTTCCCCCCTATGCGACTGCCGGGGCGCTCATCTTCGTGGGCGTGTTAATGACCTCAAGTCTGGCGCGCGTTAACTGGGATGATTTTACCGAATCGGTGCCCGCATTTATTACTACTGTGATGATGCCCTTTACTTTCTCGATCACCGAAGGTATCGCGCTGGGCTTTATGTCGTACTGCATTATGAAAGTCTGTACCGGGCGCTGGCGTGATCTGAACCTGTGTGTGGTGGTTGTAGCGGCGCTGTTTGCGCTGAAAATCATCCTGGTGGATTAGTATCTGATAAGTGTTTCCAGATATCATGAGTGTCAGTTACGCAGGAGAACTCATGATCTGGATAATGCTCGCTACGCTGGCGGTGGTGTTTGTGGTTGGTTTTCGGGTGCTGACATCCGGAGCCAGAAAGGCGATTCGCCGCCTGAGCGATCGGCTGAATATTGATGTCGTACCCATCGAATCGATGGTCGATCAGATGGGAAAGTCAGCGGGTGACGAATTTTTACGTTATCTGCATCGCCCGGATGAGTCGCACCTGCAAAATGCTGCGCAGGTGTTGCTCATCTGGCAAATTGTCATTGTCGATGGCAGCGAACAGAATCTGTTGCAATGGCATCGGATTTTACAAAAAGCCCGCCTCGCAGCTCCCATTACCGACGCTCAGGTCAGGCTGGCGCTGGGTTTTCTGCACGAAACCGAACCTGAAATGCAGGATATTAATGCTTTTCAGATGCGCTATAACGCATTCTTTCAGCCTGCCGAGGGCGTTCACTGGCTGCATTAAAACCGCTTCGTCTTATCAGCCTACAGACCGCGCCTGACCTGTAGGGGGGATAAGGCGTTCATGCCGCATTCGGTAATCTTTGCCCTGTTCCGTTTCGATCTTAACTCCAGCTCAAGCAACACCGTAAAAGTTGCAAAAACGTTAAATGCGTCACACATTTCAATGCTAAACTGACCGGCTTTTCCCCTGAAACATGCCACGGGTAACACCATGAGTGAACATATCGAAGAAAACTGTGGCGCGGATGCCATCACCCGACCGAACTGGTCAGCCGTTTTCTCGGTGGCGTTTTGCGTCGCCTGCCTGATTATCGTTGAGTTTTTGCCTGTTAGTTTGCTGACGCCGATGGCGCAGGATTTAGGTATTTCGGAAGGGCTTGCCGGGCAATCGGTGACTGTGACCGCCTTTGTGGCGATGTTTTCCAGTTTGTTTATTACCCAGACAATTCAGTCCACCGACCGCCGCTACGTTGTCATTCTGTTCGCCGTCTTGCTGACGCTCTCTTGCTTGCTGGTTTCCTTTGCCAGCTCGTTCAGAATGTTATTAATCGGTCGAGCCTGTCTCGGGCTGGCGCTGGGCGGATTCTGGGCGATGTCAGCGTCGCTGACTATGCGTCTGGTGCCGCCTCGTACGGTGCCGAAGGCGCTGTCGGTGATCTTCGGCGCGGTTTCTATTGCGCTGGTGATTGCCGCGCCGTTAGGCAGCTTTTTAGGCGAGCTTATCGGCTGGCGCAATGTCTTTAATGCGGCAGCGGTGATGGGCGTGCTGTGTATTATCTGGATTATCAAATCATTGCCTTCGCTGCCTGGCGAACCCTCGCATCAGAAACAAAATACCTTCCGCCTGTTGCAGCGTCCGGGGGTGATGGCCGGGATGATTGCTATCTTTATGTCCTTTGCGGGGCAGTTCGCTTTCTTCACGTATATTCGGCCTGTGTATATGAATCTGGCGGGATTCGGCGTGGATGGCTTAACACTGGTACTGCTGAGTTTTGGTATCGCCAGTTTTGTCGGTACGTCGCTTTCGTCGATCATTCTTAAACGTTCAGTAAAACTGGCCTTAGCGGGAGCACCGTTAGTGCTTGCTCTTAGTGCGCTGGTACTGACGTTGTGGGGAAGCGATAAAATTGTTGCTACCGGCGTGGCGATTATCTGGGGGCTGACCTTTGCTTTAATTCCCGTGGGCTGGTCAACGTGGATCACCCGCTCATTAGCCGACCAGGCAGAAAAGGCGGGATCTATTCAGGTGGCTGTTATTCAGCTTGCCAATACCTGCGGCGCGGCAATTGGCGGTTATGCACTGGATAACATTGGCCTGACTTCGCCGTTAATATTGTCCGGCACGTTGATGTTGCTTACCGCGCTGTTGGTTACTGCAAAAGTGAAAATGAAGAAATCCTGATATCAGGCTAAAGAAGTGTTGGTCAGCGGCTGTTGCCGCTCTTACATATCCGGGCATTCTACCCTGCCCAACGCTTCCCAGTAGTTACTCTGATTATTACGCTCCATCGCCACGATGGCTTCGCGTATGTGTTGTTTATTGCTTTCATCAGACAACATTAACTTTTCCCACGCTTCATCTGATAACGATGCCTGAGGGGTACAAATTTTTCGCAAATCCTGTAATACCGTATTTTTCCCTTTCGCCGATTGTAACGAGCTAAAAGGCGACTCGGCATACACGATACCCGGCATCGCGAAAACAGCGAAAATAAGAAGCAGCGTCGTTGGTTTCATGAGTTCTACCTTTTTACAAATGGCATCGAATGAAGCATAAGTGTAGTTTGTTTTCATCGCTCTAATCATGCTGTACGAAACGCGTTTTTGTATTCAGTAAGAAGTGCCAGACCTTATATTCCTCTTTTATTCCTTTTTCTTCTTATCGATAGCATTTCGTTTTTTAACCGCAGCGACCTTACCGCTATAGTCAGGTAATCATTAATAAAAGGATAAAAAATGAAACTGACAACACATCATCTACGAACAGGAGTAGCGTTATTACTGGCAGGAATACTACTGGCAGGCTGCGACCAGCAAAGTAGCGATACAAAACACATTAAAGTTGGGGTCATAAACGGTGCCGAACAGGATGTGGCGGAAGTCGCTAAAAAAGTGGCTAAAGAGAAGTATGGCCTTGAGGTTGAACTGATTGGATTTAGCGGTTCATTGCTGCCGAACGATGCAACAAATCATGGTGAACTGGATGCCAATGTATTCCAGCATCGCCCTTTCCTTGAACAGGATAATCAGGCGCACGGTTATAAACTGGTGGCGGTGGGGAATACCTTTGTCTTCCCCATGGCGGGCTATTCGAAAAAAATCAAAACGGTCGATCAGCTAGAAGATGGGGCGACAGTGGCGATTCCGAATGATCCGACCAACCTTGGGCGGGCGCTGTTACTGTTGCAAAAAGAGAAACTGATTACGTTGCAAGAGGGGAAAGGTTTACTGCCAACGGCGTTGGATATTACCGATAACCCGCGTCATTTACAGATTATGGAACTGGAAGGGGCACAGTTGCCGCGCGTACTGGACGACCCGAAAGTGGATGTGGCGATTATCAGCACGACTTATATTCAGCAAACCGGGCTTTCTCCGGTGCATGACAGCGTATTTATTGAAGATAAAAATTCGCCGTATGTGAACATTCTGGTGGCGCGGGAAGATAACAAGGATGCAGAAAACGTGAAGGAATTTTTGCAATCTTATCAATCACCGGAAGTTGCTAAAGCGGCAGAAACTATCTTTAACGGTGGCGCGGTGCCGGGCTGGTAATTATCAACCGCGCCGCGCCGGACGATTACATTTTTCTGGCGCGGCGGCGGGAATCCATTGAAATCAAAATCACCGATGACAGAATCAGCAGCGTTCCCAGCCAGTCAGGTAATGTGAAAGTGATCCCCAGCAGCAGTAAAGAGAGCAGCGCGCTACTTAATGGTTCTGCACAGCTCAAAATGCTGGCTTTTGGCCCGCCAATTAACTGTGCGCCTTTCAGATACAGACTAAAAGTCAGCGAAGTTCCAATTACCACCAGATAGAAAAACGCCAGAATCAGACTGCCATTAACCACAAAATTTGTTCCTTGTCCGGCATAAAAGGGCAGCAGGATCAGACCACCAATGAGCATACTCCAGCCAACCACTGGCAGCGTGCCGTAACGGGCAATGAGCGTTGAGGGGTATGTCGTATAGAATGCGGCAGCAAATGCCGAGGCGATACCCCAGAATAACGCAGCAGGAGAGATCGATAATGACGTCGGATTACCGTGTGTCACCAATAAAAACGTACCAATCAGCGATGTCAGAATGGCGCAAAAAACCAGGATGCCGGGGCGTGATTTACGTACCAGTGAGAACCATGCCACGATAATCGTTGGTGATAAAAATTGCAGCACCGTTGCTGTAGCGGCATTGGATTTTTCAATTGTCAGTAAGAAAGTCAGCTGGACGGTCAGTGCGCCAACAACGGAAAAAATCAGCAGGCTGATGGCATCTTTATGATTTTTAATGATTGAGAAGACTTTATCGCCGTGGACAAAGGAGAGCGTTAGCAGAATAAAACCGGCAAATATCAGTCGCGTCATGGTAAGAAACTGCGATGACATCTGGCTTTGCTCCATGATGTATTGTGCGCAGACACCTGAACTTCCCCACAATACGGCGGCAATTAGAACGTTCAGCATCCCCTTTCTGGTGGAACCCATTTTTCCCCTCTGCATACGGTTTTGTCGTTTATGTATGCAGGCATGATAGCAAAAATGGCAAGGATGGCTCTGTTCATATAAAGCATATTTATGTTGCCTTTCAGCAATAGTTACGCATCTTTATCAATAACAGGCAGGCCGTTGATACGTCTGACATTATTATCGCCAGCCAGAAGCAATCTAAAAATAAAATCGACCGTGAGGCTTTTATATTATTCTCGTCGAAACCATGAATATTCTTCTCATAAGTATCCTTCATGGTTTGCGTAGGTCGTTATTCAAAAGCATCGAAGTTTTTTATCACGTCGCAATGAAATATTGCGCATTAGCGTCGCTGACAAATAGCGTGGGTAATTTGATGAGGTCGAGCATTATTCTTTATCTTTATGAAACGCGTGAAATGCTTATTAAACCGTCATGTTATGGCGTTATCATTTTTTTCTAACAACATGCTACTGTTCGCTTTTTAAACGCGAAGAATGCTATGCAAATCCATAAAGTGATCAAACCCGAGTTTGTGAAGAAGTTTTCCTGTGTCGGTCCTGACTGCCTGATTTCCTGTTGTCAGGGATGGCAAATAGATATCGACAAGAAAACTCATCATGATTACCTCAACGCACACCATCCGGAAATCTCCAGCCTGGCGAAAGAGAATTTGATGCTGGTGCGAAAAGGTAAACAAAGATATTCGAGAATTAAGCTGGACGCGCAGGGGCAGTGTCCGTTTCTCGACGAAAATAAACTCTGCCTGGTTCATCGCGAGCTGGGAGGCAACGCGCTTTCAGTTACCTGTTCTACTTATCCACGTTGTAAAAAGCACTACGCGGATACAACTCGTTATTCGATGACGCTTTCATGTCCAGAAGTAGCCCGGCTGGTATTGTTCGATGCCGACAGCATGTTAGTGCATGAACAAGATGAGCTGCTGGCGAAGGCGAAAAACAATATCATCGCCCGGCAGCAGCCGGTTAATCAGATCCAACAGATTGTGCATCTCTTTGCCTGGCACCTTCTACAGGCGCCATCGTTGAACGTTGAAGAGAACCTGATGGCGCTGGCACAGTTTATGGTTTACTTGCAACGCATTGAGTTCGATCTGCATCGCCATTTTGCGCAGGCCGAACAGTATCATCAGGAACTATTAAGCGAGCTGGCGGCAGGTATAAGTTTGATTCATCGCTCAACGTCAACGGAGTCGGTTGGATTGAAGGTGCGCGCGCTGTCGGCATTGGGTTCACTTATCGCGAATGAAGGCGCCAGGGATAACATTATCGCTGGGGTGCATCGGAAGATGGCGGCGTATTTAAACATTACAGCCAGTACGGATAAGCAGGATCTGGTCGACAAGTTTGCAGTTCTGGATAAGCAATGGCAGCAACTTTGCCAGGATTCTATCCTTAGCGCCCCGCATGTATTGCGCAATTTACTGACCTACAAAATTTACCACTGTCATTTTCCGGATGCTGATTTCTCAACGATCATGCGCCAGGTTTACCGTTTAATCCTCGATTATTTCTATATTAAGCATTTGTTGAGTGTGACATCGCTGGAAGTAACTCCTGATGAGGCAACGGTGTTAAAGATTGTGGCGAGCCTTGCCGAGAAAACCTTGCATTCGCCAATTATCAATCAGCGGATGGATAAAGCGATTGACATGATCAATGCCGGGGACGATCTCTCCTGCCTGCTGTTGATTTGTTAAATTCGCCTGCCGGAGACTGGGTTAAGTCTATGTCTGACATGTCGCCGCCATTGCAATAAATGTTATGAAAGAACTCGGTTAAGCCGATTGAATCATGAACAGAAGAAAATGTCTGGTTTTAATCGTATTACAAGGGATTGGTGAACGTCAGAAGAGGCATTTTGGCGGAAGATCACAGGAGTCGAACCTGCCCGGGACCGCTGGCGGCCCCAACTGGATTTGAAGTCCAGCCGCCTCACCGGAGACGACGATCTTCCGCGCCTCGATTGCTACATGGAGGCGGGGCGCATTATAGCTAGTTCCTCGCCTTATCACATCCCCCATCACACTTTTTTCCGTATCGTTTCGTCTTGCCATGATCCCTTTCACAGAAACCTTCAGCAAATCCATAAGTTACATTTTGGCGCTACCGCGATCACAGAAAACAAGAAACGTAAGTTGATAACAAAAAATAGCAATATCCGCACTCTTAAGGATGGTTTACTTTCGGGCTGTCTGACTGGCGCCTTCTTCACTTGTCATGCTTGCGGTAACAAAAATTTCAGAACGAAAGGAACGGATTATGAAAATCAGCGATGGAAACTGGCTTATTCAACCTGGTCTTAATTTGATTCACCCCATCCAGGTTTTTGATGTTGAGCAGCGGGGAAAGGAGATGGTGGTTTATGCCGCGCCGCGTGATGTGCGGGAGCGTACCTGGCAGTTGGATACGCCACTGTTTACGCTGCGCTTTTTTTCACCTCAGGAAGGTGTGGTTGGCGTGCGGATTGAGCATTTTCAAGGGGCGCGGGATAACGGTCCGCACTACCCGCTTAATGTGTTGCATGATGTTCCGGTGGAGATGCAAAACACGGTTGAATATGCCGAGCTGAAGAGCGGTAATTTGAGTGTTCGTGTTACCAAAGGTGAATTCTGGTCGCTCGATTTTCTGCGCAATGGTGTGCGTATTACCGGTAGCCAGTTGAAAAATAACGGCTATATACAGGACACCAACACCAACCGTAGCTACATGTTTGAGCGCCTGGATCTCGGTGTCGGTGAAACAGTATACGGTCTGGGGGAACGCTTCACCGCGCTGGTGCGTAACGGTCAGACGGTGGAAACCTGGAACCGTGACGGCGGAACCAGCACCGAACAGGCGTACAAAAACATCCCGTTCTATATCACCAACCGTGGCTACGGCGTGCTGGTGAATCATCCGCAGTGCGTCTCATTTGAAGTGGGATCGGAGAAAGTCTCCAAAGTGCAGTTCAGCGTCGAGGGTGAATATCTCGAATACTTTGTTATCGATGGCCCGACGCCGAAAGCGGTGCTCGATCGTTATACCCGTTTTACCGGGCGTCCGGCACTGCCGCCAGCATGGTCCTTTGGTTTGTGGTTAACGACTTCATTTACCACTAATTATGACGAAGCTACGGTAAACAGCTTTATCGACGGCATGGCGGAACGTAATCTGCCGCTACATGTTTTCCACTTCGACTGTTTCTGGATGAAAGCCTTCCAGTGGTGCGATTTTGAGTGGGATCCGGTCACTTTCCCTGACCCGGAAGGGATGATTCGCCGCCTGAAAGCGAAAGGGCTGAAAATCTGCGTCTGGATTAACCCCTATATAGGGCAAAAATCGCCGGTATTTAAAGCGTTGCAAGAGAAAGGATATTTACTCAAACGCCCGGACGGCTCGTTATGGCAATGGGATAAATGGCAGCCAGGTCTGGCGATTTATGATTTTACCAACCCAGATGCCTGCAAATGGTACGCCGATAAACTGAAAGGCCTGGTAGCGATGGGCGTCGATTGCTTTAAGACCGACTTTGGCGAACGTATTCCAACAGACGTTCAGTGGTTTGACGGTTCCGATCCGCAGAAAATGCATAATCATTATGCGTACATCTACAACGAACTGGTATGGAACGTCCTGAAAGACACTGTCGGTGAGGAAGAGGCCGTCCTGTTTGCCCGTTCCGCTTCTGTGGGCGCACAGCAATTTCCCGTGCACTGGGGCGGAGACTGCTACGCCAATTACGAATCGATGGCGGAAAGCCTGCGCGGCGGGTTATCTATTGGCCTTTCCGGTTTTGGTTTCTGGAGCCACGATATCGGTGGCTTTGAGAATACCGCTCCGGCACACGTTTACAAACGCTGGTGCGCATTTGGTTTGCTCTCCAGCCATAGCCGTTTGCATGGCAGCAAATCTTATCGTGTGCCGTGGGCCTATGATGATGAATCCTGCGATGTCGTGCGCCATTTCACACAGCTTAAATGCCGCATGATGCCGTATCTGTACCGCGAAGCCGCTCGTGCTAACGCGCTGGGTACGCCGATGATGCGCGCAATGGTGATGGAGTTCCCGGACGATCCAGCCTGTGATTATCTTGACCGTCAATACATGTTGGGCGACAGCGTGATGGTTGCGCCAGTGTTCTCTGAAGCGGGCGATGTACAGTTTTACCTGCCAGAAGGTCGCTGGACGCATCTGTGGCATAACGATGAAACAGAAGGCAGCCGTTGGCATAAACAGCAGCATGATTTTCTTAGTTTGCCGGTTTACGTGCGTGACAACACCTTACTGGCGCTGGGGAACAATGATCAACGCCCCGACTACGCGTGGCATGAAGGCACGGCTTTCCAACTCTTTAATCTGCAAGACGGGCGTGAAGCTGTCTGTGAAGTGCCCGCCGCCGATGGTTCGGTGATCTTCACCCTGAAAGCGACGCGTACTGGCAATACGATTACCGTGACAGGCGCGGGCGAGGCGAATAACTGGACACTATGCTTGCGTAATATTGCGAAAGTAAATGGTTTGCAAGGCGGTTCGCAGACCGAAACTGAGTTGGGTGTGGTGGTGTCGCCAGTGGGTAACTCACTGACAATTATGCTGTAATTTGTTGAAAAAATGCCGGGTACGGCTATGTCGTGCCCGGCGAGATTGATTTTTACTGCACTGGCTCCGTTGATGTGACTTCGCCACTGGAAACGACGCCAGCATTCATGGTTTGTGTTACCTGCTGCTTTTCTGCGTTCACAGCATGGAGTTGTCCGTTAACCGTAGGTTTTAGCGGTACATCGGTCTGAATATCGCCGCTGGCGGTGAGCTGAATATTGCCATCGCCCGTAATCGGTAACTCTGGCCATCCCCACTGTTGCAAAATGTTCATCGGCACACTGCGTCCGTTCAGGCTGATATGGGTCTGGCGCTGCGGCGTTTGTGAGACGCTGGCAGTAGCTTCAAGAATGCCTTTCTCGGTAAACGCGCTAAGTTCGCTGATATTCACCGTGCTGCTATTGGCGGTTAGCGCCAGCGACGGGCGACGAACGTCGACACGATTGAACGTTGCGGCGGCGGCATTCAGGTTCGCCGTGCCACTCCAGACGCCCCACTTATGATCGGCAACCAGCGTCAGATTCGCGCCATAACCATCCAGCGCAGTGAGCTGCCACGGGAAGTTCGGATCGATATCAATGAGCAGGTTACGGCTGGCGCTAAATCTCTTCAGTTGTAGGCGGTTTAACCAGCTTGGGGTCGCTTCCATCCACAACTGTTGCCAGTTTTTCGGCAAGGTATATTCCAGCCCGACAATCGCTGCATCGTCGAGGATCAGCGTTTTCCCGTCGCGTTGCCAGTTCCCTGACGTTCGGACCATTCCGCCTTCCCAGCGGCTGGTGAACTGGCGAAGCGCCACGCCCTGTGGGGAAAACTCCGCGTTCATAATCGGGTCAAATAAATGCAGCGAACCATAAATAAACTCGCTGGCGTTCATTGACAGCTTGCCTTCCTGCGTCTGCCAGTCATCTTTAATGAAGGTCATGTTGCGCAAGCTGAGATCGAGGTCGGTCACCGCCCAGTCCGGACCTTGCAGGCGAGCGTCGATCACTTCAAGGCGACCAATCTGCAACGACGGGACAGAGCGCAAAGGTGCAAAGAAATCGGTCAGAGATTTTTCGCTTTGCAGACGGATATCGGCCAGGCGCAGATTTTCTACCTGCCAGCTACCATCGGCATTACGCTGCGCATTACCGGTTAATGAGCCACGGGCGATATCGGCGCCCAGATTCGTAAGCGTGACGCGATCGTTATCAATAGTGCCTTCAATCAGTACATTGGTAGCAGCAACATCGTTGAGCGACAGAGAGCCGGCACTGAACTGAATTTGAGCCTTCGTGCCCAGGACTTTACCGGCTTCCGGCGACCACGGAACGACGCCGCCATTTACTCGCTGTGCGCTGAGATTCCACTCGCTATTGGGGCTGTTAAACGCCATATCACGCAGTTGCAGACGATCCGCTTTGAACGGTAGCGGTGCGGTCTGGTCGGTGAGATTCAGCGTCCCGTTTTCCAGCAGGATAGTATCAACATGGCGTGGTTCGCTCAGTTGTCGACTACTTAGCGCAATATCGACACTTTTCGCCACCAGAGTGGCGGGCTGACCATCACGACCAAACGTGACGTTCTCCAGCACGATATGAGATGGCGCGGAAAAGCGGTGATCCATCGCCCCGAAGGTCAAATGATAGTCGCTATTCCTGGATATCCATGCGCTGATATGCTCTGCTCCCCAGCGGGTTTGCAGCAGGAAATAGAGGCCAGCGATCGCCACGAATAGCGCGATGAAAATGTAGAGAAGCAGCTTCCCAATAAATTTCATGGTCTTCCATCCCGTGAAATGCACATAAGGGAGTTATGCACGATTTACGCGCATTCCTCAAGGCGGGAATGGAGAAAGCGAGTGGCTACGGCGGTAAAGAATTTTACCGCCGTGAGTGGGTTACTGTTTTTCTGGCGGGAAAATCAGGTTCAGCACAATGGCAGTGATACCGCCAGCGGCGATCCCGGAGGAGAGCAGGTTTTTCAGCCAGTCAGGGGCAAACTGCAAAATCAGCGGCTGCTGAGAAACGCCCAGACCGACCGCCAGCGACAGCGCGATAATCAGAATGGCCCGACGGTTCAGCGGCTCACGAGAAACGATACGCACACCGGATGCGGCGATAGTACCAAACATCACCAGCGTAGCGCCGCCAAGTACCGGCTCAGGAATATGCTGCACAAAACCGCTCACAGCCGGGAACAGGCCGAGCACAATCAGCATCAGCGCAACGACAAAACCGACATAACGGCTGGCAACACCGGTCAACTGGATCACACCGTTGTTCTGCCCGAAGCAGGAGTTCGGGAAGGTGTTAAATACCGCCGACACAAACGAGTTCAGGCCATTCGCCAGCACGCCGCCTTTCAGACGTTTCATGTACAGCGGACCAGAAACCGGTTGTTCGGAAACGTCGGAGGTGGCGGTGATATCGCCAATAGTTTCCAGCGAGGTGATCATAAAGACCAGCATCAGCGGCAACAGCAGACTCCATTCAATACCAAGCCCGTAATAGAGCGGTGTTGGCACCATAATCAGTTCTTGCGTCATCGGCTCGTTGCTTTCTGGCAACATGCCCATAAACCACGCCAGCGCATATCCGGCTGCCATCGCAATCACCAGCGAGGCCACGCGTAAGTAAGGGTTACGTTGACGGTTAAGCAGAATGATTAAAGCTAAGACCACACCCGCCAGCAGCAGATTTTTCGGTGCGCCAAAGGTGTTATCGTTCATGGCCGCATAACCGCCGCCAATGGACGTTAACCCAACCTGTATTAGCGACAGGCCGATAATCATCACCACTACGCCAGAAACCAGCGGCGTAATAATGCGGCGCGCCAGGTGCAAAACGCGGGAGATTACCATTTCGGTGCAGCTTGCCAGCATCAGTGTGCCGAAGAGCGCCGCCATCATGGTTGGAACATCGGCGCCACCAGTCTTCAGTGCCGTTCCACCCATAATCAGCGGGGCAACGAAGTTAAAGCTGGTGCCCTGAATAGACAACAACCCGGAACCAACCGGCCCCCAGGCTTTAATCTGAATAATCGACGCCACACCGGAGGCAAACAGCGACATACTAATAATGTGTTGCGTGTCCTGTGCTGGTAAACCCAGCGCCTGGCAAATTAACAGTGCTGGCGTGATTACCGCGACAAACATCGCCAGCAGATGCTGACAGGCGGCAAACAGAGTTTGAGCAAGCGGCGGACGATCTTCAAGACGATAAATCAGTTCGCTGTTTTGAGTCTGCGCAACCGGTTGCGCATTTTCTGACTCTAGGGTGGAAACAGACATCGAAAACAATCCCGTGGTGGCAAAGCGGGCATTTTAGCTGACCGAAAGGTAAAAGCAAACGTTTGCCATGCATTCTTCTAAATATTTAAATGCGATAAATGCACTTTTTTATATAACTTTTGGTTGTTTTCTGCTTAAAATCCATGCCATTTTTTTATTTTCAGCTGAGAATTCGAACCGGGATAGCATGACTCGATACTCGTCATATTTCGCCCTAATGCACATGCGCGATGAAGTATGACGAGTGTGAAAGAGTGGTGCGGACACAAAGGAGTAACTATGTTTCATCTCGATACTTTAGCAACGCTTGTTGCTGCAACGCTGACGTTGCTGCTCGGGCGCAAGTTGGTCCATTCCGTCTCCTTTCTGAAGAAATACACCATACCTGAACCAGTTGCCGGAGGGTTGCTGGTGGCACTGGCGCTGCTGGTGCTGAAAAAAAGTATGGGCTGGGAAGTCAATTTTGATATGTCCCTGCGCGATCCGTTGATGCTGGCATTCTTCGCAACCATTGGTCTGAATGCCAATATTGCCAGCCTGCGTGCCGGTGGGCGTGTGGTGGGGATTTTCCTCATCGTGGTTGTTGGCCTGTTGGTGATGCAAAATGCTATCGGCATTGGGATGGCAAGCCTGTTAGGGCTTGATCCGCTGATGGGGCTGCTGGCCGGTTCTATTACGCTTTCTGGCGGACACGGTACGGGAGCTGCGTGGAGTAAATTGTTCATTGAACGTTATGGCTTCACCAACGCGACGGAAGTGGCGATGGCCTGTGCAACTTTTGGTCTGGTGCTGGGCGGCTTGATTGGGGGGCCGGTGGCGCGGTATCTGGTGAAGCACTCCACCACGCCGAACGGTATTCCGGATGACCAGGAAGTCCCCACCGCATTTGAAAAGCCGGACGTGGGGCGCATGATCACTTCGCTGGTACTAATTGAAACCATCGCGCTGATTGCTATCTGTCTGACGGTGGGGAAAATTGTTGCGCAACTTTTGGCTGGCACCGCTTTTGAATTGCCAACCTTCGTTTGCGTGCTTTTTGTGGGCGTGATTCTGAGCAACGGTTTGTCCATGATGGGCTTTTACCGTGTCTTTGAGCGTGCGGTATCGGTTCTGGGTAACGTAAGCCTGTCGTTGTTCCTGGCGATGGCGTTGATGGGGCTGAAGCTGTGGGAGCTGGCTTCGCTGGCGCTGCCGATGCTGGCGATTCTGGTCGCACAGACTATCTTCATGGCGTTGTACGCTATCTTCGTCACCTGGCGCATGATGGGCAAAAACTACGATGCGGCGGTGCTGGCTGCGGGTCACTGTGGTTTTGGCCTTGGTGCAACGCCAACGGCAATCGCCAACATGCAGGCGATTACCGAACGCTTTGGCCCGTCGCACATGGCCTTCCTGGTGGTGCCGATGGTCGGTGCGTTCTTTATCGATATCGTTAACGCCCTGGTGATTAAGCTGTATTTGATGTTGCCGATTTTTGCGGGGTAACCGATGAAGCGGCGGTATGTGTGCCGCCGCAACAAAGACAAATGCCAGATACGCTTCGCTTATCTGGCCTGCGTAATGATTATCAATTTATTGATTTTTTTGGTTTTTTTTGTAGGTCGGATAAGGCGTTCACGCCGCATTCGGCAGGAAGGTAAATCAACCTGAAACGGCGGTCTTCTCTCCGCCGTCTTTATGCATTTGAGTAGCGTTCCGTCTCCGGCATCCAGCGTTCTATCAGGGCTTTTGCCTGTTGTGGGTAACGTTCGTGAATATGCCGTGCCAGGCGCTGAACTTCTGGGATCATGGCCTGATCGCGCAATAAATCTGCCACTTTAAATTCGGCATTACCCGTCTGACGCGTACCTAACAATTCACCAGGGCCGCGAATCTCCAAATCTTTTTGTGCAATCACAAACCCGTCGCTGCTGTCACGCAGCACTTGCAGGCGAATTTGCGCCGTTTTGGAGAGCGGCGTTTTGTAGAGCAGCACGCAGTGAGAAGCCACCGCGCCACGTCCCACGCGCCCGCGAAGCTGGTGTAACTGCGCCAGACCCAGGCGCTCCGGGTTTTCGATAATCATCAGGCTGGCGTTAGGCACATCAACGCCGACTTCAATGACGGTAGTGGCAACCAACAGGTGTAACTCACCTTGTTTAAACGACGCCATCACCGCCTGTTTCTCGGCAGGTTTCATACGCCCATGTACCAGGCCAACATTCAACTCTGGTAGTGCCAGTTTCAACTCTTCCCACGTGGCTTCCGCTGCCTGCGCTTCCAGTAACTCTGACTCTTCAATCAACGTACAAACCCAGTAAGCCTGACGACCTTCAGTCATGCAGGCGTGGCGCACGCGGTCAATAATGTCGTTGCGGCGTGTATCCGGGATAGCAACGGTAGTCACTGGTGTACGCCCTGGCGGCAGTTCATCAATGACCGAGGTATCGAGATCGGCATAGGCGGTCATTGCCAGCGTGCGGGGGATCGGCGTGGCGGTCATGATCAACTGATGAGGATGGAAGCCTTGCTGCTGGCCTTTTTCCCACAATGCCAGACGCTGATGCACACCGAAACGATGCTGTTCGTCGATGATCACCAGCGCCAGACCGTTAAACTGTACCTGTTCCTGGAAGATGGCGTGAGTGCCGACAATCATCTGCACCTGACCGTTGGCGATGGCTTCCTGCTGCGCCAGTCGCGCTTTACCTTTCTGCTTACCAGCCAGCCAACCCACTTCAATACCCAGCGGCTCAAACCAGTTGCGAAAGTTATTGGCGTGCTGTTCGGCGAGCAACTCGGTTGGTGCCATCAGCGCCACCTGTTTACCGTGAGCAATTGCACGCAGCGCGGCGAGGGCAGCAACCAGCGTTTTACCGGAACCTACATCGCCTTGTACCAGACGCATCATGGGAACATCCAGCGCCATATCGCGCTCGATCTCCGCCACCACACGTGCCTGAGCGCCCGTTGGTTTGAACGGTAAGGCGGCAAGGAGTTTATTTTTCAGCGCCTCATTGGCGCTAAGCGGTTGGGCATGAAAACGTTGTGCTCCAGCGCGTAACGCCAGCATACTGAGGTTGTGCGCCAGCAGTTCTTCCAGAATCAGACGACGTTGTGCCGGATGCTGCCCGCTTTCCAGATCGCTAAGTTGCAGTGTCGGCGGCGGGCGATGCAGCGTTCTCAAGGCTTCCGGCAGCGTCATCATCCCTTGTGACAGTTCCGGCGGCAACAGTTCTTCAATAGCGCAGGTGTCGAGCAGATCCAGCGCCTGGTCGGTTAATTTACGCAGCGTTGCCTGTTTAACGCCTTCAGTCGTTGGGTAAACCGGCGTAAGCGTTTCCTGTAGCTCCGGGGTACTGAGATCACCCTGTACGCGATATTCCGGATGGATCATCTCCGCGCCATATTTGCCGCGCTTTGCTTCGCCGTAGGCCAGCACGCGGCGGCCCGTCGCCAGGCTATTTTTCATCGCCGCGCTGAAATTGAAAAAGCGCATGGTGAGAATGCCGGAACCGTCGCTAATCTGGCAGGTCATCATCCGCCGACCGCCGAAGGAGATATTACAGTTCAGCACTTCGCCTTCCACCGTGGCATAAACGCCCGGCAGTAGCTCACCGATGGGGTAGAGATGGGTGCGATCTTCGTAGCGCAGAGGAAGGTGTAACAGTAAGTCCTGCACGGTATGCAGGTTGATTTTCGCCAGCTTGTTACTTTGCGCCGCGCCAACGCCCGTTAGGGAACTGAGCGGGACAGCATCTAACAGGCGACCTTTCATGGCGCTTACCCTGCAGCCTGCATGGTGGCCCACCAGTTAGCATCGGCTTCAATTTCACCTTGCTGATTGACGTGGGGGTAGGGCAGACCTTTGCGTTTTGCGACTTTCGCCAATACCGGATAGCCGCCTTCAAACAGCAGGCGTTGTTGTTCTGCTTCCGGTAACATGCTGTTTTCACGCAGATACATGCCAGCGTTTTGCCGCTGACGCTGGGCTTCGTAAAGAATGAGTGCTGATGCGACGGAGACGTTCAGCGACTGCACCATGCCGATCATCGGAATGATGATGTCCTGATCCGCCAGTGCTAACGCTTCCTGCGTGATGCCCGTTTTCTCCTGACCCATCAAAATACAGGTCGGGCGGGTGTAATCAATTTCGCGGAAATCGACGGCGTTATCAGAAAGATGTGTAGCCAGAATCTGCATTCCCTGGCCTTTCAGATGGGCGACAGCATCGCCAATGGTGCGGTGCGTTTTCACCTGTACCCAACTGTTGCTGCCAGCCGCAGCCGAGGCCATAGTGCGCATCCGGCTGCCAGGCCAGACGGCATGAACTTCATGTACGCCAACGGCATCTGCGGTACGAATGATCGCAGAAACGTTATGGGGTTTGTGAACCTGTTCCATGCAGACGGTCAGATCAGGCTGCCGCCTGGCGAGCATTTCACAGATGCGTGCATAACGTGTTGGGTTCATAAAACATTAATTTCTGTTTCGGGTGACTTTAATCACGTCTGGCATCACACGGATTTTGCGCATGATATTTGCCAGATGTACGCGATCCCGGGCGGTCAGGCGAATAAAGGCACTGTAGACGCGACCATCTTTCTCTTCCGTATTCAAACTTTGAATATTGGAATTGGTGGTGTTGATCGCCGCTGTCAGGTTTGCCAGCGCACCCTGATGGTTGAACATTTCCACCTTGATTTCAGTAATGAACTCCTGCGCCGTCTCTTTATCCCATTCCACAGCCATAAACTTCTCTGGCTCTTTCTGGTAACCACGGATGTTACGGCAGGACTCATGGTGGATCACCAGACCTTTACCGGGGCTAACATGGGCGATGATCGGGTCGCCGGGAATAGGGCGGCAGCATTTCGCAAAAGTGATTAACACGCCATCAGCGCCTTTAATCGGCAGATGCCCGTGGCTTTGGGTTGCTGGTGGAATGGAACCGTCTCCCTGCTGGAGATTCTTTGCTACCACTACGCTCATTGCATTGCCAAGACCGATTTCTGCCAGCAAATCGTCAAGCGTCGCCAGTTTCATGCGATCCAGTTCGCGCTGAATATTTTCCTGCGGGATTTCATTCAGCTTACGGCTGCCACCCAACGCGTGGTTGAGCAGGCGACGACCCAGACTGACGGAATCATCACGCTTGAGATTTTTCAGCAACTGGCGAATTTTGGCGCGTGCTTTCGAGCTGACGACAAAGTTCAGCCAGGCGGCATTCGGGCGAGCGCCCGGTGCGGTAATGATTTCAACGGTTTGTCCGCTGGAGAGTGGCTGCGACAGCGGGTAAGGCTGACGATCAACTCGCGCACCCACGCAGGCATGACCGATATCGGTATGCACCGCGTACGCGAAGTCAACAGGCGTGGCACCGGCAGGCAGTTCGACAATGCGTCCTTCCGGTGTGAAAACGTAAATCTCATCCGGGAAGAGATCGGATTTAACGCTCTCGATAAATTCAAATGAGCTACCGGCGCTCTGCTGAAGCTCCAGCAGGCTCTGCATCCAACGCTGGGCGCGGATTTGCGCAGTGGTGCTGGTCTCGCCGTGTTCTTTATAAGCCCAGTGTGCGGCAACACCCATCTCCGCCATTTGATCCATATCTTCGGTACGGATCTGGACTTCAACCGGAACGCCGTGGGGGCCAATCATTGAGGTGTGCAAAGACTGATAACCGTTCGCTTTTGGAATGGCGATGTAGTCTTTCACGCGACCTGGACGCGGCTTATACAGGCTGTGCATCTGACCGAGCACGCGATAACAGGTATCGGAATCATTGACGATCACGCGGAAGGCGTAGATATCCATGATTGAGTGAAAACGCTGCTCTTTGAGCACCATTTTGCAGTAAATCGAATAAAGATGTTTCTCGCGACCACTGACGCGACACGGTATTCCCGCTTCCTGCAAACGTCCTTCGATTTCAGAGAGGATTTTTTGGATCATCTCTTTACGGTTGCCGCGCGCGGCTTTCACCACTTCTTTAATTACGCGGTAACGGTTGGGATACAGCGCCTCAAAACCCAACTCTTCGAGTTCGGTTTTAATGTGGTGGATACCTAAACGGTGTGCCAGCGGGCTGTAAATTTCGAGAGTTTCGCGGGCGATGCGGCGACGTTTGTCTGGGCGAAGTGAGCCCAGCGTGCGCATGTTGTGGGTACGGTCTGCGAGTTTGATGAGGATGACGCGGATATCCTGCACCATCGCCATAATCATCTTGCGAAAGTTTTCGGCCTGCGCCTCTTTCTTATCGCGGAACTTGAGTTTATCAAGTTTCGACACCCCCTCTACCAGCTCGGCGACGCTTTTGCCAAAAAGCTGTTCCATGTCCTGGTAGGTGGCGGGAGTATCTTCAATCACGTCATGAAGTAGCGCCGCCATTAGCGTTTCATAGTCGAGTTTCATCTCGGCCAGAATGCAGGCAACCGCTACCGGGTGCGTGATATAGGGTTCACCGCTTGAACGTGTTTGCCCCTCGTGAGCATCACGTGCAACGAGATACGCCTGCCGCAGACGCTTAATTTGGTCTTCTGGCAGGTAGTTTTGAATCAGTTGATTCAGGCTTTCAAACAGATACAAGGGCGACCCGCTTTGTGATTAACGACGACCTTCAGCAATAGCGGTAACGGCTTGAATTTCAGCGGCTTCCTGCTCTTGCTGTTCCTGGCGTTCGCGAACGTCGAGGATCTGGTTGTTGATCAGACCTTCTTCGATTTCGCGCAGCGCGATTACTGTGGTTTTATCGTTTTCTTCCGGTACTAGCGGATCCTTTCCGCCTACCTGCATCTGACGAGCGCGACGCGCGGCGACCAGTACCAGGTCAAAACGGTTACCAATTTTCTCTACAGCGTCCTGAACAGTTACGCGTGCCATACTTAAAAAGCTCCACAGGTGAAGAAATGACTGGGCATGATACTGAAAGAAGGTTCAGTCTGCCAACAATTTGCTGATTAAAGCGTCATGACGTTGCTTTTGGCGACTCATGCGCAAGCGTTCGGCGCGAATAATGGTCTTCAGATCACCCAGTGCGGTGTCAAAATCATCATTCACAATCAAATAATCATATTCGGCGTAATGGCTCATTTCTGCAACTGCTTGCGCCATACGCTTTGCAATGACCTCTTCGCTGTCCTGACCGCGACCGCGTAGACGGCGATCCAGCTCGATTTTGGACGGCGGTAAAATAAAGATACTACGCGCATGTGGCATCTTCTGGCGAATTTGTTGCGCACCCTGCCAGTCGATATCCAGAAAAACATCTACGCCACTTGCCAGTACTTGCTCAATGGCTTCGCGCGAAGTGCCATAGTAATTACCGAACACTTCCGCGTGCTCAAGGAATGCATCTCTGCTAATCATCTCTTTAAATTCATCATGATTAACAAAGAAGTAATGCTCACCGTGTACTTCACCTGGACGCGGTGCGCGCGTGGTGTGTGAAACAGAAACCTGGGTGTCATACAACGGTTGGGTTTTTAATAAAGCCTGAATCAGGCTGGATTTACCCGCGCCACTGGGGGCAGAAACAATATAAAGCGTGCCTTGAGCCATGAGTATCTTTCGTATGTGATTAGCGAAATAAAGCCTACATACGAGCTTATTATACACGGCGCGGTCACGTGACGTAGCCCTTGCTCATACTTTTTGCGCAAAGTTGTTGCGTTTTGCGTAGCTGTTTCCGCAATTCCCTGTCATTTGCTGCAATCAGAACGATTCTCTGGAAGCGTCCTCGCACACTTCGTTTTTGCCACTCGGATTTACATTCACCACGTTGTATACCTGCCCGCCTGACTACAGCGGAGGTGATGATGAAAGTATGGATAGCGGTGTTAATGGGGATTTTGTGCTGGCAATCATCGGCGCAGGCCGTCTGCCCAGCCTGGTCGCCCGCCAGAGCGCATGAAGAAATTTCCCGCCTGCAACAACAAATAAAACAGTGGGACGATGATTACTGGAAATTAGGGAAAAGTGACGTGGAAGACAGTGTTTACGATCAGATAAGTGCCCGTCTTACGCAGTGGCAACGTTGTTTTGGTGAAGAGACGCATCGTGACGCCATGATGCCGCTTTTAAACGGCACGGTTATCCATCCGGTTGCACATACGGGCGTACGCAAAATGGCGGATAAAAATGCGTTAAGCCTGTGGATGCGTGAACGCAGCGATCTTTGGGTGCAACCAAAAGTTGATGGTGTTGCGGTAACTCTGGTCTACCGTGAGGGAAAACTGATTAAAGCGATCAGTCGTGGTAATGGTCTGAAAGGCGAAGACTGGACGCAGAAAGTACGTTCGATTCCTTCTGTACCACAATCCGTCAGCGGACCTTTAGCCAACAGTACGCTGCAGGGCGAAATATTTCTCCAGCGTGAGGGGCATATCCAACAACAAATGGGGGGAATGAATGCGCGCTCGAAAGTCGCGGGCATGATGATGCGGCAGAACAATACTGACGCGCAAAATTCACTTGGCGTGTTTATCTGGGCGTGGCCGGATGGACCGCAGTTAATGACCGAGCGATTGCAACAGCTTGCAGCCGCAGGGTTTAGTCTGACGCAGGCGTACACTCGCGCAGTCAAAAATGCTGATGAGGTTGAGCGGATACGTAATGAGTGGTGGAAAACAGCGTTACCCTTTGTTACCGATGGTGTCGTTGTGCGAGCGGCGAAAGAACCCGAATCCATCCATTGGCTACCGGGTCAGGCGAACTGGTTGGTGGCGTGGAAATATCAACCCGTGGCACAGGTTGCCGAAGTGAATGCGATTCAGTTTGCGGTGGGTAAGAGCGGCAAAATATCGGTGGTGGCGTCACTCGCGCCTGTCATGCTGGATGATAAAAAAGTTCAGCGGGTGAATATTGGTTCCGTCAGGCGCTGGCAGGAATGGGATATTGCGCCTGGCGATCAAATTCTCGTCAGTCTCGCCGGTCAGGGTATTCCACGCATTGATGATGTGGTCTGGCGCGGAACGGAACGTACTAAACCAATGCCGCCAGAAAACCGCTTTAATTCGTTGACCTGCTACTTTGCTTCTGATGTTTGTCAGGAGCAATTCGTTTCACGGCTAGTCTGGCTGGGGTCAAAACAGGTTTTGGGTCTGGACGGCATTGGTGAAGCTGGCTGGCGTGCGCTGCATCAGACTCATCGTTTTGAGCATATCTTTTCATGGCTTCAGTTAACGCCAGAGCAATTACAGAACACGCCGGGGATAGCGAAAAGCAAAAGCGAGCAGTTATGGCATCAGTTTAATCTGGCACGTAAGCAGCCTTTTATCCGCTGGGTGATGGCAATGGGAATACCCTTAACCCAGGCGGCGCTTAACGCCAGCGATTCCAGCACTTGGGAGCAAGTTTTGCAGAGAAGCGAACAGCATTGGCGGCAACTGCCAGAGACAGGATCTCGTCGTGCCAGCCAACTTATTGAATGGAAAGATAATGGGCAAATCAAGATGCTGGGCAACTGGCTGGCTGCCCAGCAGATCACAGGTTTTGTACCTTAGTGACCTTCGTGGCTGTAGTAAAAGACGGGTAAACCCAGCTTAAGACGCAGCGCCAGCAAGCGAGCGAAAAAGCCAAACACCAGAGTGGAAATAATCACCACATCATGGTTAGAGACGTAGTGTTGCAACGCGATATAGAGTACGGCGGAGGCAAATGAAACCCCAGCATACAGCTCTTTCTGAAAGACCAGCGGGATGCGTTTACAGAACATATCGCGCAAAACGCCGCCAAACACACCGGTCGTCACCGCCGCGACAACGGCAATGATCGGACCGTGCCCCATATCCAGCGCGACTTGTGCACCAATAATAGAAAAAACTACCAGCCCGAGCGCATCAAGCACCAGAAAGACTTTGCGCAGATAAGGCATCACCGGGGCAACAATAGTGGTCAGTACGGCGGCTGTGGCGACAATAATCACATATTCCGGATGCTTGACCCAACCGAGCGGATAGTGGCCCAAAAGAATATCCCGCACTGAGCCACCACCGATTGCGGTGGCGGTCGCAATGATAATTACGCCAAATGTATCCATTCGGCGTCGCCCAGCCGCCAGCGCCCCCGTCATGGCTTCGGCGGTAATACCAACCAAATACAAAATGTGTAAAAGCATGGTTCTCTCCCTAAAAATCTGTCTGGCAGGGTAGCGATTTGTGCACATTGTCACGATTGAGATTTTTTAAGGTGAGTTTGGATTGATAATTTATAGTTATGTGAAATTGGTACTTTCTGCAAAGCTAATGCATTTTTCTGATGTTGTGTTAAGAAAAATGCATTAGAAAAAGTATGGGGTTTTTGACGTTTTTTGGGTAGATGTACGTAGAGCCGCTGAAATTAACAATGGCCTACAATGCGATGCCGCTTACTCGATATTCTGAATCTGTTCGCGCATCTGCTCAATCAACACTTTCAACTCAATCGCGGAGTTCGTCACTTCGGCATTGATAGACTTCGAGGCCAGGGTGTTCGACTCGCGGTTGAACTCCTGCATCATAAAGTCCAGACGACGACCAACGGCTTCTTTTTTCTTGAGAATGTTGTAGGTCTCTTTGACATGCGCTTCGAGGCGATCCAGCTCTTCAGCAACATCAATTCGTTGCGCCAGCAGCACCAGCTCTTGCTCCAGACGATTGTTCTCCAGCTGAACCTGAGCATCTTCCAGCTTCGCGACCAGACGTTCACGCTGCCATTGCAGGATTTCCGGCATATGGGCGCGCACTTTAGCCACTTCGGCGGTGACACCTTCCAGACGCTGCTCGATCAACGCTTTCAGCGCCTGACCTTCGGTTTCGCGCGCGACGATAAAGTCGTCCAGCGTACCATCAAGAGCAGCAAGAATTTCAGCGGCAATAGCGTCGAGATCCTGTTCCTGGGCTGCCATTACGCCCGGCCAGCGCAGGATATCAACGGGGTTGATTTCCCCTTCGTCGCTCTGCATCTTTACCCAATTCGCAGCAGTTACCAGCTGTTTAGCCAGTTTTTCGTTGAGAATCAGTTCACCTTGTGCGCTGACATCTGGCTCATAGCGCAGGGTACATTCCACTTTACCGCGCGTCAGGCGAGAACGAATACGCTCGCGAACGACAGGTTCCAGGCTACGGAACTGCTCCGGCAGACGAAAGTAAGTTTCCAGATAACGCTGGTTTACCGAGCGCATTTCCCAGGTTGCGCTCCCCCATTCACCCTTGATTTCACGCCGGGCGTAGGCGGTCATACTGCGGATCATAGACGTTCCTGTTTATAAAAGGAGAGGTGGAAGGATTATAGCCATCGATGCCTTGTCAGGATAGGAATAACCGCCGGAAGTCCGTATAATGCGCAGCCACATTTGTTTCAAGCCGGAGATTTCAATATGCGTCCAGCAGGCCGTAGCAATAATCAGGTGCGTCCCGTTACCCTGACTCGTAACTATACAAAACATGCAGAAGGCTCGGTGCTGGTCGAATTTGGCGATACCAAAGTGTTGTGTACCGCCTCTATTGAAGAAGGTGTGCCGCGCTTCCTGAAAGGACAGGGGCAAGGCTGGATCACCGCAGAATACGGTATGCTGCCGCGCTCTACCCACACTCGTAACGCCCGTGAAGCGGCGAAAGGTAAGCAGGGCGGACGCACGATGGAAATCCAGCGTCTGATTGCCCGTGCATTGCGTGCGGCGGTTGATTTGAAAGCGTTGGGTGAGTTCACCATTACGCTGGATTGCGACGTACTTCAGGCCGATGGCGGCACGCGCACTGCTTCAATCACTGGTGCCTGCGTGGCGCTGGCAGATGCACTGAATAAGCTGGTTGAGAATGGCAAACTGAAAACCAACCCGATGAAAGGCATGGTGGCAGCGGTTTCGGTGGGTATCGTTAACGGCGAAGCGATTTGCGATCTGGAATACGTCGAAGACTCTGCCGCAGAAACGGATATGAACGTGGTGATGACCGAAGATGGGCGCATCATTGAGGTTCAGGGCACGGCGGAAGGCGAGCCGTTCACTCACGAAGAACTCCTCACTTTGTTGGCGCTGGCCCGAGGGGGAATCGAATCCATTGTAGCGACGCAGAAGGCGGCGCTGGCAAACTGATTTTTAAGGCGACTGATGAGTCGCCTTTTTTTTGTCTGTAGAAAAGTAAGATGAGGAGCGAAGGCATGAAACCATATCAGCGCCAGTTTATTGAATTTGCGCTTAGCAAGCAGGTATTAAAGTTTGGCGAGTTTACGCTGAAATCCGGGCGCAAAAGCCCCTATTTCTTCAACGCCGGGCTGTTTAATACCGGGCGCGACCTGGCACTGTTAGGCCGTTTTTACGCTGAAGCGTTGGTGGATTCTGGCATTGAGTTCGATCTGCTGTTTGGCCCTGCTTACAAAGGGATTCCGATTGCCACCACTACCGCTGTGGCGCTGGCGGAGCATCATGACCTTGACCTGCCATACTGCTTTAACCGCAAAGAAGCAAAAGACCACGGCGAGGGCGGCAATCTGGTCGGTAGCGCGTTACAAGGACGCGTAATGCTGGTAGATGATGTGATCACCGCCGGGACGGCGATTCGTGAGTCGATGGAAATTATTCAGGCCAATGGCGCGACGCTTGCTGGCGTGTTGATTTCACTCGATCGTCAGGAACGTGGTCGCGGTGAGATTTCCGCGATTCAGGAAGTTGAGCGTGATTACAACTGCAAAGTGATTTCTATCATCACTCTGAAAGATCTTATTGCTTACCTCGAAGAGAAGCCGGAAATGGCGGAACATCTGGCGGCGGTTAAGGCTTATCGCGAAGAGTACGGGGTTTGATAAGAAACGCCGGATGGTAGGTCATCCGGCGTCATATTACTGCAACTGCGCGGCAATCAGCGGCCAGCGGGCGTCAAAGTCATCCGTCGGGCGGTATTTAAACTCGCTGCGGACAAAACGAGACAGCATACCTTCGCAGAACGCCAGAAGTTGGCTTGCCAGCAACGTTTCATCGGTGGTGTAACCTTCACCCTCACGCATTCTCTTTTCACGCAATACCTGACGCAGCTGTGCTTCAATACGCTCGAACAGTTGGTTGATGCGTCCTTGCAGACGATCCTGTTCGAACATTAGCGCATGGCCAGTGAGGATACGGGTCAGGCCTGGATTACGTTCGCCGAAACCGAGAAGCAGCAACACAATCAGGCGCAGGCGCGCGGTAGTGTCCTTTTCATCTTTGAGAATCAGGTTAATACGAGTAATCAGGCTATCTTCGATAAACTCAATCAGGCTATCGAACATGCGGGTTTTACTGGGGAAGTGGCGATACAGAGCCGCTTCGGAAACGCCGACAGAGGCGGCCAGTTTCGCCGTCGTGATACGCTGGCTTCCATCGCTGGATTCTAACATCAACGCCAGAGACTGAAGTATTTCTTCGCGACGGTTCCTTTTCGCAGTTTGTTTTTCTGCCATGTTACAAAATACCCCTGAAAATAAGCACTTGCCAGGCGGCACCCACGCTATGACCGCAAACGAAATGTTTGCGGCGATGTTATGACGTTATTTGGATGCGTATGCGTTACTGACGACCAGAGTGACCAAAACCGCCTTCACCCCGGTCGGTGGCGTCAAAATCTTCCACCAGATTAAAATCGGCCTGTACCACCGGAACAAAAATCATCTGCGCGATACGTTCGCCAGGTTGAATGGTGAAACTGTCCTGACCACGGTTCCACACGGAGAT
The DNA here is from genome assembly GCF_002966005.1 of Escherichia sp. MOD1-EC5433. NCBI lineage: Bacteria > Pseudomonadati > Pseudomonadota > Gammaproteobacteria > Enterobacterales > Enterobacteriaceae > Escherichia > Escherichia sp. MOD1-EC5433. The sequence goes on along the minus strand of NZ_PTRL01000007.1, from coordinate 123,226 downwards.
CATCAGCTGACCCTGATAGTCGGAATCGATCAATCCCACCAGGTTACCGAGCACGATACCGTGCTTATGGCCCAGCCCGGAGCGCGGCAGCATCATCGCCGCCAGTGAAGGGTCGGCAATATGAATCGCCAGTCCGGTCGGCACTAGTGTAGTGTCGCCCGGTGCCAGTTCTACGGCGTCGTCGAGACAGGCGCGCAGGTCAAGTCCGGCAGAACCAGAAGTGGCATAAGTCGGGAGTGGAAATTCCTTCCCAACGCGCGGGTCCAGAATCTTAACGTCGATTTTCTTCATCATAACGGGTCACAATCTCGTCGAGTAATAATTGGCCAAGGAGCTCTTTTCGCTCAAGCGGTAAGATTTTATCGCCATCCTGCCAGAAAAGGTGTAATGCGTTTTTGTCGCTATTAAATCCCTGATTTTTTCTGGAAACATCGTTAGCGCAGATCAGATCAAGGTTTTTGCGGATACGTTTTTGCCGGGCGTATTCTTCCACATTATTTGTTTCGGCGGCAAATCCAACAACATAAGGCCTATGGTCTTTTAATGCGGCAACACCGGCGACAATATCGGGGTTTTTAACCATTTTTATTGTTAATTCATCACCCGGCGTAGCCTGCTTTTTGATTTTTTCGCTGGCAACGGTGGCTGTGCGGTAATCTGCGACGGCAGCACAACCGATAAATATATTTTGCTGTTGCACGGATGCCTTTACTGCGGCTTCCATCTCCAGTGCGGTTACCACATCAACACGTTTAACAAACGGTGGAGTCGGTAGCGAAACTGGGCCAGAAATCAGCGTGACGTTTGCTCCACGACGTGCAGCGGCTGCGGCAATGGCGAACCCCATCTTGCCGGAGCTGTGATTGGAGATGTAACGCACCGGATCGAGCGGTTCACGCGTCGGACCTGCGGTAATCATAATGTTCAGATGTTTCAGGTCGTTGATGGGTGAAAAATGGGCGACCGCCATATCAACAATGGTTAACGGATCGAGCATTCGCCCTGGGCCGACATCACCACAGGCCTGGCTGCCGCTATCTGGCCCCCAGATCAGCAAACCGCGCGAGGCAAGCACCTCTAAATTATGCTGGGTGGCAGCAGCACGATACATCTGCTGGTTCATCGCTGGCAGCACGGCAACAGGTGCAGGAGTCGCAAGGCAAATCGTCGATACCAAATCATTCGCCATACCGGCAGCAACACGGGCAATCAAATCTGCCGTGGCAGGGGCGAGAATCACTAAATCAGCCCATTTCCCCAACTCAATGTGGCCCATTGCCGCTTCGGCTGCCGGATCCAACAGACTGTCGGAAACGGGATACCCAGAAACCGCCTGCAAACTAAGTGGAGTGATAAAGGCTTTTGCCGCTTCGGTCATTACCACACGGACGTCGGCCCCGCGATCGCGCAAACGACGCACCAGTTCAGGGGTTTTATAGGCAGCAATACCGCCGCTGACGCCGAGAACGATTTTTTTACCGGCCAGACTCATGATGATTTTTCCTGTTGGGTGACACCAGAAGTTGGCGATTTTATCACAATACTTTTGTTGTCGTGCTTTCACCTGAGAATCACTTTGCGAGGCGCTTTCCAGTACTGAAAACTGACCGTCGATTTAATCGGTCGACCATGACAGGATGCGCTCTCCACAAAGGAGGTGAAGGTGAAAAGCAATGCAGAATTGTTGATGCCACGCGAAAAAATGCTGAAGTTGGGCATTAGCTCGTTAACGGATGTTGAACTGCTGGCGCTATTTCTGCGTACAGGAACGCGCGGTAAAGATGTGTTAACCCTGGCGAAAGAGATGCTGGAGAATTTCGGTTCTCTTTACGGATTGTTATCCTCCGAATACGAACAATTTAGTGGCGTTCATGGAATTGGTGTGGCGAAATTCGCCCAGTTAAAGGGAATTGCCGAACTGGCGCGACGTTACTACAACGTGAGGATGCGCGAAGAAAGCCCGTTACTCAGCCCAGAGATGACGAGGGAATTTTTACAAAGCCAGCTTACGGGCGAGGAGCGTGAGATCTTTATGGTGATCTTTCTCGACTCACAACACAGGGTACTTACCCACAGCAGATTGTTCTCCGGCACACTAAACCATGTAGAAGTCCATCCGCGTGAGATTGTTCGCGAAGCGATAAAAATAAACGCGTCGGCACTGATCCTTGCCCATAATCACCCTTCGGGTTGTGCTGAACCCAGTAAAGCGGATAAACTCATCACCGAACGGATAATAAAAAGTTGTCAGTTCATGGAATTACGCGTGCTCGACCATATCGTGATTGGGCGTGGAGAATATGTTTCTTTTGCCGAACGCGGCTGGATTTAACCCGCTATGCGCGATCCTTCGGGATCTTTGTCTGTTCGGGACTTGAGCACATCGCCGAGTCAGCGTATACTACGCCACCTTTGAGAATCTCGGGTTTGGCATTTGGGCCTGGCAATCGAGAGTTCACATAGAACTGCGATGACCGGGCTGTAAAGCCTGACGAGGCGCCAATACCCCATACGAAGCTCGAGCTAATTTGATTTTTGGAGAATAGACATGTCCCGAGTCTGCCAAGTTACTGGCAAGCGTCCGGTGACCGGTAACAACCGTTCCCACGCACTGAACGCGACTAAACGCCGTTTCCTGCCGAACCTGCACTCTCACCGTTTCTGGGTTGAGAGCGAAAAGCGTTTTGTCACCCTGCGCGTATCTGCTAAAGGTATGCGTGTAATCGATAAAAAAGGCATCGATACAGTTCTGGCTGAACTGCGTGCCCGTGGCGAAAAGTACTAAGTACTTAGAGGAAATAAATCATGGCTAAAGGTATTCGTGAGAAAATCAAGCTGGTTTCTTCTGCTGGTACTGGTCACTTCTATACCACTACGAAGAACAAACGTACTAAGCCGGAAAAACTGGAACTGAAGAAATTCGATCCAGTTGTTCGCCAGCACGTGATCTACAAAGAAGCGAAAATTAAATAATTCTCGCTTTAATGTAACGAAAAACCTCGCTCCGGCGGGGTTTTTTGTTATCTGTTTGCCCCCATATTGACTGCATCTGTTCATTCCCGGAGATGCTATGCCTGAATTACCAGAAGTTGAAACCAGCCGTCGCGGAATAGAACCGCATCTCGTTGGTGCGACTATTCTTCATGCGGTGGTGCGCAACGGACGCTTGCGCTGGCCGGTTTCGGAAGAAATCTACCGTTTAAGCGACCAACCAGTGCTTAGCGTGCAGCGCCGGGCTAAATATCTGCTGCTGGAGCTGCCAGAGGGCTGGATTATCATTCATCTGGGTATGTCTGGCAGCCTGCGTATCCTTCCAGAAGAACTTCCCCCTGAAAAGCATGACCATGTTGATTTGGTGATGAGCAACGGCAAAGTGCTGCGCTATACCGATCCGCGCCGCTTTGGTGCCTGGCTGTGGACCAAAGAGCTGGAGGGGCACAATGTGCTGGCTCATCTTGGGCCTGAGCCGCTTAGCGACGATTTCAACGGTGAGTACCTGCATCAGAAGTGCGCGAAGAAAAAAACGGCGATTAAGCCCTGGCTGATGGATAACAAGCTGGTGGTGGGCGTGGGGAATATCTATGCCAGCGAATCACTGTTTGCGGCGGGGATCCATCCGGATCGGTTGGCGTCATCACTGTCGTTGGCGGAGTGCGAATTGTTAGCTCGGGTGATTAAAGCGGTGTTGCTGCGTTCGATTGAGCAGGGCGGTACAACTCTGAAAGATTTTCTACAAAGTGACGGTAAACCGGGTTATTTCGCTCAGGAATTGCAGGTTTACGGGCGTAAAGGCGAGGCGTGTCGGGTGTGTGGTACGCCGATTGTGGCGACTAAACATGCGCAGCGGGCGACGTTTTATTGCCGGCAGTGCCAGAAGTAATTCATGCGAGCCGGATGGTATACCATCCGGCATAAAAGTTACGCTAATTTTGCCATCAATGCCTGATGGACATTTTCCGGCAGGAAATGGGTGACATCGCCCTGATGGCGCGCCACCTCTTTAACCAGCGATGAAGAGATAAACGACCACTCTTTTGAAGGCATCAAAAAGACACTTTCTAGTTCTGGCATTAAGTGGCGATTCATATGCGCCAGCTGCATTTCATATTCAAAATCTGCAACTGCGCGCAGGCCACGAATTAGCACCGTAGCGTGTTGATTACGCGCGAAGTTGGCCATCAAATCACTAAACCCGACCACTTCAACGTTTCCCAAATGCGCGGTTGCCTGCTGTGCCAGCGCCACGCGCTCTTCCAGGGTAAACATCGGTTTTTTACTGGGGCTGGCGGCAATCGCCAGAATAACGTGATCGAACATCTGCGTGGCGCGCGTCACGATATCGATATGACCATTAGTAATGGGATCGAAAGTACCCGGATAAATCGCCCGTTTTTGCATAACAACCTCAATGCGTTTTCGGTGGCAGGTAAGGTTCCAGCAGTTGAAGCAGACGCTGCAGCGCGCCCTGGTTTTGATACAGCACTTCAACGGCATGACGGCCATAAAAACTACGGTAATCGGCGTCGGTGAGTAAAGAGGAAATCTCTTTTGCAAGCGTAGCGGCATCAGTGACGGTAATCAGCCCGCTTGCCTGCTCCAGCCGTGCGCAAATGTCTTTAAAGTTAAAGGTATGCGGCCCCATCAGTACCGGAATGGCGTGTGCAGCGGCTTCCAGCGGATTATGCCCACCGCGTTCGACCAATGAACCGCCAACAAAAGCGAGATCGGCAATGCCATACAGCAACATCAACTCGCCCATCGTATCGCCAACTACCACTTGTGTACTGGCGGAAGGGATTTCTCCGGAAGAGCGTGTGATATAGCTTAGTCCAGCCTGGCGGACCAGGTTAATCGCATCCGGGAAGCGTTCCGGATGGCGTGGAACAAGAATGAGCAATAAATTCGGGAACTGCTTTAACAGCGCCTGATGCGCGGCAATCACCACGCTCTCTTCACCATCATGAGTACTGGTGGCAATCCATACCGGGCGATGCGGTGCCCACTGGCGGCGCAGCGTTACTGCTTTAGCAGCCAGTTGTGGCGTTACAGAGATATCGAATTTCAGGCTACCGGTAACGGTAACCTGATTGTTTTTTGCGCCCAGCGCCACAAAACGCGCGCCATCTTCTTCATTTTGGGCGGCAATCAGCGTAATACGACGCAGTAAGCGACGAACGAATTTGCCCAGTTTTGCATAACCTGCCGCAGAGCGAGCAGAAAGTCGCGCGTTGGCGATAACCAGCGGAATTTTACGTTTATGTAGCGCCGCAATCAGGTTAGGCCATAGCTCGGTTTCCATAATCAACACCAGTTTAGGGTCGACTTTATTAAGGAAACGGTTAAGCGCATCGGGCAGATCGTAAGGCAGATAAACGTGCTGAACATCTTTCCCAAACGCCGATTGTACGCGCTCCGAACCGGTTGGCGTCATGGTCGTAACAGTAATCGGCAAATCAGGGTAGCGATGACGCAGCGCGCGCACCAACGGGATCGCCGCCAGGGTTTCACCGACGGAGACGGAGTGCAGCATAATGCCGCCTGGTTTCAGCGGATGGCGGTAAAAACCGTAACGTTCACCCCAGCGTTTTCGATAGGCCGGAGCCTTACGTCCGCGCACCCAGAGCCGTATCCAGATCAACGGCTGAATAAGGTAGAGAAGGGCGGTGTAAAGCAATTCGAGCATAATAAATAGCTGACTTATGGATGTGCTGGGGATTCTATGTATTTAGCTGGGGCTTTACCATTACTTTTCCCGTTTTTGACTTAAATAGCTTCTGTTTGGTCTGATCTGCCGCGACATCTTCAGTTTTTTTGTATTTTTATGCGATTCATTGAAACTCAACCCAATTTGCAACTCTATATAGGCATCGTTCGTACCAGAATTATCTGTATATTCTTTTTTATCTGTATGATTTTTATGATTAAAAACTATTTTGTGTATAAAAAACATTCGGGTCGGATTGCTGCGAAAGAAATGATACACTAGCACGCCAAAGTAAGTGCGTTATCAGTATTCAGGTAGCTGTTGAGCCTGGGGCGGTAGCGTGCTTTTTTTCTGCTTAACTTAACCAGACAATCATACAAAAGAGTCGCTAGTGGAAAAGCCATTTCGAAATATCCTGGTCATAAAGATGCGATATCACGGAGATATGTTATTAACTACTCCTGTAATCAGTACACTCAAGCAGAATTATCCCGCTGCAAAAATCGATATGCTGCTTTACCAGGATACAATTCCGATTTTATCTGAAAACCCAGAAATTAATGCACTCTACGGTATAAGCAATAAAGGTGCGGGAACATTCGATAAAATTAAAAATGTGCTTTCGTTGATAAAAACTCTGCGTGCGAATAATTATGACCTGGTCATTAATCTTACGGATCAATGGATGGTAGCACTGCTGGTACGTTGTTTACCTGCACGTATGAAAATATCGCAACTTTATGGTCATCGGCAGCATAGTATTTGGAAAAAAAGCTTTACACACTTAGCGCCAATACACGGTACACATATTGTTGAGCGTAATTTATCGGTCCTTGAGCCATTAGGTATTACCGATTTCTACACCGACACAACAATGAGTTACGCCGAGGATTGCTGGAAGAAAATGCGGCAGGAATTAGATGCTCTGGGCGTGAAAGATCATTATGTCGTCATCCAACCGACAGCTCGTCAGATATTTAAGTGCTGGGATAACGATAAGTTTTCTATGGTTATCGATGCTTTGCAACGGCGCGGTTATCAGGTTGTGCTGACCTGTGGGCCTTCGGCAGATGATCTCGCCTGTGTAGATGAAATAGCGCAAGGCTGCCAAACAAAACCTATCACTGGCCTTGCAGGTAAAACACGGTTTCCTGAACTGGGTGCGTTAATTGATCATGCCGTACTCTTTATTGGTGTGGATTCTGCGCCAGGGCATATTGCGGCGGCGGTGAAGACGCCAGTTATTAGCCTATTTGGGGCCACTGATCATGTATTCTGGCGTCCATGGACCGATAATATTATTCAGTTCTGGGCGGGTAATTATCAACAAATGCCTACCCGGCACGAACTTGACCGCAACAAAAAATATCTTTCTGTTATTCCAGCGGAAGATGTCATTGCCGCTACGGAAAAGCTGTTGCCAGAAGATGCTCCTTCAGCTAACAGGAATGCATAATTATGATCGTGGCGTTTTGTTTATATAAATATTTTCCATTTGGTGGTCTACAGCGGGACTTTATGCGTATTGCGTCAACAGTTGCCGCACGGGGCCACCATGTTCGTGTATATACACAGTCGTGGGAAGGCGATTGTCCGGAATCATTTGAGCTTATTCGCGTACCGGTTAAATCCCATACTAACCATGGACGTAATGCAGAATATTATGCCTGGGTTCAAAACCATCTGAAGGTACATCCTGCTGATCGTGTCGTTGGGTTTAATAAGATGCCTGGGCTGGATGTCTATTTTGCCGCCGATGTCTGTTATGCCGAGAAAGTGGCGCAAGAAAAGGGATTTTTCTATCGTTTAACATCACGCTATCGCCATTATGCTGCATTTGAGCGAGCGACTTTCGAACATGGTAAATCGACGAAACTCATGATGCTGACCGATAAGCAAATCGCCGATTTCCAGAAGCATTACCAGACTGAACCAGAACGTTTTCAAATTCTTCCCCCCGGCATCTATCCGGACAGGAAATACAGCGAGCAAATCCCAAACAGTCGTGAAATATATCGTCAGAAAAATGGCATAACCGAACAACAAAATTTATTGCTACAGGTTGGGTCAGATTTCGGTCGTAAAGGTGTGGATCGCTCAATTAAGGCTTTGGCATCGTTACCGGAATCATTACGCCACAATACGCTTTTGTTTGTCGTTGGTCAGGATAAACCACGCAAATTTGAAGTGCTGGCAGAAAAACTTGGGGTACGTAGCAACGTGCATTTCTTTTCCGGGAGGAATGACGTGTCTGAATTAATGGCTGCGGCAGATCTCTTACTGCATCCCGCTTACCAGGAAGCTGCAGGTATTGTTCTCCTTGAGGCGATTACCGCTGGATTACCTGTTTTGACCACCGCAGTATGTGGATACGCGCATTATATTGCAGATGCTAATTGTGGAGCAGTTATCGCGGAACCATTCCGTCAGGAAGAATTAAATGCGATCTTACGCAAAGCGTTAACACAGCATTCGTTACGAATGGCCTGGGCGGAGAATGCTCGCCATTATGCCGATACTCAGGATTTGTACAGCCTGCCAGAGAAAGCCGCAGATATCATTACAGGTGGTTTAGATGGTTGAATTAAAAGAGCCGCTTGCCACACTTTGGCGTGGTAAAGATGCTTTTACAGAAGTTAAAAAACTGAATGGCGAAGTCTTTCGCGAACTCGAGACACGTCGAACATTACGTTTTGAACTGGCTGGGAAAAGCTATTTCCTTAAATGGCACAAAGGTACGACCTTAAAAGAAATTATAAAAAACCTGCTCTCATTGCGTATGCCAGTTTTAGGCGCAGACAGAGAGTGGCACGCTATTCATCGACTGCATGATGTCGGTGTTGATACGATGCACGGCATAGGGTTTGGTGAAAAAGGGTTAAATCCATTAACCCGCACATCATTTATTATTACCGAAGATCTCACTCCTACGATTAGCCTTGAAGATTATTGTGCAGATTGGGCAATTAATCCTCCTGATATACGTGTTAAGCGTATGCTGATTACACGAGTGGCAACCATGGTGCGTAAAATGCACGCAGCAGGAATAAATCACCGTGATTGTTATATCTGCCACTTTTTGCTTCATTTACCGTTCACTGGCCGGGAAGATGAATTAAAAATTTCGGTAATAGACCTGCATCGTGCGCAGATACGGGAAAAAGTACCACGTCGTTGGCGGGATAAAGATTTGATTGGTCTATATTTTTCATCGATGAATATTGGCCTGACGCAAAGAGATATATGGCGATTTATGAAGGTTTATTTTGGGATGCCTTTACGCGAAGTTTTATTACAGGAAGTTAACTTGATTAAAAAAGCAGAAGTTAAGGCGCAAAAAATAAAAGAAAGAACATTAAGGAAAAAGCTTTAAATATTCATTGCTTATAATAAGGGTTTAAAAATTGTTAAATCTTAGAAGCTTCGTTGCTAAGAAACAAGATTTATTTCGACACGAAATATCGAATGTTAAACATTTGCATATCGCATTATGCTTTGACCGTGGTTTCATAATGCCGGCGGGCGTTGCATTATATTCAATTATTTCAAATAATAGTAATATTAATCTGCATTTTCACCTTCTTGTTTCAGGAATAAGCGAAAGCGAATGCTCAATATTTTTAGAGCTAGAGGGACCAAATACGGCAATATCAATATATCATGTGACAGATAAATTTGACATTAATCCTGACACTCTGGTTCTGGGAATTCCTTTATCAACATGTTTGCGTTTTTTAATTCCAGAAGTTGTCGATGATAAAATAACAAATATACTTTATCTTGATTGTGATATTATATGTAATGGTTCTTTATATGAACTCGTTGATTACGATTTAAAAGATTATATAGCATGTGTCATCTCTGACTCACCAGATATGCAAGATCGTGTGAAAAAATTAGACTATGGTATTGATTTTATAAATTATTTTAATGCTGGAGTTATGCTTATTAATATCAGCGCGTGGAAAAAAGAAAATATAACACAAAAGGCGCTGGAGATGATCAACAATGGGAAGGTATATAGGTACGCAGACCAGGATGTGTTAAATATTTTGCTCAATGGACGCTTATATTACATCGATAAAAAATATAATAATAAAACAACATTATCAGTAATATGTGATCAAGAACAAAAAAACTTATCCAACACAATCATAATGCATTATGTCACTCAAAATAAACCATGGTATAAAATATTTAGAGCCAAAAACTTTGAACATTATTTTTATAATTCACCGTGGAAATATCATAAAAGGATGTTAGCACCATCATCAAGTGATATTAGGTTAAAAGCTAAAGTATATTGGGCCGAAGGGAAATATAGCAAAGCCATTTCTTACTATTACCATTATCTTCGCGCTAAATTATTCGGTGTGAAAATTTAGATGGAAAATTAATATAATTATGAAAATAGCGTTTATCGGCGAAGCTGTTTCAGGATTTGGTGGTATGGAAACAGTCATTCGAGATGTTATTACCACCTTCAGACAACAAAATATCCAAAGTGAAATGTTTTTCTTTTGCCGTAACGACAAAATGGATAAGGGATGGCTGGAAGGTATTAAGTACTCGTGTTCATTTTCCAACATTCGCTTAGGTTTTTTACGTCGGGCGAAGCATATTCATGCTTTAAGCAAATGGCTTCAGGATTATCAGCCAGATGTTGTTATTTGTATTGATGTGATCTCATGTTTGTATGCGGCAAAAGCGCGTAAAAAATCTGGAGTTGATGTACCTGTATTTTCATGGCCGCATTTTTCTTTAGATCATAAAAAACATGCTGAATATATCACCTGTGCCGACTATCATTTAGCAATCAGCTCCGGTATTAAACAACAAATGATTAACCGGGGTGTACCAGAATCGACGATAAACGTTATTTTTAACCCTGTCGAAGCGAAAGATTCCGTCATTCCCGCACCCGAGGAAGGTGAAACGGCAACCTTCATTTATGTCGGGCGCATGAAATTCGAAGGTCAAAAGCGCGTAAAAGATCTGCTTGATGGCTTATCACAAGTGCAAGGTGACTGGAAACTTCATGTATTGGGAGATGGTTCCGATTTCGAAAAATGCCAGGCTTATGGTAGAGAGTTAAATATTGATGATCGAATTGTCTGGTATGGTTGGCAACAACATCCCTGGGAATTAGTTCAGCAAGATATTAAAAAAGTGAGTGCGTTATTACTCACGTCATCTTTTGAAGGTTTCCCTATGACTCTACTTGAAGCCTTATCGTGGGGGATTCCTTGTATCAGTGCAGATTGTATCTCCGGGCCTGCTGACATCATCCAGCCTGATGTTAATGGTCATTTATATCAACCGGGTGATATGACCGGTTTTGTCGCTCTTCTCAATAAATACGTAGCCGGTGAAATTCACATCGAACATGAAAAAATTCCGGCATCGATTGATAAGTTTTACCAGCAGAAATATTACGACAGATTACAAAACATAATTATTTCTGTTATTTCCCGGAGGGAATGATGCAGCAAGTTTTTTTCCAGGAGACTGAGTTTCTCAATTCAGTTATTGATTACAATTATAAAGTGGAAACAGAAAATCTTTGTCTGGATATTGCTTATGGAACTGACAAAAATTTTCTTTTTGGTTGCGGAATTTCGATTGCTTCAATATTAAAATATAATGAAGGAAATCGCTTATGTTTCCATATTTTCACTGATTATTTTTGTGAAGATGAACAGAAATATTTTGATGCTCTGGCTCAGCAATATAAAACCAGGATTAAGGTATATTTAATTAATGGCGATCGGCTCCGTTCATTGCCAAGTACCAAGAACTGGACTCATGCAATTTATTTTCGTTTTGTTATTGCAGATTACTTTATCAATAAAACACCTAAAGTTCTATATCTGGATGCAGATATCATTTGTCAGGGAACTATAGAACCACTTATTAATTTCACGTTTCCTGATCATACAGTCGCAATGGTTGTTACCGAAGGACAAAATGACTGGTGGGAAAAACGTGCACACTCGTTAGGTGTTGTGGGGATTGCTAAAGGTTATTTTAACTCCGGTTTTTTATTGATCAATACTAACCAATGGGCAGTTGAGCAGGTTTCTGCACGAGCCATTACAATGTTAAATGATCCGGAAATAGTAAAAAAAATAACACATCCTGATCAGGATGTATTAAATATGCTACTGGCAAATAAACTTATTTTTGCTGATATAAAATACAATACCCAGTTTAGTTTAAATTATCAGCTCAAAGAAAGTTTTAAAAATCCAGTAACCAGCGATACTATTTTTATCCATTATATTGGTCCGACCAAGCCCTGGCATGATTGGGCCTGGGATTATCCTGTATCACAAGCCTTTATGGAGGCAAAAAATGCTTCGCCATGGAAGAATACGGCGTTGCTGAAACCAAACAATAGCAATCAATTAAGGTATAGCGCAAAACATATGCTGAAAAAGCATAGATATCTAAAAGGATTTAGCAATTATCTTTTGTATTTTATTAAAAAGATAAAGCATTAAACTGGGAATCTATAAAGTAATGATATAAGGGTAGCCTTGTGGACTCATTTCCTGCCATAGAGATAGATAAAGTTAAAGCCTGGGATTTTAGGCTAACTAATAAAAATACTTCTGAATGTTTAAATGTTGCCTATGGTGTCGATGCTAATTATCTTGATGGTGTAGGTGTTTCTATCACATCAATTGTCCTAAATAATCGACATATTAATCTTGATTTTTATATTATTGCTGATGTTTATAATGATGATTTTTTTCAAAAGGTCGAAAAACTTGCAAGGCAGTACCAATTAAGAATCACGCTTTATAGAATTAATACTGATAAGCTTCAGTGCTTGCCTTGTACACAGGTCTGGTCAAGAGCAATGTACTTTCGTTTGTTTGCGTTTCAATTATTGGGCCTGACGCTTGATCGTTTACTTTATCTTGATGCGGATGTTGTTTGTAAGGGTGATATTAGCCAATTACTTCATCTGGATTTAAACGGAGCGGTGGCTGCTGTTGTTAAAGATGTTGAGCCAATGCAGGAAAAAGCGGTATCCAGGTTGTCTGATCCTGAACTACGGGGACACTACTTTAATTCAGGAGTAGTTTATTTAGACTTAAAGAAATGGGCTAATGCAAAACTAACAGAGAAAGCATTATCTATTCTTATGAGTAAAGATAATGTTTATAAATATCCTGATCAAGATGTTATGAATGTTCTATTGAAAGGGATGACAATATTTTTGCCTCGTGAATTCAATACTATTTATACCATAAAAAGCGAATTAAAAGATAAAACACATCAAAACTATAAAAAGTTGATTACAGAAAACACGCTTCTCATCCATTATACAGGAGCAACTAAACCGTGGCATAAATGGGCAATTTATCCATCGGTAAAATATTTTAAAATAGCGTTAGATAATTCGCCATGGAAAAATGATTCTCCCAGAGATGCAAAATCAGTTATCGAATTTAAGAAAAGATATAAGCATTTGTTAGTCCAGCATCATTACGTAACCGGTGTTATAGCAGGGGTCCGTTATCTTTACCGAAAATATTACAGTAAATAACCTTTAATTGGCTTATCATGATTCAGAAAAATAAGATTAAAGATTTTGTTGTTTTTACTGATGACAACAATTCAAAGTACCTCAATGTATTAAATGACTTTTTATCTTATAATATTAAGATCATCAAAGTGTTTCGTTCTATTGATGATACAAAAGTCATGCTTATTGACACCGATTACGGTAAGTTTGTGCTTAAGGTATTTTCTCCAAAAATTAAACGCAACGAGCGTTTTTTTAAATCTCTATTAAAAGGTGATTATTACGAACGCCTTTTTGAACAAACCCAAAAAGTGCGAAATGAAGGCTTACATACTCTCAACGATTTTTATTTATTAGCAGAGCGAAAAACCTTACGATTTGTCCATACATATATCATGCTTATCGAGTATATTGATGGCATAGAGTTGTGTGATATGCCCGATATTGATGATGTGCTAAAAAATAAAATTCAGCAATCAATTAATGCCTTGCATCAACATGGCATGGTTTCTGGTGATCCTCATCGTGGTAACTTCATTATAAAAAATGGTGAAGTTCGAATTATTGATCTCTCCGGGAAACGTGCTTCAGCGCAGCGGAAAGCGAAAGACCGTCTTGATTTAGAGCGTCATTACGGTATTAAAAATGAGATTAAGGATCTTGGTTATTATCTTTTAGTTTATCGTAAAAAAATGCGCAATATTATGCGGCGTTTGAAAGGAAAACCAGCACGCTAAAGCAGAAATATCCCACAATTACGCGTCTTCGTTAGGCATTTTTATACGGAGTTATTTATTTCACAGGTTTATCATGAAGAATATTCGATACATTGACAAAAAAGATGTTGAAAACCTGATTGAAAATAAAACATCTAATGATGTTATTATTTTTCTATCTGGCCCCACATCGCAAAAGACACCTTTGTCGGTATTACGGGCAAGGGATATTATTGCTGTCAATGGTTCAGCACAATATCTGTTAAGTCATAATATTATTCCCTTTATTTATGTACTTACAGATGTTCGCTTTTTACATCAACGTCGTGATGATTTTTACAATTTTAGCCAAAGAAGCCGTTATACTATCGTAAACGTTGACGTTTATGAACACGCCTCCGAAGAAGATAAACTTTATATCCTCCAGAACTGTCTTATATTACGGTCTTTTTATCGCCGGGAAAAAGGTGGTTTTATAAAGAAGATTAAATTTAATATTTTGAGCCAAATTCACAAAGAACTGCTGATCTCTGTACCGTTGTCTAAAAAAGGTCGTCTGGTTGGATTTTGCAAGGACATTAGTCTTGGTTATTGTTCATGCCATACTATTGCCTTTGCTGCAATCCAGATAGCATATTCACTAAAGTATGCGCGGATTATTTGTTCAGGTCTGGATTTGACGGGTAGCTGTTCGCGTTTCTATGATGAAAATAAGAATCCTATGCCCTCGGAATTGAGTAGGGATTTATTTAAAATCTTGCCATTTTTCCGTTTTATGCATGATAATGTAAAAGATATTAATATTTATAATTTGTCTGATGATACGGCTATTTCTTACGATGTAATTCCATTTATTAAACTTCAAGATATCAGTACAGAAGAATCAAAGGATAGGACAAGAAAAAAAATACAATATAAAGCTTCAACTGATTCTTATGCTAATTAATCATCCTGAAACTAAAATAATATGGTATAAAAATGCGTTTAGGTACTTTTCATAAAAAGAAAAGGTTTTATATAAACAAAATCAAGATTAATTTTCTTGCTTTTTTATTTCGTAAGAAAATCAATCATCAAGTTACAGAACCAGCGCAAGTTAAATCATGCCTTATCATTCATGATAATAATAAACTCGGTGATTTAATTGTATTAAGTTCGATTTATCGTGAACTTTACAGTAAAGGGGTTAAAATAACCATTCTTACAAATAGAAAGGGTGGGGAGTTTCTCTCTAATAATAAAAATATATTTGAGTTCTGTATTAAAGAATCAACGGGTTCCTTTAAAATGCTTAGTCTATGTAAGCATCTGCGGAATTTACAGTTCGATATTGTATTAGACCCCTTTGAGACTATGCCTTCATTTAAGCATAGTTTAATATTATCAAGTTTTAAAGATTCTTACATTCTGGGTTTCGATCAATGGTATAAGCGTTACTATTCATTTTATCATCCCCACGATGAATGTTTAAAAGAACACATGAGTACACGAGCAATAGAAATACTGAAGCATATTTATGGTGAGGGTGAATTTTCCACCGACTACGACTTGCATTTACCTGTAGATGTTGAAAATAAAATAAAAAATTTTATTGGGAATACAAGAATAGTCATCATTAACCCATTCGGTGCAAAAAAAATATGCCGACTTACGTTTGAGCAAATAAAAGTTATATATCAAGAGGTGAAATCACAGTTTGAAAATTATCGAGTGATATTTACCGGGTTACCGCAAGATTTATTGACAATACCAATATCTGAAATTGAAACACTGCCATTTTCAGAGTTTATTTATACTGTTGCGTTGACCAGGTATAGTGATTTTGTCATTTCTGTTGATACAGCTCTTGTTCATATCGCTGCGGCTTATCATAAACCAACGCTTGCATTTTATCCTAATTCACGTAGTCCAGAATATCCCTCACACTTAATTTGGGCCCCGAATAATAATCAATCTATACAAATAGTATCACCAACATTTACGGTAAAAGATATCGGTACTGAAACTTTAACTGATTCAGTAAAGAGATTAAGTTGTATAGATAAGAAGTGAGTTTTAACTCACTTCTTATCTTGTCTATTCTTGATTAATAGTATTTTTGCAATTATTAATAACGAGTAAGAGGGCTATAGCGGATATAACGATAATCGGAATGCTGCGAGCCCATATGATCACATCACTTAGCCCAACTCCCACTACACCAAGCGTTAATATCAACAAACCCAATGCGCGTTTTTTATATGCTGTATAAAATAGTGAAAAATAGAGGAAAAGGGTGGAAAAAATCCCCATCAGACCTTTCAGTGACGCTGTTTCAATTATCTCATTATGTAGGTGTACGTTAGCAAAATCCAATGCCCCTCTTAGTCTATTGTTTTCTGCGACTAATAAATTCATACTTTCAGCGCGCGACTCTGCAGATCTAAATGAAAAAGGCGATTCTTTGAATAAATCAAAACCAATTTCGTACATTGCCAGTCTTGCACCTAATGAAGTCACGCTATTAGAATTGGTATAACTGTTTAAATCATTTAATGCTTCGTTATAGCGATATTGAATTGGTTTATTAAATATAATTACAACACTGGCCAATATGGCAATTAGTAGAACGATAGCAGAAGTGAATTTTTTTGGGGATTTGTTGTAATATGTAATTAGTGCAACAGCACAAATTACAGGGAACAGGAGTAGAGTTGCTCTGGTTTGTGTCAGTGCCAGAACATAAAATACCGCACAACTATTTAATAAAAATAAAAAAGGATGGTTTTTTTTAGTATAAAGAATTGCAACACCACTAACTATTCCTATTAGCATTGTTGAATATGCCGCACCTGTAGCCGCTCCTATACCAAAAGAAATACGGTCATAGTCATGAATACTATTAATATAAAATGCATATGCGGCAATTACAAATGACAGAGAGTACAAAAAATATAATGCAATTTCTTTTTTTTGTTTTATTTTGCTGGTAAGAGCTAAAAAAACAATAAAAGAGCCAAATAAAAATATTTTAGCAGTATTTAAGTAATTATGATAAGTAGCTCGAAATGGTGAGTTGTCTACTTTAAATAAAGAATACCAAATTAAATCAAGTGCTCCTATAAAAAATATAGAGAGGGGAAGAATAGAATCCTTTAGACGATAATTTTGTTTGTTGCCGCGTAAAATTAATGACAATAAGCCAACTATAGCTGTGATATTGTATACCTTTATGCTCAAGGTATTATCTATTAATGCAATTACTAATGAAAAAAAACATAAAACATAAGTCATAATCTCTAAAATTATAGATGATTTTAGAGCGTAAGGTTTCCATGATTGGAGTTTAATGAAGGTTGGCATGTTTTACCTTTATAATGATGATAATTTTTCCAAAACTGCTTGACCGTTGAGATTAATTAAATTTTTCCCCGGCGCCCTACAAACCACCTGATTCTTCCCATACCCGCCAATTAATCCCGGATCGGTCGGTCCATATACAGTAATATTTGGTTTATCCAGAGCCGCAGTTAAATGGCTTAATCCCGTATCCACCGAAACCACGAATTTCGCCCCGGCCAGCACGCTGGCAACACCTTCCAGACTCATCTTCGGCAATACGTCGACATAATCAAATCCTTCTGCCAGCCTTTTCGCCCGCGCTTCTTCATGTGGCGCGCCCCAGGGAAGTTTAATGCGAATCCCTGAACCTGCCAGTAAACCAATTAATTCTCGCCAGTGTTCTTCCGGCCAGTGTTTATCATCACGGGTCGTCGCATGAAGAAATACGGCATATTCGCCAGCATCCGTCGGCAGGTTAGCCAGGAAATGCTGCGCAATGGCATAGTCGCCCTGAGTCTGTGGTTTGCTGTAACCCAGGCTTTTGGCGAACAGCTCACGGGTGCGCTCTACGGCGTGCTGCTGTTTTGCAATATGATGCTTGCGATTGTAAAACAGGCTTGCCAGTGGTTCGCGAGCGGTTTGCCAGTCCATTCCATGCTTAATGCCATGCGCCAGACGTGTCACCAGCGCGGCACTTTTTACCAGCCCTTGCGCATCAATAATCGCGTCATAGTTTTCTGCCTGTAGCGTTTCACGAAACGCTTTCCGCTCCGCTTTAATAGGGGCGGAAAACCACGCTTTACGCCAGCGACGTATCGCTACCGGAATAACCCGTTCAACGGCGGCGTGCCAGGAAGGGATCTGTGCAAAGCCTTCTTCCACCACCCAATCAAACTTTATTCCAGGGATTGCCTGCTGTGCATCGGTTAGCGCGGGCAGCGTATGGAGGACATCGCCCATCGACGATGTTTTGACGATAAGAACCCGCATCCGTCAGGCTTCCTCTTGTAACAACAGTGCGTTGAGTTCTTCCAGCACGCGCTGTGGCGTAATGTCGATCAGACTCTGGTGATACCCTTCTGCGGCATCGCCTTTACGCACTTTGTGGTAGCCAGTAATCAGACGAATTACTCGCGCTTTATGAGAAAGCGGCGGCGTAAAGTCCGGGCTGCTTGGCCCATACAGTGCGACCAGCGGACGATTCAGTGCTGCTGCGACGTGCATCAGGCCGGAATCGTTGGTGACAATGGCTTTACAGGCCGCAATCAGAATAACGGCTTGATCAAGCTGTGTTTCTCCCGCCAGATTACGACACCATGCCTGCTGCTCGGTATTCAGTGCAGCGAGTATCTCATTGCCCGCCTCATGATCTTTCGCCGAACCAAACAGAACTACCTGATAACCTTCATCAATTAGCTGCTTTGCCAGCTCTGCGTAGTGGTAGTGCGGCCAGCGTTTTGCCGGGCCAAACTCCGCTCCCGGGCAAAAGCCAATCATCGGACGTTCTGATGAGAGGGAAAATTGGTTACAGGTATACGATTTTTCACCTTCGCTCACCTGCAATTGCGGCCATAACAACGGTTTTGGTAGATCTTGTGCGGTACGCATTACGCCTTTGTCATAGGCCAGCGCGACATAGCGTTCTACCATTAGCGGCCAGTCTTCTTTATCAAGCACGCGCACGTCGTTGAGTAAACCGTAGCGCATTTCCCCACGCCAGCCGGTGCGATGTGGAATCCCTGCGAAGAAAGGCACTAATGCGGATTTAAAGGAGTTGGGTAAAACGTAGGCGCGGTCGTAACGTTTTTCGCGCAGGCTATGTCCCAGCTTGCGGCGTTCGCTGATCTCCAGCGCCCCGTGACCGAGGGGCATAGGGATAGCTTCGTTAACTTCCGGCATCCGCGACAATAACGGACGGCACCACGCCGGTGCCATCACGTCGATTATTGCCTGGGGATAGCGCGCCTGGAGCGTGCGATAGAGACTTTGCGACATCATCATGTCGCCAACCCAAGACGGGCCTATCACCAAAATCTTCATAGTTACGCGTCGCGATTCAGCCAGGCCATATATTCCGTTACACCTTCAGCAACGGTTTTGAACGGTTTGTCGTAACCCGCCGCGCGCAGATTAGTCAGATCCGCCTGAGTAAACGCCTGATAGCGGCCTTTCAGTTTATCCGGGAACGGAATGTATTCGATCTGACCTTTCTTGTGATAAGCAAGAGTAGCATCTGCTACGGCCTGGAAGGATTCTGCACGACCAGTACCGAGGTTGAAGATGCCGGAAACGCCATTTTCCAGGAACCACAGATTCACATCTGCCACGTCGCCCACGTAGACGAAGTCGCGTTTAAAGTTCTCGCTACCTTCGAACAGTTTCGGTGATTCACCGTTGTTAAGCTGGGTGTTGAGATGGAAAGCGACGCTCGCCATGCTGCCTTTATGACCTTCACGCGGCCCATAAACGTTGAAATAACGGAAGCCAACAATCTGCGAGTTCGCTTCTGGCAGAATTTGACGAACATATTCATCAAACAGGAATTTTGAGTAACCGTAGACGTTCAGTGGTTTTTCGTATTCGCGGGATTCAATAAAGTCGGAGGTGCGTCCGCCATAGGTCGCTGCGGAAGATGCATACAGGAACGGAATTTCGCGCTCCAGACAGTAGTGCAGCAGCTCTTTGGAGTATTGATAGTTGTTATCCATCATATACTTGCCATCCCACTCGGTGGTGGATGAGCACGCGCCTTCGTGGAAAATCGCTTCGACATCGCCGAACTCTTCGCCAGCCATAATCTGGATCAGGAAGTCTTCCTTATCCATATAGTCCGCGATATTCAGATCCACCAGGTTCACAAACTTGGTGCCGTCTTTCAGGTTGTCCACCACCAGAATATCGGTGATGCCTTTATCATTCAGGGCCTTAACGATGTTGCTGCCGATAAAGCCCGCGCCGCCGGTAACGATGATCATAACTGTAACCTTCGAATTATGGAGTCAGAGACAATCTCAGACACGAATACTTCTATCATATCACTACACGACGTTGGCTTCAGCCATTCGCCGAAAGTGAGAGTGATGGGCGTTATTTATTCTAAATTTTACAGAAGTGTTAACGCGTCATCTCGTCGCGACCTATAAGTTTGGGTAATATGTGCTGGAATTTGCCCTGTCTGGAGAATCGCAATGCGTGGAGAATTTTATCAGCAGTTAACCAACGACCTGGAAACCGCACGGGCGGAAGGGTTGTTTAAAGAAGAGCGCATTATCACGTCTGCGCAGCAAGCAGATATCACTGTGGCTGATGGAAGCCACGTCATCAACTTTTGTGCCAATAACTATCTTGGGTTGGCGAACCACCCAGAGCTGATTGCGGCGGCAAAAGCGGGAATGGATTCTCATGGTTTCGGCATGGCTTCAGTACGTTTTATCTGCGGCACTCAGGATAGCCATAAAGAGCTTGAGCAGAAACTGGCGGCATTTCTGGGTATGGAAGATGCGATTCTCTACTCTTCCTGTTTTGATGCCAACGGCGGCCTGTTTGAAACGCTGCTGGGCGCGGAAGACGCCATTATCTCCGACGCACTGAACCACGCGTCTATTATTGATGGTGTGCGTCTGTGCAAAGCCAAACGTTATCGCTATGCCAACAACAATATGCAGGAGCTGGAAGCGCGTTTAAAAGAAGCGCGTGAAGCCGGGGCGCGTCATGTGCTGATCGCCACCGACGGCGTGTTCTCGATGGACGGCGTGATTGCCAACCTGAAAGGCGTTTGCGATTTGGCAGATATTTACGATGCGCTGGTGATGGTGGATGACTCCCACGCGGTTGGTTTTGTCGGTGAAAACGGTCGTGGTTCCCATGAATACTGCGATGTGATGGGTCGTGTCGATATTATCACCGGCACGCTGGGTAAAGCCTTAGGTGGTGCTTCCGGCGGTTACACTGCGGCGCGCAAAGAAGTGGTTGAGTGGCTGCGCCAGCGTTCTCGTCCGTACCTGTTCTCCAACTCACTGGCACCAGCCATTGTCGCCGCTTCCATTAAAGTGCTGGAGATGGTCGAAGCGGGCAGCGAACTGCGTGACCGCCTGTGGGCTAACGCGCGTCAGTTCCGTGAGCAAATGTCGGCGGCGGGCTTTACCCTGGCGGGAGCCGATCACGCCATTATTCCGGTCATGCTTGGCGATGCGGTAGTGGCGCAAAAATTTGCCCGCGAGCTGCAAAAAGAGGGCATTTACGTCACCGGTTTCTTCTATCCGGTCGTACCGAAAGGTCAGGCGCGTATTCGAACCCAGATGTCTGCGGCGCATACCCCTGAGCAAATTACGCGTGCGGTAGAAGCGTTCACGCGGATTGGTAAACAACTGGGCGTAATCGCCTGAGTGAGGATGTGAGATGAAAGCGTTATCCAAACTGAAAGCGGAAGAGGGCATCTGGATGACCGACGTTCCTGAACCGGAACTCGGGCATAACGATCTGCTGATTAAAATCCGTAAAACAGCCATCTGCGGGACTGACGTTCACATCTATAACTGGGATGAGTGGTCGCAAAAAACCATCCCGGTGCCGATGGTCGTAGGCCATGAATATGTCGGGGAAGTGGTAGGTATTGGTCAGGAAGTGAAAGGCTTCCAGATTGGCGATCGCGTGTCTGGCGAAGGTCATATCACTTGTGGTCACTGTCGCAACTGTCGCGGCGGTCGTACCCATCTGTGCCGCAACACTATCGGAGTTGGCGTTAACCGTCCGGGCTGCTTCGCCGAATATCTGGTGATCCCAGCCTTCAACGCCTTCAAAATTCCCGACAATATCTCCGACGACCTGGCTTCCATTTTTGATCCCTTCGGTAACGCCGTGCATACCGCGCTGTCGTTCGATCTGGTGGGTGAGGATGTGCTGGTCTCCGGTGCAGGCCCGATTGGTATTATGGCGGCGGCGGTGGCGAAACATGTCGGCGCGCGTAATGTGGTTATCACCGACGTTAATGAATATCGTCTCGAACTGGCGCGCAAAATGGGTATCACGTGCGCGGTTAACGTCGCGAAAGAAAATCTCAATGACGTGATGGCGGAGCTAGGCATGACCGAAGGCTTTGATGTCGGTCTGGAAATGTCCGGTGCGCCGCCAGCGTTTCGTTCCATGCTCGACACCATGAACCACGGCGGTCGCATTGCGATGCTGGGTATTCCACCGTCTGATATGTCTATCGACTGGACCAAAGTGATCTTTAAAGGCTTGTTCATTAAAGGTATTTACGGTCGTGAGATGTTTGAAACCTGGTACAAGATGGCGGCGCTGATTCAGTCTGGCCTCGATCTCTCGCCGATCATTACCCATCGTTTCTCTATCGATGATTTCCAGAAGGGCTTTGACGCCATGCGTTCGGGCCAGTCCGGGAAAGTTATTCTGAGCTGGGATTAACACGAACAAGGGCTGGTATTCCAGCCCTTTTGCCTGAGGATAATCTGTTAAATATGTAAAATCCTGTCAGTGTAATAAAGATATCGTAATTGCGCTGTTATCTTATATTGCTGCTCTCATCAACTCTCTAGCCTGAAGTGACTCTCTCACCTGTAAAAATAATATCTCACAGGCTTAATGGTTTCTTAATACAAAGCCTGTACAACGTTAGGGTAACTTCAGAGGCCGTCGGTAATTTATGATGAACAGCACCAATAAACTTAGTGTTATTATCCCGTTATATAATGCGGGCGATGATTTCCGCACTTGTATGGAATCTTTAATCGCGCAAACCTGGACTGCTCTGGAAATCATTATTATTAACGATGGTTCAACGGATAATTCTGTTGAAATAGCAAAGTATTACGCAGAAAACTATCCGCACGTTCGTTTGTTGCATCAGGCGAATGCTGGCGCATCGGTGGCGCGTAATCGCGGGATCGAGGCAGCGACGGGCAAATATGTTGCTTTTGTCGATGCTGATGATGAAGTCTATCCCACCATGTACGAAACGCTGATGACAATGGCGTTAGAGGACGATCTCGATGTGGCGCAGTGCAATGCTGACTGGTGTTTTCGTGAAACGGGAGAAACCTGGCAATCTATCCCCATCGATCGCCTTCGCTCAACCGGCGTATTAACCGGCCCGGACTGGCTGCGGATGGGACTTTCTTCTCGCCGCTGGACTCACGTTGTCTGGATGGGTATTTATCGCCGCGACGTTATTGTAAAAAATAACATTAAATTTATTGTTGGATTACATCATCAGGATATTGTATGGACAACAGAATTTATGTTTAACGCGCTGCGTGTGCGATATACCGAACAATCGTTATATAAATATTATCTGCATAATACGTCAGTGAGTCGGTTGAATCGACAAGGGAATAAAAATCTTAATTATCAACGGCACTATATTAAAATTACCCGCCTGCTGGAGAAATTAAATAGAAATTATGCCGACAAAATTACGATTTATCCGGAATTTCATCAACAAATAACTTACGAAGCATTGCGCGTTTGCCATGCGGTGCGCAAAGAGCCGGATATTATTACCCGCCAGCGGATGATTGCCGAGATATTTACTTCCGGCATGTATAAACGTCTGATTACTAATGTCCGCAGCGTAAAGGTAGGTTATCAGGCATTACTGTGGTCTTTCCGCTTATGGCAATGGCGCGACAAAACACGGTCGCACCATCGCATTACGCGCAGCGCCTTTAATTTGCGCTAGCGTTAAACTTCGCCGCTTCGGGCTGTTTGCCCCAGCCCTGCCACTGATGCTGGAAGTAAACGATCAGCGTGCTCTGGCTGATGCTTTCGCTTAATACTTCAAAGAAGCGATTAGCATAAACAGGTTCTATCGGTTTCTTCGGTTTGCACAGCTTCACGCCACGGAACGGATTACGCGGTGCGTCGGGCACAGTGTTCTTCGGCGGTGTAGACGTATCGACCTGCGGTTCATTCAGCAAGCTGCTGGCTTTCACCAGCGTAATGTCTGGCGGCAGGTTATAAACCATCTGTTGCAATACGCGAACTGTTGAAGGGTGAGGATGACCAATGGCGATGGTTGAACCGTTGCGACGCGCCAGGTCAATTGCGCGATTGAACTGCATACGGATGTCCGCTTCGTTCTGGGAATCATCGAGAAACACTTTCCGTTTGATGACTTTTACGCCAGTACCTTGTGCGGCGCGCATCGCCTGGGTATTACCGATAGTCACACTGTCGAGGAAGTAAAGATTGTAACGCTCCAGCGCCTGCATCACTTTCTGCATACCAAAAAGGTTAGAGGTCATCTTGCTGCCCATGTGGTTGTTGATCCCCACGGCATAGGGCACGTTATTGACCGCGCTGCGAATAATGTGCTCAATCTCGTCGCTGCTCATCTCCGGGCGCAGCGTATTTTTCTCCAGCGGCTGCTTACTCAGCGGTGCCATCGGTAGATGAATCAATACTTCGTGACCGCTGTTATGCGCTTTAGTCGCCATCTCTCTGGCGTGTGGCGAGTCGGGTAACACGGCGACAGAGATAGCAGAGGGCATCGCCAGCACCTGGTTTTCGTTGTGCGGGCGATAACCAAAATCATCAATGACGATGGCAAGTTTGCCAGCAAATACAGGGGAGGAGAGAGCCAACAGAGCGGCAAATGCAAGAACGTTACGACGAAATGGAAACAAAACTTATCTTCCCAACCACGGCTGTGGATTGACCGCCTGACCCTGGCGGCGAATTTCGAAATAGAGTGAAGGCCGACCCTGACCGCCACTGCTGCCCACCAGTGCAATTGGCTGACCCGCGCGAACCTGCGAACCAACGCTCACCAGTGCGCTCTGATTATAGCCATAAAGGCTCATATCGCCTTTACCGTGCTCAACCACCACCACCAGGCCGTAGCCTTGCAGCCAGTCAGCCAGAATCACCCGACCGTCGGCAATCGCTTTAACTTCAGTACCTTCAGAGGCACCAATCACCATCCCTTTCCAGCGCAGCTCACCCTGTAGCTGTTCGCCATAGCGGTGCAGCGTCGGCCCGCGAACAGGCCAGAATGCCTGACCACGCGGCGCACCCAGACCACCGGTTCGGGACATCAGTGATTTTTCGCTTTCAGTCGGTTTGTAGGTGGTGCCTTTGCGCGTCGCTTCTTTTTGCCTGTCGCGAACAGCCTGAGCCTCACGCGCTTCTCGTTCAGCACGCGCTTTCGCTGCCGCTTCTGCACGAGCAATGCTATTGCGCAGACGAGATTCGTTGGCGCGCAGTTCACTTAGCTGCTGCTGACCTTGTTGAATGGAAGACTCCAGCCCTGCCAGCGTCTTCTTACGCTCGTTCAGCGCCTGGGTCAGCTTCGCCTGCTGAGCGCGTTGTTCGTATAACAGCGTTTGTTGCTCGCTCTGTTTCTCTTCCAGCTCGGCGCGCTGCATGGCGACTTCTGCGCGTGTTTGCTTCAGTTCGGCGATGGTTTCTTGTCGCGCCTGGTTGAGATAGCCGAAATAAGCCTGTAAACGCTGACCGCGCTGGCTTTCTTCACCGCTGAGAATGAGCTGTATACCCGTATGCTCACCCTGGCGAAATGCGGCGTCCAGTTGCGCAGCGAGACTGCGTTCCTGAGCCGCTTTTTGCTGTTCCAGTTTGGCAATCGAGGCGTTCATCTCATCAATCTGTTTATTCAGTTGATTGAGCGTATTTTGCGTTTCGCGCAGCTTACGAGTGGCTTCGGAGATCGCCTCTTCCTGCTTTTTCAATTGTGCCAGCAGGCTTGAGCGTTGTTGCTGTTGTTGGCGTACCGCACGCTCTTTGGCAGCGATATCAGCCTGAATAGACTTGAGTTGGTCACGGTCA
Organism: Escherichia sp. MOD1-EC5433; assembly: GCF_002966005.1. Taxonomy (NCBI): domain Bacteria; kingdom Pseudomonadati; phylum Pseudomonadota; class Gammaproteobacteria; order Enterobacterales; family Enterobacteriaceae; genus Escherichia; species Escherichia sp. MOD1-EC5433. The sequence continues at coordinate 97,146 of NZ_PTRL01000007.1, read as the reverse complement.
TCCGCGTGGGCAGAAAAAGTGCACAACAATACGCCAGCGCAAAGAACGCTGGCGTAAATGATGGGCCTGACTGCAAACCTGCGCGGTTTCGTGGCCCGTGTCATGGTATTAATCGCCTTTCCCCTCATGGGGAGGGATTATTCCACGATGAACAGCGGCTTACCAGTCATCTCTTGCGGGATTTCCATACCCATTAAAGAGAGCATGGTCGGCGCGATGTCAGAAAGTTTGCCACCTTCAACTGCTTTCACGTTCTTATCGCCAACGTAAATCAGCGGAACAGGCAGGTTGGTATGCGCCGTGTGAGCCTGACCAGTAGCCGGATCGCGCATCTGTTCAGCGTTACCGTGGTCAGCGGTGATCAGCAGTTGTCCACCCACGGACTCAACAGCTTTGGTCACTTCTTCCACGCAGTGATCCAGTGCTTCAACCGCTTTAACCGCAGCTTCCATCACCCCGGTGTGACCTACCATGTCGCCGTTCGGATAGTTACAGATGATGGTGTCGTATTTGCCGCTCTTAATTGCCGCAACCAGCTTCTCGGTCAGTTCAGCGGAGCTCATTTCCGGCTGCAAATCGTAAGTAGCCACTTTCGGTGAGTTGATCAGAATGCGATCTTCGCCTTTGAACGACTCTTCTACGCCACCGTTGAAGAAGAAAGTGACGTGGGCATATTTTTCGGTTTCGGAAATACGCAGCTGAGTTTTGTCGTTTTTCGCCATCCACTCGCCGAAGGTGTTAACCAGAGAGGCTGGTGGGTAAGCAACGGCGGTTTTGATGTCGGCGGCGTATTCGGTCAGCATCACGAAATCGATGTTAACCACTTTCTTACGCGCGAAGCCGTCGAAATCAGCGTTTACAAATGCACGAGTGATTTCACGCGCGCGGTCAGCGCGGAAGTTCATGAAAATCAGCGCATCGCCGTCTTCCATCGCTGCATCTGGCTGGCCTTCAGCACGAATAACGGTCGCTTTCACGAACTCGTCGTTTTCGTCGCGAGCATAAGCGGCCTGCAAACCAGCAACGGCGGTATCAGCCTGGAACTCACCCTGCGCCAGAGTCAACAGGTCATAAGCTTTTTCAACGCGATCCCAACGGTTATCGCGATCCATTGCGTAGTAACGACCAATGATGGACGCTACGCGGCCTTTACCCAGCGCGGCAAATTTCTCTTCGAATTTTTTCAGCGAGGATTCAGCACTGCGCGGCGGGGTGTCACGACCGTCAAGGAATGCGTGCAGGTAGATTTTCTCTGCGCCACGTTCAGCTGCCAGCTCTACCATTGCCATGATGTGATCTTCGTGGCTGTGTACACCGCCTGCGGAGAGCAGACCCATGATGTGTACCGCTTTGCCCGCGTTCTTCGCTTTATCTACCGCGCCAGTCAGCGTCGGGTTGGCGAAGAAAGCGCGATCTTTGATTTCAACGTCCAGACGAGTCAGGTCCTGATACACGATGCGGCCGGCACCCAGGTTAACGTGACCTACTTCGGAGTTACCCATCTGACGGTCAGGCAGACCGACTTCCAGACCGGAAGCGTCGATCAGGGTATGCGGACGATTGGCCCACAGTGCATCCATTACCGGGGTTTTAGCACTAAAAATGGCGTTATCCTGCTGTTCTTCGCGATAGCCATAGCCATCCAGAATCACCAGTACCATAGGTTTTTTAGAAACCGACATTGCGACAACCTCATACTCAAGAGTCAAAATTTGCGTAATTTTACTACAGCTGAATCGATAAAATAGCCTCTGAAGATCAAAATATACGACCGCTCGCGGCAAGCTGATGCCAGATTTGCGATTTTTTTTCGTAGCGTGCCGCAAAATTGCATTCCAGTGCACGCGCTGGCTGTATTTGCCGCAACGCGCAGGTATACTCCTTCCCTGGTTTTTAATCACTACGTCGGGAGTTATTACCCCCCATGCAAGAAATTATGCAATTTGTTGGCCGTCATCCCATACTGAGTATCGCCTGGATCGCGTTACTGGTGGCGGTTCTTGTTACTACGTTTAAGAGCCTGACCTCGAAAGTGAAGGTAATTACTCGTGGTGAAGCTACGCGTCTGATCAACAAAGAAGACGCAGTGGTTGTGGATTTACGTCAGCGTGATGACTTCCGTAAAGGCCATATCGCAGGTTCTATCAATCTGTTGCCGAGCGAAATCAAAGCCAACAATGTTGGTGAACTTGAGAAGCACAAAGACAAACCGGTTATCGTGGTAGACGGTTCTGGTATGCAGTGCCAGGAGCCTGCAAATGCGCTGACGAAAGCAGGGTTTGCGCAAGTATTCGTGCTGAAAGAAGGCGTCGCTGGCTGGGCTGGTGAAAACTTGCCTCTGGTGCGCGGCAAATAATTTACCTGTCATCTTTCATGTCGCAGGCAGTTAGCTGTAATTAGACCCCCAGCGACTTATTGATATAAGCTTCTGGGGACACACTATTTGTCGCTACCCTGCAACATAAAACTACAGGTAAAAAAACAGGAGCTAAGTTATGGCCAATGTTGAAATCTATACCAAAGAAACCTGCCCGTATTGCCATCGTGCGAAAGCACTGCTGAGCAGCAAGGGCGTGAGTTTTCAGGAGCTACCGATTGATGGCAACGCCGCTAAGCGTGAAGAGATGATCAAACGCAGCGGTCGCACCACGGTTCCGCAGATTTTTATTGACGCACAGCACATTGGCGGCTGTGACGACTTGTATGCATTGGATGCACGTGGTGGACTGGATCCCCTGCTGAAATAACGTATTAACGTTGGCATTACACTGCGCAGTATTTAAGGACAACACTTAAGGGTTTTCTACACATGTCAGAACAAAACAACACCGAAATGACCTTCCAGATCCAGCGTATTTATACCAAGGATATTTCTTTCGAAGCGCCGAACGCGCCGCACGTTTTCCAGAAAGATTGGCAGCCAGAAGTTAAACTTGATCTGGATACGGCATCTTCTCAACTGGCAGATGACGTTTACGAAGTGGTACTGCGTGTTACCGTAACGGCATCTCTGGGTGAAGAAACCGCGTTCCTGTGCGAAGTTCAGCAGGGCGGTATTTTCTCCATCGCGGGTATCGAAGGCACCCAGATGGCACATTGCCTGGGCGCTTACTGCCCGAACATTCTGTTCCCGTATGCTCGTGAGTGCATCACCAGCATGGTATCTCGCGGTACGTTCCCGCAACTGAACCTTGCGCCGGTTAACTTCGATGCGCTGTTCATGAACTATTTACAGCAGCAGGCTGGCGAAGGTACTGAAGAACATCAGGATGCCTGATGAACCAACGTAATGCTTCAATGACTGTGATCGGTGCCGGCTCGTACGGCACCGCTCTTGCCATTACCCTGGCAAGAAATGGCCACGAGGTTGTCCTCTGGGGCCATGACCCTGAACATATCGCGACGCTTGAACGTGACCGCTGTAACGCCGCGTTTCTCCCCGATGTGCCTTTTCCCGATACGCTTCACCTTGAAAGCGATCTCGCCACCGCACTGGCAGCCAGCCGTAATATTCTCGTCGTCGTACCCAGCCATGTCTTTGGTGAAGTGCTGCGCCAGATTAAACCGCTGATGCGTCCTGATGCACGCTTGGTGTGGGCGACAAAAGGACTGGAAGCGGAAACCGGACGTCTGTTACAGGACGTAGCGCGCGAGGCGTTAGGCGATCAAATTCCACTGGCGGTTATCTCTGGCCCAACTTTTGCGAAAGAACTGGCGGCAGGTTTACCGACGGCCATTTCGCTGGCTTCTACCGATCAAACCTTTGCTGATGACCTCCAGCAACTGTTGCACTGTGGCAAAAGTTTCCGTGTTTACAGCAACCCGGATTTCATTGGTGTCCAGCTTGGCGGCGCGGTGAAAAACGTCATTGCGATTGGTGCCGGCATGTCCGACGGTATCGGTTTCGGGGCGAATGCGCGAACGGCGCTGATCACCCGTGGTCTGGCTGAAATGTCGCGTCTGGGCACGGCGCTGGGCGCCGATCCTGCCACCTTTATGGGCATGGCAGGTCTGGGCGATCTGGTGCTTACCTGTACCGACAACCAGTCGCGTAACCGCCGTTTTGGCATGATGCTCGGTCAGGGCATGGATGTACAAAGCGCGCAGGAGAAGATTGGTCAGGTGGTTGAAGGCTACCGTAATACGAAAGAAGTCCGCGAACTGGCGCATCGCTTCGGCGTTGAAATGCCAATAACCGAGGAAATTTATCAAGTATTATATTGCGGAAAAAACGCGCGCGAGGCAGCATTGACTTTATTAGGTCGTGCACGCAAGGACGAGCGCAGTAGCCACTAAACCCAGGGAACCTTTGTTACCGCTATGACCCGGCTCGCGCAGAACGAGCCGGTCATTATCTCATCGTGTGGAGTAAGCAATGTCGTGTGAAGAACTGGAAATTGTCTGGAACAATATTAAAGCGGAAGCCAGAACGCTGGCGGACTGTGAGCCAATGCTGGCCAGTTTTTACCACGCAACGCTACTCAAGCATGAAAACCTTGGCAGTGCATTGAGCTACATGCTGGCGAACAAGCTGTCATCGCCAATTATGCCTGCTATTGCTATCCGTGAAGTGGTGGAAGAAGCCTACGCCGCTGACCCGGAAATGATCGCCTCTGCGGCCTGCGATATTCAGGCGGTGCGTACCCGCGACCCGGCAGTTGATAAATACTCAACCCCCTTGTTATACCTGAAAGGTTTTCATGCCTTGCAGGCGTATCGCATCGGTCACTGGCTGTGGAATCAGGGGCGCCGCGCACTGGCTATTTTTCTGCAAAATCAGGTGTCTGTGACTTTTCAGGTCGATATTCACCCGGCGGCAAAAATTGGTCGCGGTATCATGCTCGACCACGCGACAGGCATCGTCGTTGGTGAAACAGCGGTGATTGAAAACGACGTGTCGATTCTGCAATCCGTCACTCTTGGCGGTACGGGCAAAACCAGCGGCGACCGTCACCCAAAAATTCGTGAAGGCGTGATGATTGGCGCGGGCGCGAAAATCCTTGGCAATATTGAAGTCGGGCGCGGTGCGAAGATTGGCGCGGGTTCTGTAGTGCTGCAACCAGTGCCGCCGCATACCACCGCTGCTGGCGTTCCGGCGCGTATTGTCGGTAAACCAGACAGCGATAAGCCATCAATGGATATGGATCAGCATTTCAACGGCATTCACCATACGTTTGAGTATGGTGATGGGATCTGACGTCCTGTGCTCGTGCCGGATGCGATGCTAACGCATCTTATCCGGCCTGGCGTAACTAATCTCTCAACACCGCTCCCGGATATCCCAACTGCCGCCAGGCTTCATACACCACGACCGACACCGCATTGGACAGGTTCATGCTGCGGCTGTCCGGCACCATTGGAATACGAATTTTTTGTTCAGCGGGCAGAGCATCAAGAATGCTCGCTGGCAGGCCGCGTGTTTCCGGGCCGAACATCAGATAGTCGCCATCCTGATAGCTTACGGCGCTATGGGTGGGTGTACCTTTCGTGGTGAGGGCAAACAGACGCTGGGGATTTTCTGCTTCGAGGAACGCGCTATAGTCATGATGACGCGTAACGGCAGTAAACTCGTGATAGTCCAGCCCCGCGCGGCGCAGGCGCTTATCGTCCCAGGCAAATCCCATCGGTTCAATGATATGCAGACGAAAGCCGGTGTTGGCGCAAAGACGGATGATGTTGCCAGTGTTTGGCGGAATTTCTGGTTCGTAAAGTACGATGTTTAGCATACTGCCCCCTTAGTGCGGGGGCAGGATAGCAGATATTCATCTAACCCTTAAGCTGCATTCCCTTTCGCCATCGGAGCCAGCGCCGCCGGCAACTCTTTGCCCAACCCCTGCACCAGCGAATCTTGCGTAATTTCACCGATCGATTTCGCGCCAGTCAGTGTCATTGCCACTTTCATCTCTTTCTCGATCAGGTTCAGCAAGTTCGCCACGCCCGCCTGGCCTGCTGTGGCCAGCGCATACAGGAAAGCACGACCCAGCAGTACGGTATCGGCACCGAGCGCGATCATACGCACAACATCAAGCCCGTTACGAATGCCGCTATCTGCCAGAATGGCGATATCGCCTTTCACCGCATCCGCAATAGCAGGCAGCGCACGGGCAGAAGAGAGTACGCCATCTAACTGGCGGCCACCGTGGTTAGAAACCACAATCCCGTCAGCACCAAAACGTACTGCATCACGCGCATCTTCCGGGTCGAGGATCCCTTTGATCACCATCGGGCCATCCCAGAAATCGCGGATCCACTCAAGGTCTTTCCATGAGATGGACGGATCGAAGTTATTTCCCAGCCAGCCGATGTAATCTTCCAGTCCGGTCGGTTTGCCGAGGTAAGCCGAAATATTACCTAAATCATGTGGACGACCGTTCAGGCCGACATCCCACGCCCATTGCGGATGCGTCACCGCCTGCAAGTAGCGGCGCATTGCGGCATTCGGGCCGCTCATACCAGAGTGTGCGTCACGATAACGTGCGCCCGGCGTCGGCATATCCACGGTGAAAACCAGTGTCGAACAGCCCGCCGCTTTTGCCCGTTCCAGCGCGTTACGCATAAAGCCGCGATCGCGCAGCACATAAAGCTGGAACCACATCGGACGTTTGATAGCTGGAGCGACTTCTTCAATCGGGCAAACTGAAACCGTTGAGAGAGTAAACGGAATGCCGTGAGCATCAGCCGCTTTGGCAGCCTGAACTTCACCGCGACGTGCATACATGCCGCACAAACCCACCGGAGCCAGCGCCACCGGCATCGACAGCTTTTCATTAAACAGCGTCGTTTCCAGGCTTAAGTCGGACATGTTTTTCAGAATGCGTTGGCGCAGCGCCACTTCTGACAAATCCTCCACGTTGCGGCGCAGTGTGTATTCAGAATATGCACCACCATCCATATAGTGGAACAGGAACGGCGGCAGAATGCGTTGCGCTGCGGCGCGATAATCGCTGGCTGCGGAAATAATCATGCGTTTTTCTCCCTCGAATGCTCATTATGCTCACCGGGCAGGCGGGTAATGCGTGCACGGCGAGCCTGATCTTCATCGAATCGTTTCATGGTGGTGTGGACAAAGCTGAGGTGCGCCATCATTGCTTTACGCGCACCGTCGGCATCACCGGCAAAAATGGCGTTAATGACCGCCTGATGCTGTTCAGTCAGTTGCGAAAAAACGGGCGGCACCAGATACATCCGCTGACGACTTTGCATCACTGAAGATTGCAGGACATCAAAGAAACCGCGCATGGTTTGCAGCAGCACGATGTTATGTGAGGCTTCGGCAATTGCCAGATGAAAACGAACGTCCGCTTGCGAGGCGAGATCCGGGTCTTCACTCAGCGTCGCTTCAAAGCAGAGCTGTATCTTTTCCTTATCGGCTTGTGTGGCGCGCATTGCTGCGTGCCAGGCGGTGCTGGCCTCAATGGCGTAGCGGGCTTCCAGAATATCGAAGCTGTAATCCGGATCATCAGCCATCAGCGTTTTCAGCGGCTGGACGATGTTTTGCTCCGACCACGCGTCATGACGCCAGCGAATAAACGTCCCGCCACCGCGACGACTAAGAAGCACACCTTCACTGACCAGTTTTGCCAGCGCCTCGCGCAGTGAATTGCGCGACACGCCGAGCTGCATCGCCAGTTGGCGTTCAGCGGGCAACTTCATGCCCGGTTCCAGATTTTGTTCATCAATCAGCGCCCGCACACGGGAAGCTACCTCGTCTGACAGGCGTCTGGGTATAACCATCATTACGGAATCATCCACGTTAAGACGTAGGCCTGAAGCGTGGTCATCACGCCCACCATACAGGTGAATATCAGGCTGTGTTTGACGGTAAAGCGGAACAGATCTGACTCTTTACCCACCAGGCCTACCGCCGCACAGGCAATGGCGATGGACTGCGGAGAGATCATCTTGCCGGTGACGCCGCCGGTGGTGTTGGCAGCAACCAGCAACAGATCAGAGACGCCAATTTGTTGTGCTGCGGTGGCTTGCAGCGCGGCAAACAGGGCGTTAGATGACGTATCCGATCCGGTCAGGAATACCCCCAGCCAGCCGAGGAACGGCGAGAAGAAGGTGAATGCATGACCGGTATGCGCCAGTGCCAGCGCCAGCGTTGACGACAGCCCGGAATAGTTTGAGATAAAGGCGAACGCCAGCACCATGCCGATGGAGTAGATGGGGAGCGCCAGTTCTTTCAGTGTGCTGCCGAAGGTGCTGATGGCGTCAGAGGGTTTCATCTTCAGCCAGACGATAGAGAGCAGCGCAGCAAACAGAATGGCAGTACCGGTGGCAGAGAACCAGTCAAACTTAAATACGGCGGCGTAGGCAGTGGCTTCGCTGACCACCGGCGGCATACGGGCAACCAGTTTGTCGAGATACGGCACCGGAATGTTGATGACCCACTCATACAGCGCGCCACCCGAAGCGAACAGGGCTTTAAACGGCGGAATACTCCACAGCGTTACGGTGGCGGTCAGGAACAGGAACGGTGTCCAGGCACGCAACACCTGACCCGCCGTATAACCGGTATGAGCCAGCGTCATATCAACTTGCGATGCACCCAGATCGCCGAAGCGGAAAACGCGCACCGGCTGCCAACGTTTCAGGAACAGTGTCAGGCAGAGCAGCGATACCAGCGAAGAGATAATGTCCGGCAGTTCTGGCCCAATAAAGTTAGAGCTAAGGTACTGTGCGATGGCAAACGAGCCACCCGCAACCACGACCGCAGGCCACGTCTCTTTGATACCGCGCCAGCCATCCATAATCGCCATGATCCAGAACAGGACGATAATGGTCATAAACGGTAGCTGACGACCCACCATCTGGCCAATCTCAAAGCTGTCGATGCCTGTCACCTGTCCGGCAACCAGAATCGGAATGCCCATCGCGCCAAATGCCACCGGCGCGGTGTTAACAATCAGGCACAGCCCGGCGGCGTACAGCGGTTTAAAGCCCAGCCCGACCAGCAATGCGGCGGTAATTGCCACTGGTGCGCCAAAGCCTGCGGCACCTTCGAGAAATGCGCCGAAACAGAAACCGACGATCAGCATTTGCAGGCGCTGGTCAGGGGTTATTGAAAGAATAGACGAGCGGATGATGTCAAACTGTCCGGTTTTTACCGAGATCTTATAGACGAACACCGCTGCAATAATGATCCACGCGATGGGCCACAAGCCGTAGAAGAAGCCATAAACGACCGAGGCCAGCGCATTGGCGACCGGCATTTTGTAGAACAATAGCGCGACGGTCAGAGCGATAACGACTGTCCATGTGGCGGCGACATAGCCTTTTAGTTTGAGCTTAATCAGCGCAAAGAAAAAAAACAGGATGGGAAGCGATGCTATCAGGCTGGAAAGCCAGATATTCCCGGCGGGATCGTAGTTTTGTTGCCAGAGATTCATTGCAGGTCTCCTGGAGGCCACGCACATTGTGTGATGAGTCTGTTGCTCATCTGCTTGTCACACGTTGTGTAAAAGTGGCACTGCCAATTTTGTTGTGTAGGGATAATGACAATGAATGGTTAACTAAATGTTATGCATTGGCAACGTTAATGTGAGTTTTAATTGGGGAACTGTGAACCAGAGGTCAGATAAGCGAAGAATTGGTAGGGCCAATTATTGTGGGGGAGAAAAATTTGCTGCGGAGCTGGCTTGTGCCCCTCACCCTAACCCTCTCCCCGGAGGGGCGAGGGGACTGATTGTGCTCGGTGTTAGATGGAGCGCGTCCTTCAGCAATGCAAGAAAACCATTATGCACGGTATCAGATGCAGCACGTTTCCCCCTCGCCCCTTTGGGGAGAGGGTCGGGGTGAGAGGGGCAGCGCGCACGAGCCTCCACATCAGCCCGGTAATGCAAGAAAACCATTATGCACGGTATCAGATGCAGCACGTTTCCCCCTCGCCCCTTTGGGGAGAGGGTCGGGGTGAGAGGGGCAGCGCGCACGAGCCTCCACATCAGCCCGGTAATGCAAGAAAACCATTATGCACGGTATCAGATGCAGCACGTTTTTCCCCCTCGCCCCTTTGGGGAGAGGGTCGGGGTGAGGGGGGCAGCGCGCACGAGCCCCCACATCAGCCCGGTAATGCAAGAAAACCATTATGCACGGTATCAGATGCAGCACGTTTTTCCCCCTCGCCCCTTTGGGGAGAGGGTCGGGGTGAGGGGGCAGCGCGCACGATGCCCCACACCAGCCCGGCAATGCAAGAAAACCATTATGCACGGTATCAGATGCAGCACGTTTTTCCCCCTCGCCCCTTTGGGGAGAGGGTCGGGGTGAGAGGGGCAGCGCGCACGAGACCCCACACCAGCCCGGCGATGCAAGAAAACCATTATGCACGGTATCAAATGCAGCACGTTTTTCCCCCTCGCCCCTTTGGGGAGTGGGTCGGGGTGAGGGGAGCAGCGCGCATGTAGCCTCAAGCTAATGTCAAAAAGCCGAAGTCACAATTTGTGCAATTTTCAAACAAAAAAAGGGCAACCCTCCTCAGAGAATTGCCCTTCGTCACACTAACTTAATGAGTCATTACCACTGAATACCGGCACCGAGTGCGGCGGAGTATTCACCCTGGCTATTGGTACTACCTTGTAATTTGTAGACCCAACGACCGTTGGCGCTCACCATCGACACACCTAAAGCAACAGCCGATTCACCGTTGTATGTACCGCCACCAATGGAGGCCATGCTGGCACCCGGCGTGTAAGCCTGCGGCAGACCGGTCATTGCCATTGCAGAAGCGATACCACCGCTCAACTTACTTTCGGTTTTAGACAGTTTGTTATCCATCTCAACCATGCGCTGATCGGTGTATTGCTTCGTTTCCTGCACGCTTTGCTTCAACTGCGCGTAGTTCACCGCGTCGTTGTTTTCCACGCCAGCGGAAACGTTGCTGATGCGAGTTGTACCGCCCTTGCCACCACCGAGAGTGATGTTGCTGTAGTCTACAGAACCGTCAGCGTTGGTGTTATAGCGCACACCGCCTGCTTCAGAAGACTTCAACTGCGCAACGTTAACTGCGTCGGTAGCATTTTTACCAGCGGCAACGTTGGTGATACGGCGTTGGTTAGTGGAAGAACCTACGGAGATCGTATTTTCTTCGTTTGCCACAGAGCCAGTGCCCAGCGCGACGCTGTTATCAGCGGCAGCAATAGAGCCAGAGCCAATCGCGACACTATCTTTACCCTGCGCGTTAGCATCTACGCCATCGGTGTTGGTCTTGAAGTACTTGGTGCTACCGGTAGTTACGATATCGGCAACGCCATTTTCAAGGGTAGTCACACGCGAATCGAGATTAGTTACCTGATTGTTCAGGTTAGTAATGCTCTGGGTGTTCTGGGAAACCTGCGCGTCTGTCACTTTCAACTGACCCACGTTAACCGCATCGGTATCCGCTGAACCCGCTGCGACGTTGGTGATCTGACGTTGACCATCGTCACTGCCGACAGAGAACTCACCCACAGAGTTCTGCGGTGCGTCCATGTTGTAGGCGGTGTAGCCAGTCTGAGCGCCACGGGTAGTCTGAGAACCATTACCCATTGCAATACTGTTTGCATGGTTGGCGCGTGCGTTAGAACCGATAGCAATACCGTTGATGGCATCTGACAGAACCAGAGTGTTCAGGCCGATACCAATACCCGCGTCAGCATTAACGGTCGTTTTCGCACCCATCGCCAGCGAGTCAGTACCTACCGCCAGTGAATCTTCTTCCGTTGAGTTGGCATGGTAGTACTTGGTCGGCGTGGTGGCGACCGCACCAATGGCATTTTGCAACTGGCGAACGGTCACGGCGTCATGCGCTTCGGAACCATCGGCGACGTTGATGATTTGACGGTATTTGCCATCATCACCAATCGACAATGCGCCAAGCAGTTCGCCGTCAGTGGTGTCGTAACCAATCACAACGCCTTCTTCGGTTACGCTGGTATTAAGAGAACCTTGGGCAATGCCACGTTTGGAGACGGAGTTGCTACCCAGTGCGATACCGGTGTCAACCTCGCTGAGGCTATTCTGACCAATTGCGACACTGCTTTCGCCGGAAGCGACAGCGTTATAGCCCACCGCTGTAGCGCCAGTACCTGATGCGCTCGCATCAATAAAGGTTAAGCCAGCGTCATTGGTACGCGCATAGTTCAGACCCGCACCGTTCTCTTCGATGTAGTCTATGCTGGTATTACCGGCAATCTGGTTGATGATCTCATTTTGCTGATTGATCAACGTGTTGGTGGCGAACAACTGTGAACCATTAATTGCATCAGTACTGGTTTCAGAAATATCACCATTAGCAACATTAGTGATTACGCTGGCTTTGCCATCGCGGCTGGCGCTGAACGCACCATTTTCACCGGCGGTTGCGTCCCAGAGCAGCGCATCATCCAGGGTTGAGTCGATCGCGTCCAGAGCATCACCGACGTTATTGTAATCGGTATCAGCAATGGAGTACGTCGGCGCACTGATGCTACCGTCAGCATTTACTGCGGCACCACCGCCCAGAGCATCAACAACAGAGTTGCTCACACCGTAGAGTTGTCCACCATTGATGGCATCGGTGCTGGTTTCAGAAACGGCACCGCTTGCGACATTGGTAATTTTGCTGGCATTGCCACCGTGACCGGCGCTGAATGCACTTGCAGTTTCATCCCACAGCAGAGCGTCGCCCAATGAAGTGCTAAATGAGGTGTTAATCGCCGCCAGCGCATCACCTACGTTATCGTAGCTGTTACTACCGATAGTGTACGACGGGCCAGTAAATACACCGTTTTCATCAACCGAGGCGTTACCGCCAAAATAGTCTGCCAGTGAATCACTTAGGCTAAACAGTTGCCCACCGTTAACGGCGTCAGTACTGGTAGACGATATTGTTCCAGCGGTGACATTAGTGATTTTGCTGGTGGCTTCGGTGCCGTGTGCGGCAGTAAATGCGCCTGTGGTGTCATCCCATTTCAGCGCATCTTCACCGAGGTTGTTCACCGTATCAGTCAGGTTGTTGATGTTGGTGGTGTTAGTAGCGATGTTAGTGGTGTTGGTTGCCACGTTGTCGTTAGTGGTTTTCAACTGAGAGCCGTTAACGGCATCTTTACTGTCAACAGTCAAATCACCGTCTTTAACGTTGGTAATTTTGTTGGTGTCATCGGTGCCGTGTTTGGCGGTGAATGCACCTGAGGCGTCATCCCATGCCAGCGCATCCGCGCCAAGGTTAGTCACTGTATCCGCCAGGTTGGTGATACTGGTGGTATTGGCGGCAACATCATTCGTCAGATTAGTGATGTTAGTGGTGTTGTTAGCAACATCGCCGGTCAGGTTGCTGATATTAGTGGTGTTGGTTGCCACGTTGTCGTTAGTGGTTTTCAACTGAGAGCCGTTAACGGCATCTTTACTGTCAACAGTCAAATCACCGTCTTTAACGTTGGTAATTTTGTTGGTGTCATCGGTGCCGTGTTTGGCGGTGAATGCACCTGAGGCGTCATCCCATGCCAGCGCATCCGCGCCAAGGTTAGTCACTGTATCCGCCAGGTTGGTGATACTGGTGGTATTGGCGGCAACATCATTCGTCAGATTAGTGATGTTAGTGGTGTTGTTAGCAACATCGCCGGTCAGGTTGCTGATATTAGTGGTGTTGGTCGCCACGTTGTCGTTAGTGGTTTTCAACTGAGAGCCGTTAACGGCATCTTTACTGTCAACAGTCAAATCACCGTCTTTAACGTTAGTGATTTTGTTGGTGTCATCGGTGCCGTGTTTGGCGGTGAATGCACCTGAGGCGTCATCCCATGCCAGCGCATCCGCGCCAAGGTTAGTTACCGTATCCGCCAGGTTAGTGATACTGGTGGTATTGGCGGCAACATCATTCGTCAGATTAGTGATGTTAGTGGTGTTGTTAGCAACATCGCCGGTCAGGTTGCTGATATTAGTGGTGTTGGTCGCCACGTTGTCGTTAGTGGTTTTCAACTGAGAGCCGTTAACGGCATCTTTACTGTCAACAGTCAAATCACCGTCTTTAACGTTAGTGATTTTGTTGGTGGCATCGGTGCCGTGTTTGGCGGTGAATGCACCTGAGGCGTCATCCCATGCCAGCGCATCTTCTCCAAGGTTAGTTACCGTATCCGCCAGGTTGGTGATACTGGTGGTATTGGCGGCAACGTCATTCGTCAGATTAGTGATGTTAGTGGTGTTGCTAGCCACATCGCCGGTCAGGGTGCTGATATTGGTGGTGTTGGTGGCGATGTTGTCAGCGTTAATTTGCACATTGTCGTTAGTGGTTTTCAACTGAGAACCGTTAACGGCATCGGTACTGGATGCGTTCAGCTCACCCGCCGTAACGTTGGTGATTTTGCTGGTGGCATCGGAACCGTGTTTTGCACTGTAGACTTTTTTAAGCGAGTCCCATTGCAACGTATTATCATCAAGACCCTTTAATGCGTCGCCAACATTATTAAAGCTACCACTTTGCAGTTTGTAGTTAGGGGCGTTAACAACCCCGGCAGTACTCACGGAGGCACCGCCGCCCAGACGGTCTGCAACTGACTTACTGATATCATAAAGCTGTGAACCATTGATGGCATCAGTACTGGTACTGCTAATATCGCCTTTTGCCATATGAACAATTTTACGCTGCAGCGTGTCGTTACCTACTGAAACAGTATTATCTTCCACGGCAGTAGACTCTGTGCCCAGAGCAACGGAGTTAACACCGGTTACACTGGACAGGCTACCAATCGCAATACTTTTTTCACTACCAGCATAGCTTTCTTGTCCAAGCGCAATACTGTTTTCGCCGCTTGACTGACTTTTATTACCCAACGCAATAGAATTTACACCGTCTGCTTTTCCTGCCTGACCGAAAGCCATTGCTCCAGCTTTGGTTGCATTGGCTCCAAATCCAAGCGCAACGGTATTGTCCGCGTTAGCTATGCTGCTTGAACCCAATGCCAAACTATATAATCCATTGGCTTCGCTTGCGGCACCCATTGCAATGGCACCATCGGCATTCGCTAAAGCCAGTCTTCCAAATGCCAGGCTATCAATAGCATTGGCTTTTGTATCTGAGCCGAGTGCCAGACTATACTTTCCTGCGGCTAATGCCTGGTAACCAAGGCTGGCTGCATAATCAGCACCATCTTCTACTCTTGAACCTCTACCTACTGCAGTGGAGTATGCACCACCGGTATAAGTTACCCCACCCAATGCAAGGGAAAACTCTGCTTTTGACTCTGCGCCACTACCGAATGCTGCGGATCTGTTCCCCGTGGCTATAGACTGTTGCCCTATAGCCAGGGAGCGATCACCCAATGATTGACTTCTGTAGCCGAATGCGGTACTTCCTTGTCCACTGGCTGTCGCTTCGAGTCCTATTGCAATTGCGATTCCCCCCTCTGTCTTTGAGGTAGCTTTTGCTTCTTTTCCGATAGCAATCCAGCTATCGTGTACCTCGGGAGTTTCAATGCTCGTACCACCATCAAGTGCAAGAGAAGCACTCGCTCCAAACGACGACATCAGTCCACCGGCAACTAATGCAGAAATTAACAGCTTGCTGCGTCCGGACTTCTTCCCACGGCTTTTTGCCGTTTCGCTGGCGACGCTGTAGCTCCCCGTTGCAGGGTTCCAGATAACTTTAAAAATTTTGTTCATTGTTGTTGCTCTCTATTCCTTGATATAAGTGCAATGACTGCATTTATTTTTTGCTTTTTTTCTGCCGGTTATCAGCAGGTGGAAGGTTGTCGAAGTTGATATTCTGCATATTAATAGCCAACTTCAGGTATTTCAGGTTATTGGGAGACACCCCTTTTAGCGTCAAGTTAATGTCTTGCCATTGACCTGGTAATAATTTCAGCGTGGAGTTCATGGTGGTGCTAAATAGCAGTTGTTGCCATTTTGCATATTCTTTTTGATCAATGGGTTTTTCACCGCCCCAGGTGGCATGAAAACCAATGTTAGAAACAGGTACGCTTAATAAATTAACCAGCGACATATGTATAACACTGCCATTTTCAGAGGCCTCTATTGATAATATGCGCCCCGCTAAACCCACAGACCCATTATTCAAAATAAAATATTTTGTTTGAGCTGGGTTAAATTCAGTAAAGACAAAGTAGTCTTGCTGACGCTTAATCTCTTTCACTACCTGAGCCAGCGTTTTTGTACTGTTTATTACGCTAATATTTTGTTTTTCAATGGTGCTTGTTTTTTTGTCTTGCTGTTCTAATTGTTTTTCGAGTTGATCGATTCTGGCCTTTTGTTCTTCCTGTTGTTTTGTTAGCTCATCAACTACTTTCGTTTTTTCGACGTAATCACAACCTGACAATACCAGCATTGTCGAAGCCGCCATGACGCCTGTAAAAAATTTATTCACATTCATACAAAGTTATCCTTACATATCATCCCTGCTAGCAATTTGAACTAAGGGATGTGTCCATTTGTGGTTGATGCTTTTGTGATTTATATGGCTGGCTTTATAATTATTGCTTATACATTCATTTTGAAAATTATTTATTAAATTTTAAAATTGTTTATTTGTATTAAGGAGGCGGATTTTAATGAGGAGGGTTGTCAGATGTCAAACACTGCATTTAAAGCAGAAAAATAGCTTTAATTTAATATTCATACAATCAATGTTTGGGGTGGATTTTTAGAATGCGGATGGAGAAAATAAGGGCAAAAGTTTTATTTTATGAATGATATCGTCCATTTTCAGGTGTCGAACCAAACCTTTTACTGAACGCATTTTCAGATTGAGTGCCACTGGTAAAAAGCAGGCTCTACGAGGAAACAGAGGAAAAAGAGGAAGATAATTGTTACATCCCGCATTTATCTGCAACGCGGGATGTGAAGGAGATAGACAGGTAAGAGGGTTAAAACGCTGTCTTTGAGAACCCGGTCATCTCTTGCAGACCCATTTCACGACCCAGTGCGGTCATCGGATGCACTACGACTAACCCACGGACACTCTTCTTCAGCTTACCCATATCGGCTTGTTCTTTTTTGGTAATCGCACGCTGAAACGGCATCTTCATCAGCTTTTGTGCTTCTTTGCTGAGTTTCTGGCTATGAACTTCACGCAGGCGGGCAATTTCCGCTTCCAGCGTAGCTTTCTCTTTTTCCAGCTCGGCATACTTGTCTGCGGCTTCAACCAGCGACAGTTCGGCCTGCTGGTGGCGGATGGCGTCCAGGCGATCGCTAAGACGTTTAATTTCGTTTTTTTCGACTTCTTTCATGGGATGGCTTCTGATAAAGATAAATTTATAGCCCCTAGTATGCGCGACCAGGTGCTTTGTTCACAACTGATGGCATTGTAATAGTTTTGTCGGGTAACAAATCTGGGGTTCAAAAATCATATAATGCATTGATTAATAAATAATATAATCAGAAGGTGAGGGCAAGCGTTGTGGATTTCGCACGTTTTCCTTAATGTCATTTTTATCGGGATCTAAACTAAAATCGGCGGTCGCGCATTCCCGGCGCGGGGTAATACGGAGATATTATTATGGGCAAATTAGGTGAAAACGTTCCGCTTCTTATTGATAAAGCCGTAGATTTCATGGCATCAAGCCAGGCGTTCCGGGAGTATCTGAATAAACTTCCCCCCCGTAACGCGATTCCATCCGGTATACCTGAGGAAAGCGTGCCGTTATATCTACAACGTCTGGAATATTATCGCCGACTTTATCGGCCGAATCCGGTAGAGGAGAAGTAAGCGAAAGTACTTACTTTTGAAAGGCTTTTTTTAAGCTGATTTTGGAAATCAGCTCTGTCAGTGAAAGGACCATTGTTGATCGCACAGCCTGTTGATAGCGTTGAACTTGCATCGCATACAAACTGGAGTCTATTGGTTCAAACTGTGGCGGCGGAGGCAGTTCCGCCACGCAATGCAGTTCGCCAAATGGCCCAAGAATTTCATCATCGGTAAATGCGTACTCGTTGCCGTCGTGATTCAGCTCTTCCCGCAGTGCCATCAACAGTTCCGCATCTTCGTATTCATGGCGAC
Source organism: Escherichia sp. MOD1-EC5433 (assembly GCF_002966005.1). Taxonomy (NCBI): domain Bacteria; kingdom Pseudomonadati; phylum Pseudomonadota; class Gammaproteobacteria; order Enterobacterales; family Enterobacteriaceae; genus Escherichia; species Escherichia sp. MOD1-EC5433. Next base: position 79,184 of record NZ_PTRL01000007.1, on the reverse strand, counting down.
TAATTACACCAAGCCCATAAATCAGCTTTAAGCGCACGGACAAGTCGCCCAGCGGACCATCGCCGTCGAGTAATGGTTCTACAGCATACTTCACCGCGTAATCGTCTTTGCGGAATACCTGAAGCACCAGAAGATTCACCGCCTCGGTCAGGAGATCGACGGCGGTAATCAGAAAGCTTCGCACGGTTTTGCCAGCATTCAGACGCTCAAGCACACGGTTTTCAAAGGCCTGGGTTTGTTCCATTGTTGCCTGCATATCTGACAATCTGTTATTCGGGCGCAGGGAGTCCTGCGCCTGGTTCACCATTATTGCATTGCGTTATAAGCGGTTACCGCCTCGGTGACAACCTCGCTGTTGGCATCAAGCCCGGAAATGTGCGCCAGCGCAGCCTGCGGGCCTTTGTCGGCAATCAGTGCCGCCAGTTCTTGTGCCTGCGGATCATCTTCACTGCGGAAGTGCATTGCAGCGGCAATACCTTCAATCAGATTTTTGTGCGGCAAGCTATATTCCAGCGTACCCAGCAGCGGCTTGATCAGACGGTCGCCAGCACTCAGTTTACGCAGCGGTTGACGGCCTACGCGCTCAACATCATCTTTCAGATACGGGTTTTCAAAACGACCGAGGATTTTCTGGATGTACGCTGCGTGCTTGTCCGCGTCAAAACCGTAACGCTTAATCAGTACTGCGCCGCTTTCTTCCATCGCCCCTTTTACCACCGCACGGATTTTCTCGTCGAGAATCGCGTCACGAATGGTCTGATGACCCGCCAGTTTTCCAAGGTACGCGGTTATAGCATGACCCGTATTCAGGGTGAAGAGCTTACGTTCGACAAACGCCATCAGGTTGTCGGTTAACTCCATACCAGGAATATTTGGCAGTGTGCCTTTGAACTGGGTTTTATCGACAATCCATTCGCTGAAGGTTTCTACAGTGACTTCCAGCGGATCATTCGTTGCAGACGCTGAAGGCGGCACGATACGGTCAACGGCGGAATCCACAAAGCCAACGTGTTCTTCTACCCACGCTTTGGCATCTTCCGGCAGGGCGTTCATCACATGACCTTTCAGTTGTGTTGTGCCACGTACCATGTTTTCACAGGCGATAATGTTCAGCGGGGATTCATTACCTTGCTCTTTACGTTTCACCAGCCCTTTGGCGATTGCCGGAGCAATGCGTTCCAGCACGACCGGGCCAACGGCGGTGGTGACTAAATCAACCTGGGCGATTAAATCAACCACGTCGTCGCCAATGCTGCTGACGGCATTAACGCCGGAAACGGTATCCACCTGCTCGGTTTCGCCGACAACGTGAACCTGATAGCTATGACGGGCATTCAGGGCATCAAGTACCACCTGATTGACATCGGCAAACGTCAGTTGGATACCCGCGTCTGCCAGCAGTTTACCGATAAAGCCACGACCGATATTACCTGCGCCAAAATGTAATGCTTTCATAGTATTAACCTTCATCAATGTTTTTACCCGAGAGGGCTGGGGTGAGGCTTTTCCCTCACCCAAACCCTCTCCGTGAGGAGAGGGGCAGCGCCGGATGCGGCGTAAACGCCTTATCCGGCCTACAAGAGCGTGCAAATTTAACAAACTGCGCTTTGTTTTGTAGGCCTGATAAGCAAAGCGCATCAGGCAATTAGCCCACCTTCTCCATGTGGAGAGGGTGGGCCTGGATTACTTACGACCTGCCAGCAGTTCCAGCACTTCATCCACGCTAGTGGTGTGTGCCAGACGCTCGATGACGGACTCATCATCCAGTGCGTTGGTCAGGCTGGTGATAACCTGAATGTGCTCGTTATTACGGGCAGCAATACCAATCACCAGACGGGCGATGTCATCTTCTTCTTCACCGAAGCGCACGCCTTCCGGGTACTGACAGAACACGACGCCTGTTTTCAGTACGCGATCTTTCGCTTCAACCGTACCGTGGGGCACCGCGATAGACTCACCCAGATAGGTCGGGGTCAGTTTTTCACGATCCAGCATCGCCTGTACGTATTCCGGTTCAACATAGCCGCCTTTCACCAGTTGTTCACCGGCAAAGCGAATCGCTTCTTCTTTGGTTGCCGCTTTGCGACCGAGGAAGATGTTCTCCGCGCCGAGCTTAAACAGGTTGGCGTTAGAATCGTCAAAGCTGTCTTTCAGGCTGTCTTTCACTTTCACTTCGTTTTCAGTATGGCGCTGGGCAGCAACCAGACGTTCGGTCAGGCTGGTGTACAGGCCGCTGTCGAGGAAGTTGGTCAGCGAAATATGCTGTGCCTGCGGAACCTGACGCATAGCACGTTCGGTCAGGTCACGGTGAGTGATGACCAGGTCCACATCCGGCGGCAGGTTGTTGATCGCGCTGTTAGTAACAGAAATCTGCGACAGACCTGCATCCTGAATTTTCTTACGCAGCACGCCCGCACCCATCGCACTGGAACCCATACCGGCGTCACAGGCAACGATGATTTTACGCACGTGGCTCAGGTCGTTAGTCACATCGCCAGCAGACAGTGGAGTAGCGCCTTTTGATTCAGCTTTCATCTCCTGGACACGACGCGCAGCCGCTTCAATATCGTCTTCTTCTTTCACTTTGCTGGTTTTCAGCAAAATAGCAGAGACAACGAAGGAGACTGCCATCGCCGCACACACACCTGCGATGTTAGCGAAGTAAGCACCTTTTGGCGTCATCGCCAGTACCGCGAGGATAGAACCCGGAGATGCCGGAGAAACCAGACCACCGCCCAGGATAGTTAGCGTGAACACGCCAGTCATACCGCCGAGGATAACGGCCAGGATCAGACGCGGATTCATCAGCACATACGGGAAGTAGATTTCGTGGATACCACCCAGGAAGTGGATGATTGCCGCACCGCCCGCAGACTGTTTCGCACTACCGCGACCAAAGAACATGTACGCCAGCAGAACACCCATACCCGGACCCGGGTTCGCTTCAATCAGGAAGAAGATGGATTTGCCAAGTTCATGGGACTGCTGAATACCCAACGGCGAGAAGATACCGTGGTTAATGGCGTTGTTGAGGAACAGGATTTTCGCCGGTTCAACAAAGATAGACGCCAGCGGCAGCATGTCATGGACAACCATGAAGTTAACGCCCGCAGCCAGCATTTTAGACAGAGCTTCAACAATCGGGCCAATGCCGAGGAATGCCAGAATGGCGAGGATCATCCCGATGATGCCTGCGGAGAAGTTATTCACCAGCATCTCAAAACCGGATTTGATTTTACCGTCTACCCAGCGGTCGAAGTGCTTAATGCACCAGCCACCCAGCGGACCTGCAATCATAGAACCGAGGAACATCGGCATGTCTGCGCCGACGATAACGCCCATGGTAGTGATGGCACCGACTACGCCGCCACGTTCGCCGCCTACCAGCTTACCACCGGTATAACCGATCAGCAGCGGCAGGAGATAAGTGATCATCGGCCCGACCAGCTTCGCCAGCGTTTCGTTCGGTAACCACCCTGTTGGAATAAATAACGCGGTGATGATACCCCACGCGATAAACGCGCCGATATTTGGCATCACCATGTTGCTGAGGAAACGACCAAAGCTTTGCACTTTGATCTTAATATCGGATGACATAAAAACACCCCTTCTTATGTTTGCTGTCGCGCAGGCTGGAAGCCCGAGGTTTTTTGTTAATGTGGCGGCAGAGGTAGCCGGACCTTGTAGATACTGCGAAATCTGGCACTGAATCGGTTAACTGTCCAGTCGACGGCCTTTTGTGTGATATCAGTCACATAAATATAGGGGGTAGAGAGGTAATTGACGTGATGCTCATCACAAAACGCTTGTGTAAAAAAGCAACAAGGCGGCAATTTTCGCTAAAAATGGCATTAAAATGTGAATAACATCACATTTTTGTTTTGGTTGTTTGTTGAATTATTGTGATCTGAATCACAAGATATTTTCTTCGGCAATTCACCTGGTGTGATCTGCAGCATGTTCTGACTTTGCCTTAAGACCGTTTTGTAACTGAGCAACTCATCACCTTTTAAAATTATCCTTCGGTGTGATGGCGAGATTGGCAAACGCGGATTAATGTCAAAGTATCAGCCTGACTCCCTTCCGGCTGCCAGCCAAAAAACAACACTGATAAGCGTGAATCCGAGGCAGATATGTTTCTAAACTACTTCGCGTTGGGAGTGCTGATCTTCGTCTTTCTGGTGATTTTTTATGGAATCATCGCGATACATGACATCCCCTATCTGATTGCCAAAAAGCGCAACCATCCCCACGCCGACGCCATTCATACGGCGGGTTGGGTAAGTCTGTTTACCCTGCATGTAATCTGGCCGTTCTTGTGGATCTGGGCAACGCTCTACCAGCCAGAGCGCGGCTGGGGAATGCAGTCACATACTGCGTCGCAAGAGAAAGCGACTGACCCGGAAATTGCCGCGCTTTCTGACCGTGTTTCCCGGCTGGAGCACCAACTTGCAGCTGAAAAAAAGAGTGACTATTCCACGTTCCCGGAGATCTGATTATGGATCTGTTAATTGTTTTAACTTACGTGGCGCTGGCGTGGGCGGTCTTTAAAATCTTCCGCATTCCGGTGAATCAGTGGACGCTGGCGACAGCGGCGCTGGGTGGCGTGTTTCTGGTGAGTGGTTTGATTTTATTGATGAACTACAACCATCCTTACACTTTTACTGCGCAAAAGGCAGTGATAGCGATCCCCATTACGCCACAGGTGACGGGGATCGTGACTGAAGTCACCGACAAAAATAATCAGCTTATTCAAAAGGGCGAGGTGCTTTTTAAGCTCGACCCGGTACGTTATCAGGCGCGAGTAGACAGACTTCAGGCTGATTTGATGACGGCGACGCATAATATCAAAACGCTGCGCGCGCAGCTCACTGAAGCGCAGGCCAACACCACTCAAGTTTCAGCGGAGCGCGACCGTCTGTTTAAAAATTATCAACGTTACCTGAAAGGTAGTCGGGCGACGGTCAATCCGTTCTCGGAACGTGACATCGACGACGCGCGGCAAAATTTTCTCGCGCAGGATGCGCTGGTGAAAGGTTCGGTGGCGGAGCAGGCGCAGATCCAGAGCCAGCTCGACAGCATGGTCAACGGCGAGCAATCACAGATTGTGAGCTTAAGGGCGCAACTGACCGAAGCGAAATATAACCTTGAGCAAACTATTATTCGCGCGCCGAGCAACGGCTACGTTACTCAGGTACTGATCCGCCCAGGCACTTACGCGGCAGCTTTGCCGTTACGTCCGGTGATGGTCTTCATCCCTGAGCAAAAACGGCAAATCGTCGCCCAGTTCCGGCAAAACTCGCTGTTACGTCTGAAACCCGGTGATGATGCGGAAGTCGTATTTAACGCGCTGCCGGGGCAGGTATTCCACGGCAAACTGACCAGTATTTTGCCAGTGGTGCCAGGCGGTTCGTATCAGGCGCAGGGGGTGCTGCAATCGTTAACGGTCGTGCCCGGAACGGATGGTGTGCTGGGAACCATTGAACTCGACCCTAACGCTGATATAGATGCCTTACCCGACGGCATCTACGCCCAGGTAGCCGTTTACTCCGACCATTTCAGCCATGTTTCGGTGATGCGGAAGGTGCTGCTAAGAATGACCAGTTGGATGCATTATCTTTATTTGGATCATTGAGACTTGTATCACCTGTGTTTTGCGCGAGCCTGAGCCATACTGATATTTTTCCTCGCACAAAGGACATGGCATGAAACTCGTCGGTAGCTACACCAGCCCGTTTGTACGCAAACTTTCTATTCTGTTGTTAGAAAAGGGCATAACTTTCGAATTTATTAATGAACTGCCCTATAACGCGGACAACGGCGTGGCGCAATTTAACCCGTTAGGGAAAGTGCCGGTGTTGGTGACCGAAGAGGGCGAATGCTGGTTTGATTCACCGATCATCGCCGAATATATTGAATTAATGAATGTCGCTCCGGCGATGTTGCCGCGCGATCCGCTGGAGTCGTTGCGAGTGCGTAAAATTGAGGCGCTGGCCGACGGTATTATGGATGCTGGGCTGGTGTCGGTGCGCGAACAGGCGCGTCCGGCGGCGCAGCAGTCTGAAGATGAATTGTTACGCCAGCGAGAGAAAATCAACCGTAGCCTGGATGTGCTGGAAGGATATCTGGTCGATGGCACGCTCAAAACCGATACGGTCAATCTGGCGACTATTGCCATTGCCTGTGCCGTTGGATATCTCAATTTCCGCCGCGTTGCGCCGGGCTGGTGTGTCGACCGCCCACACTTAGTCAAACTGGTCGAAAACTTGTTTAGCCGCGAAAGTTTTGCCCGCACCGAACCACCAAAGGCTTGATGCGCGATATGTCCTCCTGACCCATCTCACGTTACAATCCGTGGTTATGTTAAACGCCCTTCTCCGTGTGAGAGGGCCTTGATCAGCCAGGTTTCCTATGACAACCGAAACGCGTTCCCTCTATAGTCAACTTCCGGCTATTGATCGCTTATTGCGCGATAGCTCCTTCCTTTCTTTGCGTGATACTTATGGTCACACCCGCGTGGTGGAATTGCTGCGTCAGATGCTTGATGAAGCGCGAGAAGTGATTCGTGACAGCCAGACGCTGCCCGCGTGGTGTGAGAACTGGGCGCAAGAAGTCGATGCCCGGCTGACGAAAGAGGCGCAGAGCGCGCTGCGTCCGGTGATCAACCTGACGGGAACCGTGCTGCATACCAACCTTGGGCGAGCTTTACAGGCGGAAGCAGCGGTGGAAGCCGTTGCGCAGGCTATGCGTTCGCCGGTGACGCTGGAGTATGATCTGGACGACGCCGGACGCGGGCATCGCGATCGCGCGCTGGCGCAACTGCTGTGCCGCATTACGGGGGCGGAAGATGCCTGTATCGTCAATAACAATGCGGCGGCGGTATTGTTGATGTTGGCGGCCACTGCCAGCGGTAAAGAGGTGGTGGTGTCTCGTGGCGAACTGGTGGAGATTGGCGGCGCGTTTCGTATTCCTGACGTAATGCGTCAGGCTGGCTGCACCCTGCACGAAGTGGGGACGACCAACCGTACCCACGCCAGTGATTATCGTCAGGCAGTAAATGAAAATACCGCGCTGTTGATGAAAGTACATACCAGTAACTACAGCATTCAGGGATTTACCAAAGCGATAGACGAAGCGGAACTGGTGGCGCTCGGCAAAGAGCTGGATGTTCCCGTGGTGACTGATTTAGGCAGTGGTTCGCTGGTCGATCTTAGCCAGTACGGTTTGCCGAAAGAGCCGATGCCGCAGGAGTTGATTGCGGCGGGCGTCAGCCTGGTGAGCTTCTCCGGCGACAAGTTGTTAGGCGGGCCGCAGGCAGGGATCATCGTTGGTAAGAAAGAGATGATTTCCCGCCTGCAAAGTCATCCGCTGAAGCGTGCATTACGCGCGGATAAAATGACCCTCGCGGCGCTGGAAGCGACGCTGCGTCTCTATCTGCACCCCGAAGCACTGAGCGAAAAATTACCGACCCTGCGTCTGCTTACCCGCAGCGCAGAGGTTATTCAAATCCAGGCGCAACGTTTACAGGCTCCCCTTGCCGCACATTACGGCGCGGAGTTTGCGGTACAGGTTATGCCGTGTCTTTCGCAGATTGGCAGTGGTTCGCTGCCGGTTGATCGCCTGCCGAGCGCGGCATTAACGTTTACACCCCATGACGGGCGCGGTAGCCACCTTGAGGCATTAGCCGCCCGCTGGCGTGAATTGCCGGTTCCGGTGATTGGACGTATCTACGACGGGCGATTGTGGCTGGATTTACGCTGCCTTGAAGATGAGCAACGGTTTATGGAGATGTTGTTGAAATGATTATTGCGACTGCCGGACACGTTGACCACGGCAAAACGACCTTATTGCAGGCGATTACTGGTGTAAATGCCGACCGTCTGCCGGAAGAAAAAAAGCGCGGTATGACCATCGATCTCGGCTATGCCTACTGGCCGCAGCCGGATGGTCGCGTGCCTGGTTTTATCGACGTTCCCGGTCATGAAAAGTTTCTTTCCAACATGCTGGCGGGCGTCGGGGGTATCGATCATGCGCTGCTGGTGGTGGCTTGCGATGACGGTGTGATGGCGCAGACCCGTGAGCATCTGGCGATTTTGCAACTTACCGGTAACCCGATGCTGACAGTGGCACTGACCAAAGCCGATCGCGTGGACGAAGCGCGTGTTGATGAGGTTGAACGCCAGGTAAAGCAGGTGCTGCGGGAATACGGTTTTGCTGAGGCAAAACTGTTTGTCACCGCAGCAACCGAAGGTCGGGGAATTGATGCCCTGCGCGAACATCTGCTTCAGTTGCCTGAACGTGAACACGCCAGCCAACATAGTTTCCGCCTCGCTATCGACCGCGCTTTTACCGTAAAAGGTGCCGGGCTGGTGGTCACTGGTACGGCGTTAAGCGGGGAAGTGAAGGTTGGTGATTCACTATGGCTGACCGGTGTAAATAAGCCGATGCGCGTGCGTGCGCTCCATGCGCAAAATCAGCCAACAGAAACCGCCCATGCCGGGCAACGTATTGCGCTTAATATCGCCGGTGATGCGGAAAAAGAACAGATTAACCGTGGCGACTGGCTGCTTGCCGATGCGCCGCCGGAGCCGTTCACGCGGGTGATTGTCGAGCTACAAACTCATGTACCGTTGACCCAGTGGCAGCCGCTGCATATTCACCACGCCGCCAGCCACGTTACGGGGCGCGTTTCGCTGCTGGAAGATAACCTTGCCGAGCTGGTGTTCGACACGCCTCTGTGGCTGGCGGATAACGATCGCATAGTGCTGCGCGATATCTCGGCTCGCAACACGCTGGCGGGGGCGCGCGTGGTGATGCTTAACCCGCCACGTCGCGGTAAGCGTAAGCCGGAATATCTGCAATGGCTGGCGTCTCTTGCACGCACACAAAACGATGCCGACGCACTGACCGTTCATCTGGAACGCGGAGCGGTGAATCTTGCCGATTTCGCCTGGGCGAGACAGCTCAACGGCGAAGGGATGCGCGAACTGCTGCAACAGCCAGGCTATATTCAGGCTGGTTATAGCTTGTTGAATGCGCCGGTTGCCGCCCGCTGGCAGCGAAAAATCCTCGACACATTAGCGGCTTATCATGAGCAACATCGCGATGAACCTGGACCGGGGCGCGAGCGCCTGCGGCGCATGGCGTTGCCGATGGAAGATGAAGCTCTGGTTCTGTTGCTGATTGAAAAGATGCGCGAAAGCGGCGATATCCATAGCCACCACGGCTGGCTGCATCTGCCGGATCACAAAGCGGGCTTCAGCGAAGAGCAGCAGGCCATCTGGCAAAAAGCAGAGCCGCTATTTGGCGACGAGCCGTGGTGGGTGCGTGACCTGGCAAAAGAGACGGGAACCGACGAGCAGGCAATGCGCCTGACGCTACGCCAGGCGGCGCAGCAGGGGATAATTACGGCGATCGTCAAAGATCGTTATTACCGTAATGATCGGATTGTCGAATTTGCCAATATGATCCGCGATCTCGATCAGGAATGTGGTTCAACCTGCGCGGCGGATTTCCGCGATCGCTTAGGTGTAGGCCGAAAGCTGGCAATTCAAATACTGGAATATTTTGACCGCATTGGCTTTACGCGGCGTCGTGGAAATGATCATTTATTGCGCGATGCATTATTATTTCCCGAAAGATAAGGAAATGATTAATTCATAATAAATATGAATTAATACAAAATTCTTATTAATATTAAGGAAGCACGTTATTTGATGAATGTAACGTGCTTTTTATTAAAAATATTTTAATAAACGGTAATGTCGATCATATTTCCGAATGAAAATACTTTGTAATCTGCCTGCCCTTTTTACTCTTCCAGGAGTGTTTTATGGCAGCTTCAACCTTTTTTATTCCTTCAGTGAATGTCATCGGCGCTGATTCATTGACTGATGCAATGAATATGATGGCAGATTATGGATTTACCCGTACCTTAATTGTCACTGACAATATGTTAACGAAATTAGGTATGGCGGGCGATGTGCAAAAAGCACTGGAAGAACGCAATATTTTTAGCGTTATTTATGATGGCACCCAACCTAACCCAACCACGGAAAACGTCGCCGCAGGCCTCAAACTGCTGAAAGAAAATAATTGTGATAGCGTAATTTCCTTAGGTGGTGGTTCTCCGCACGACTGTGCGAAAGGCATTGCGCTGGTAGCAGCCAACGGCGGTGATATTCGCGATTACGAAGGCGTTGACCGCTCTGCAAAACCGCAGTTGCCGATGATCGCTATCAATACCACAGCGGGTACTGCGTCTGAAATGACCCGTTTCTGCATTATCACTGACGAAGCGCGCCACATCAAAATGGCGATTGTGGATAAACACGTGACTCCGCTGCTTTCTGTCAATGACTCTTCTCTGATGATCGGTATGCCGAAGTCACTGACCGCCGCAACGGGTATGGATGCCTTAACACACGCTATCGAAGCGTATGTGTCTATTGCCGCAACGCCGATCACCGACGCTTGCGCACTGAAAGCCGTGACCATGATTGCCGAAAACCTGCCGTTAGCCGTAGAAGATGGCAGCAATGCGAAAGCGCGTGAAGCGATGGCTTATGCCCAGTTCCTCGCCGGTATGGCGTTCAACAATGCGTCTTTGGGTTATGTTCATGCGATGGCGCACCAGTTAGGCGGTTTCTACAATCTGCCGCACGGTGTATGTAACGCCGTTCTACTGCCGCACGTTCAGGTATTCAACAGCAAAGTAGCTGCCGCACGTCTGCGTGACTGCGCTGCTGCAATGGGTGTGAACGTGACAGGTAAAAACGACGCGGAAGGTGCAGAAGCCTGCATTAACGCTATCCGCGAACTGGCGAAGAAAGTCGATATTCCGGCAGGTCTGCGCGATCTGAACGTGAAAGAAGAAGATTTCGCGGTACTGGCGACCAATGCTCTGAAAGATGCCTGCGGATTTACTAACCCGATTCAGGCAACTCACGAAGAAATTGTGGCGATTTATCGCGCTGCGATGTAATTACCTTCTCGTAACGGCTGACGTGTTGTCAGCCGCTTTTTTAACTATCTCTGTAATCCTTGCCCGTAAATTCGTGATTGCCGTCGTAAAGCTGTCACCGGCTGGCGAAGATTTCGCCAGTCACGTCTACCCTTGTTATACCTCACACCGCAAGGAGACGATCATGACCAACAATCCCCCTTCAGCACAGATTAAGCCCGGCGAGTATGGTTTCCCCCTCAAGTTAAAAGCCCGCTATGACAACTTTATCGGCGGCGAATGGATAGCACCCGCCGACGGCGAGTATTACCAGAACCTGACGCCGGTGACCGGGCAGCTACTGTGCGAAGTGGCGTCTTCGGGCAAACGCGACATCGATCTGGCGCTGGATGCCGCGCATAAAGTGAAAGATAAATGGGCGCATACCTCGGTGCAGGATCGCGCGGCGATTCTGTTTAAGATTGCCGATCGAATGGAACAAAATCTCGAACTGTTGGCGACGGCAGAAACCTGGGATAACGGCAAGCCCATTCGTGAAACCAGTGCTGCCGATGTGCCGCTGGCGATTGACCATTTCCGCTATTTCGCCTCGTGTATTCGGGCGCAGGAAGGTGGTATTAGTGAAGTCGATAGCGAAACAGTGGCTTATCACTTCCACGAACCGTTAGGCGTGGTGGGGCAAATTATCCCGTGGAACTTCCCGCTGCTGATGGCGAGCTGGAAAATGGCTCCCGCGCTGGCGGCGGGCAACTGTGTGGTGCTGAAACCCGCACGACTTACCCCGCTTTCAGTACTGCTGCTAATGGAAATCGTCGGTGATTTACTGCCGCCAGGTGTGGTGAACGTGGTCAACGGTGCGGGCGGCGAAATCGGTGAATATCTGGCGACCTCAAAACGCATCGCCAAAGTTGCGTTTACCGGCTCAACGGAAGTCGGCCAGCAGATTATGCAGTACGCCACGCAGAACATTATTCCGGTGACGCTGGAGTTGGGCGGTAAGTCGCCAAATATCTTCTTTGCTGATGTGATGGATGAAGAAGATGCTTTCTTCGATAAGGCGCTGGAGGGCTTTGCACTGTTCGCCTTCAACCAGGGCGAAGTCTGTACCTGTCCGAGCCGTGCTTTAGTGCAGGAGTCTATCTACGAACGCTTTATGGAACGCGCCATCCGTCGTGTTGAAAGCATTCGTAGCGGTAACCCGCTCGACAGCGTGACGCAAATGGGCGCACAGGTTTCTCATGGGCAACTGGAAACCATCCTCAATTACATTGATATCGGTAAAAAAGAGGGGGCAGATGTACTCACCGGCGGGCGGCGTAAGCTGCTGGAAGGGGAACTGAAAGACGGTTATTACCTCGAACCGACGATTCTGTTTGGTCAGAACAATATGCGTGTGTTCCAGGAAGAGATATTTGGTCCGGTGCTGGCGGTGACCACCTTCAAAACGATGGACGAGGCGCTGGAGCTGGCGAACGACACGCAATATGGCCTGGGCGCGGGTGTCTGGAGCCGCAACGGTAATCTGGCCTATAAGATGGGGCGTGGCATTCAGGCAGGGCGCGTATGGACCAACTGTTATCACGCTTACCCGGCACATGCGGCGTTTGGCGGCTACAAACAGTCGGGCATCGGACGCGAAACCCATAAGATGATGCTGGAGCATTACCAGCAAACCAAGTGCCTGCTGGTGAGCTACTCGGATAAACCGTTGGGGCTGTTCTGATATAAGAAGCTGGTCGCATCGGGCATTCATTGCCTGATGCGACGCTTACGTGTCTTATCGGTTCAAATGTTTACGTCTCCTGGGGCTGAGCATTCACTGAACTAAATTAAGAGCATCTTTTCTACAAATTACTGCACACCGTTATTCTTCTTACGAATATCCCTATTAGCCCCCCTTTAAACTTATTTTCGTTGATTGTAATGAGAGTGATAAACGGCGATATGCCGTGAAGCTGTGACAATGTAAGGAAGAGAGAAAGGCACCTTTTGCGGAGCAGGACACATATTGGTGGCTAAAATAAATATCGCGAATAAAAAACTACTTTTTAATGATTTGATGAATATTTAAATATCTCGAATGTTTCTGTGCAAAGCTATTTATTTTTATGGTTTATGAATTGGCAGGAGTCATATCTAATATTTTTTATGATATTTAGTTAAAAACGGCACTATTGTTATATTCCTCACGTTCCAGGAAATCATCTGATTTACTCGTATTATGTGGCGGGATACTATTCGCTGGCTTGCTGATGTTGCATTAAAATCGAAAGTGCACATCCTATTAAAACAACTTTTATATTTTTCTATATACGCACTCATTCTTGAAAGCGTAGGGCATCCTTTATTTCAGGGAACGTAAATAATGAAAAAATCGACGTTATCTTTAGCCATAGGTTTATTATTGGCATGTAGTACCGGTATGGCAAAAACACAGCATTTAACGCTGGAACAACGCATGGCATTGCTGGAAGAACGCCTGGAAGCGGCAGAAATGCGGGCAGCAAAAGCAGAGGGGCAGGTAAAACAGCTGCAGACACAACAAGCCGCTGAGATCCGCGAAATTAAGGCTGCCCAGGGCAATACGCCGGTAAATGGACAGGCAACGGCGGAATCTGCAAAGAAAAATGCCACCTCACCTAATCTTTTGCTTTCAGGTTATGGCGATTTAAAAATCTACGGCGACGTAGAATTTAATATGGATGCGGAAAGTAATCATGGCCTGCTGGCAATGACCAACGCTGATGTGAATAGCGATCCCACCAATGAACAGTGGAATCTCAATGGCCGTATTCTGTTAGGCTTTGATGGTGTAAGAAAGCTGGACAACGGTTATTTCGCCGGGTTCTCCGCACAACCGCTGGGGGATATGCACGGTTCTGTGAATATCGATGACGCGGTTTTCTTCTTTGGCAAAGAAAATGACTGGAAAGTCAAAGTAGGGCGTTTTGAAGCCTACGATATGTTCCCGCTAAATCAGGATACCTTTGTTGAGCATTCAGGTAATACTGCGAACGATCTTTATGATGATGGCAGCGGTTATATCTATATGATGAAAGAGGGGCGCGGGCGTTCTAACGCTGGCGGTAATTTCCTTGTCAGCAAACAACTCGATAACTGGTATTTTGAATTAAACACGTTACTGGAAGACGGAACATCTTTATATAACGACGGTAATTATCATGGTCGCGATATGAAGCAGCAGAAAAATGTTGCTTACCTGCGCCCGGTGATAGCCTGGTCGCCGACGGAAGAATTAACCGTTTCCGCAGCGATGGAAGCGAACGTGGTAAATAATGCTTACGGTTATACCGATAGCAAGGGTAATTTTGTCGATCAGTCCGATCGTACCGGTTATGGTATGAGCATGACCTGGAACGGCCTGAAAACCGATCCGGAAAATGGTATCGTGGTTAATCTTAATACCGCCTATTTAGATGCCAATAATGAGAAAGATTTCACTGCCGGGATTAACGCGCTGTGGAAACGTTTCGAGCTGGGTTATATCTACGCGCACAATAAGATTGATGAATTCAGTGGGGTAGTTTGTGATAACGACTGCTGGATTGATGATGAAGGGACGTACACCATTCACACCATTCATGCGTCTTATCAGTTCGCTAACGTGATGGATATGGAGAACTTTAATATTTACCTTGGTACTTATTACTCCATTCTGGATAGCGACGGCGATAAAAAACACGGCGACGATAATGATGATCGTTACGGCGCACGCGTTCGTTTTAAATACTTCTTCTGATGAAAGTGCGGCGCCGGAAAAATATCCGGCACCGCAACTCATTAAGGCAGGTAAAACACTTCTTGTAGCTCGCTGCTGACCGGGCTGTTATCCGGATTAGCGGGCATAACGTCGGTCATATATTTCCACCAACGTTGGCAAACGTCAGTGCTGGCAACCGCATTCCAGCGTTCTTCAGATTCAATTTCTACTGTGGCAAACAGCAAATTTCGCGCTTTATCGAGATAGATGGCGTAGTTATGCGCACCGTGAGATTTCAATACCGCTTCCAGTTCCGGCCAGATCGGGTTGTGCCGACGCTGATACTCTTCATGGGCGCCTGGGTTGACTTGCATAACAAAGGCTTTGCGGATCATAACGCCTCCAGATAAAGCTCACGCACTTCGTCGCGGCTGGCGGTACGTGGGTTACATGGTGCGCATGGGTCGGCCAGGGCTTTATCTAACCAGCCTTCGATATCCTCTTTGCTGATGCCAAGCTGACTAAATCCCGCAGGTATGCCTACGCGATGGTTCAAGGCTCGAATGGCATTAATCGCTTCCAGACTTGCCGCTTCATCACTCATCCCGCGCGTATCGACCCCCATCGCCTGGGCGATACGGGCAAAGCGTGCGATGGCATTCGGGCGGTTAAAGTTTTCGATTACTGGCAACAAGATGGCATTACACACCCCGTGTGGCAGGTTGTGGGTAGCACCGGGCTGATGCGCCAGTGCGTGAACCAGTCCCAGTCCCGCGCTGTTAAAAGCCATACCCGCCAGATATTGCCCGAAAGCCATCTGTTCGCGAGCTTCCAGATTATGACCATCTTCTACCGCTTTCGGCAGCCACAGAGAAATCAAGCGGATAGCCTCCAGCGCGTTGGCATCAGTTAGCGGATGGGCGCCAACGGAAACAAAGGCTTCTATGGCATGGGTTAGTGCGTCCATACCGGTGGCAGCGGTAACGGAGGCAGGGATCTCCAGCATTACACTGGCATCATCCACGGCGATATCAGGAATAATATTCGAATCGATGATGACTTCTTTCACTTGCCGCGCAGTGTCGATGATCACCGCATTGCTGGTCATCTCAGCGGCGGTTCCGGCAGTCGTGTTGATCGCCACCAGCGGCACGCCTGGGTTTTTTACTTTGCCAATGCCAGAGTAAGCAGTAGAAGGGCCTGGATTAGCGGTAAGGATTTTCACGGCTTTTGCGGTATCAATTGGGCTACCGCCACCGAAAGCAATAATGTAGTTACATGCGGCGTCCTGAAATGCAGCGTAGCCTTTTTGCACCAGTTCTTCGGTGGGATTTGGAAAGACCTCATCGAATAGGTGGTAAGACATTTCGTGTTGATCCAGCGCGGTGAACAGACTGTCCAGCAATCCCAACTTAACCAGTTGCCCATCGGTAACGATCAGTGCTTTTCCCCACTGCTTATTCGCAACCAGGTTTACCATATCGCCAATTGCCCCAGCGCCATGCAGGCTGATTTTCGGTAATGCCAACATAAAACTCATGATTATTCTCCTTAAGATCAAATCCTTCTGTCCGACGACATAACCCGCGCCGCCAGATGCGAAACGGGGTGTTAAAGTGCCAGTGCGCTTGCCAGTGGGGTGACGCCGAAACGCTTGCCCAGGGCTATCAACTCTTCACGGCTGATGGTCTGTTTCATGCCACCCATCGAATATACTTTCACCAACACTTCCGCCGATTTTTCTGCGGTATCGATCAGGCCAAACGCTTCGTCCAGCGTCGGACCACTGCCGAAGACGCCGTGGAAAGGCCAGAGAACCATTGAATGTTTTTGCATTTCCTGCGCGGTGGCCAGGCCGATTTCGTCCGTGCCGGGCACCATCCACGGCAAAATGCCAACGCCATCCGGGAATACCACCAGGCACTCGGTGCTGCCTTCCCACAGTTGGCGAGTGAAGACCGCCGTGTCGTTTTCCAGTACATAGGTGAGGGCGATCAGGTTGGTGGCATGGCAGTGCATGATCACCCGATCTTGGCCGTTGGTGGCTTTAATACGTTCGCAATGGGAGAGAAAGTGCGCCGGAAGTTCAGAGGTTGGGACGGCTTCGTGGGTTAGCCCCCAGAGAATATGGTAGCCCGCACCGTCGCTGTCGACCTTTACGACGCCTAAATTTGCTGCGGGATCGAGCTGGACGTTGCGGAAGAATTTGCCGGAGCCGGTGACGATAAACGGTGTGTTTGCCAGTAAAGGCATAGGCTGGCTGAGCGGGATATAGCGCGGTTGTGGGTGAAAATTGTCGTTATACGGCGCGATATCAGCGTCATCCAGGCGCAGCGTCAGGTTGCCGCCGTTGCGCTCGTCCCAGCCTTTCAGCCAGGCGTCGGTGGTGGCTTTGATCATTCCCTGGACAAACCAGGACTGGGTAATGTTTTGCATGTTCTGTGTTCCTGTAAATTCGGTGCCTTGTTGATACATGGTGCGGCTTGTTCCCCTCACCCTAACCCTCTCCCCAAAGGGGCGAGGGGACTGTCCGGCGCTGTGTTTAGCTCCGTTGCCGGAGGGGGCTATGTTTTTCCCCCTCTCCCTTTCAGGGAGAGGGCCGGGGTGAGGGTGACAGCCAGCACGGTCATTCGACCTGTAGGCCGGATAAGGCGCTCGCGCCGCATCCGGCGGTGTTTACCCACGCTGACGCAAAATCGTATTCTCATAAGCCCGCACGCTTTCCAGCCATTCGCTACCCGCTGGCGTATCGTGACGCTGGCAATACATTTCCCACACCGCCTGCCACGGCAACGATTTCTGCTCTTCCAGCAGCGCCAGTCGTGCGGTGTAATCCCCTGCCGCTTCCAGCTTGCGCAGTTCGGCTGTCGGTTCTAACAACGCACGCAGCAGGGCTTTTTTCATATTGCGCGTGCCAATGACCCACGCGGCAATACGATTGATGGAGGCATCGAAGAAATCCAGACCAATGTGTACCCGGTCAAACAGGTCATGACGGACAATCTCACTGGCGATTGCCTGGGTTTCATCATCCAGCAGCACCACGTGATCGCTGTCCCAGCGAACCGGGCGGCTGACGTGCAGCAGCAACTGCGGCACATACAGCATGGCGGCGGAAATCTTGTCGGAAATCACTTCAGTCGGGTGGAAATGTCCGGCGTCCAGACACAAAGCGGTCTGGCGGCTGGTGGCATACCCCATGTAAAACTCATTGGAGCCAACCGTGTAACTCTCCGCGCCAATGCCAAACAATTTGCTCTCTACGGCGTCGATATGGTGCGCAGGGTTTAGCTTTTCGCTGATCACTTCATCCAGTGCTGCCAGCAAACGCTGGCGCGGGGCGAGACGGTCAACGGTGATATCTTTCATACCATCCGGGATCCAGATGTTCATCACCGATGGCGTGCCAAGTTGCTCGCCAAAATAGGCCGAAACGCGACGGCTGGCCTTGCAGTGGTCAATCCAGAACTGGCGAATGCGGTCGTCGGCATGGGAGAGCGTAAAGCCATCGGCACTTAGCGGATGCGAAAAACAGGAGGGGTTAAAGTCCAGACCGAGGTGATTGGCTTTTGCCCATTCAACCCAGTTTTTGAAGTGCTCTGGTTTGATTTGGTCGCGCGAGACGGGCGTGTCTGATTCCAGATAAATCGCATGTAAGTTAAGCCGTTTCGGCCCCGGAATCAGCCTCATAGCCTGTTCCAGATCGGCACGTAGCTCTTCGGCATTGCGCGCTTTGCCCGGATAATTACCTGTGGCCTGAATCCCACCAGTCAACGAACCTTCCGGGTTTTCAAAACCAGAAACATCATCGCCCTGCCAGCAGTGCATTGAAACGGGTAAGCGATCAAGTTGGCGCAGCGCCTCCTCGACATCAATCCCTACCGCCGCGAAACGCTGTTTCGCCAGTTCCCAGGCCTGTTCCAGTTGTGTGGTCATGCGCAAAGCTCCTTTGTCTGTCGTGTAGAGTGAATCCGCGCCACATAGTGGGCAATTTCACTGTCAGGATTAGGGGTAAAGGTGGTCAGATTCGCGGTGGCGCCTACGACCTGACGGAAATCATCCACATTGTTGAGTTCATCCAGCGTCATTAACTGGATGCCGATATTGCCGAGTGTTGAGGCTTCAACTGGCCCGGCGATCACCCGAATACCGCAGGCATCGGCACACAACTGGTTGAGCAGCGCGTTCTGGCTGCCGCCGCCGACAATATGCAGTTGCGAGAAATCTTCACCGCGTAGCTGCGCCAGTTCGTGCAGTACGTCGGCATACAGCAGCGCCAGACTGTCGAAAATACAGCGTGCCAGTTCAGCATCATTTTCTGGGATTGGTTGCGCCGTTTCCCGACACGCTGCCTGAATTTCGCTGCACATCTCGTCAGGATTAATAAAGCGATCGTCATTGGGGTTGATGATGAAGCGACAGGCCGGGAGTGCCTGTGTCGCGGCGATAAGCGTCGGGAGATCGTTGATTTGTCGCTCCTGAAGTACCCGCTGGAGCAGCCATAAACCCATGATATTTTTCAGCACCCGATAGCGACCTTCCGCACCGCCTTCATTGGTGATGTTGGCTGCCAGCGCCGCATCATCGGTGAATGGCGTCTGGCTTTCGAAGCCCATCAATGACCAGGTGCCGGAGGAGAGATAAGCGGCGCGGGAACCGTTTAACGGCGAGGCGATAACCGCGCTGGCGGTATCATGGCTGGCAACGGCGACCACCGGAATCTCATTACCCTGCGGGCAAATCCAGTGACCTATGACATTACCCGGATGCGTCGGGCGACCAAACCAGGCTTTGTTGGCACCGCTCCACGCCAGCAGGGACTCGTCCCAGTCGTCGCTATTGATATTGACCAGTTGCGTGGTGGTGGCGTTGGTGTATTCCCAGTTCAGCTTGCCGGTCAGACGATAACTAAAGTAATCCGGCATCAGCAGAGCGTGAGCAATGTGCGGGATAAGTTCAGGTTGTTGCTCCGTCAGCGCACGTAGCTGATAGATTGTATTGAAGGGCAGGAACTGGATGCCACTACGCTGATAAATATCGTGTTTGCCAATTTGCTGCTGTGCCAATGTCATCAGTCCGTTAGTGCGGCTATCACGATAGGAAATCGGTAAACCGACGCGCTGACCGTGTTGATCCAGCAGCACATAGTCCACGCCCCAGGTATCAATGCCGATGCTATCGATATGAATCCCTTCCTCGCACACCTTGTTTAACCCAAGGCGAATGGCGTTTTCCAGACTATCGACATCCCAGGTGGCATAACCGCTCTGGTAATACAGCCCATTGGTAAAACGATGGATTTCACGCAGCGTCAGGCTGCGACATTCACGGTGGTAACGCGCCAACATTACGCGCCCACTGGATGCGCCAAGATCAACGGCGACGCAGTAGCGAAAGGTCATAATGAGATCCTTCTAGGTTTCATTACGCCCAGTCTAAGAAGCGCCCGACTTCGCTACCTTCTCGTTACTGACAGGAAAATACACCGCTGGCAACCAGGGAAAGATGAACGTGATGGCGTTCACAATTTTCAGAAATGTGGTGATGTGATGTTTGCCGCATTTTCTGAAAAATCACGCTTTATCTTGAAAAATCGACATTTTTTACGTGTTTTGCTGTCGAAAATTTAAGGTAAGAACCAAACCGCTTGATTACTATTCCGCCATGTTGACGGCATCAGGAGGCTTATATGGACGTATTACATTGCGTGGATTTTTTTCCGTCTGGTAACGTGTCTGTGGCAATAGAACCCCGGCTTCCTCAGGTGGATTTTCCTGAACATCACCATGATTTCCATGAGATTGTGATTGTCGAACATGGCACGGGTATCCACATTTTCAATGGGCAGCCTTATACCATCTCCGGTGGAACAATCTGTTTCGTGCGCGATCATGATCGGCATTTATACGAACATACGGACAATCTGTATTTGACCAATGTGCTGTATCGCTCCCCGGATAGATTTCAGTTTCTTGCCGGGCTGCATCAGCTTCTGCCGCAAGAGCAAGACGGGCAATATCCGTCCCATTGGCGCGTGAGCCACAGCATATTGCAGCAGGTACGGCAGCTGGTTTCGCAACTGGAACAGCAGGACAGAACGAATGATTTACCCTCGAAAGCCAGCGGTGAGATTTTGTTTATGCAATTACTGCTCTTGCTGCGTAAAAACAGTTTGCAGGAGAGCATGGAAAGTCGCGAATCGCGCCTGAACTTGTTGTTGGCCTGGCTGGAAGAACATTTTGCCGACGAGGTGAATTGGGAAATGATGGCGGATCAATTTTCTCTGTCACTACGCACGTTGCATCGTCAGCTAAAACAGCAAACCGGTTTGACGCCCCAGCGTTACCTTAACCGTTTACGGTTGGTGAAGGCGCGTCATCTGTTACGTCATAGCGAGGACAGCGTGACCGAAATCGCATATCGCTGCGGATTCAGCGACAGTAACCACTTTTCGACGCTGTTTCGCCGTGAGTTTAACTGGTCACCACGCGATATTCGCCAGCGGCGGGATGGCTTTCTGCAATAACGCGAATCTTCTCAACGTATTTCCACGCCAGTTTATGAATAATCAAACGCGTCTTCCGGCTGAGGTGGCACGGTGGTTCATCAGTTTGTCCTTCGTAAAAAAGATTTTTTTGCCAGCGAACAGCAGGCGGTCGCGGTTGCTGATCGTTATCCGCAGGATGTCTTTGCCGAGCATACACATGATTTTTGTGAACTGGTGATCGTCTGGCGTGGTAACGGTTTGCATGTGCTTAACGATCGTCCTCATCGTATTACCCGTGGCGATCTCTTTTATATCCACGCAGACGATAAACACTCCTACGCTTCCGTTAACGATCTGGTTTTGCAGAACGTTATTTATTGCCCGGAGCGGCTGACACTTAATCTCGACTGGCAGGGGACGATTCCGGGGTTTAACGCCAGCGCAGAACAACCACACTGGCGTTTAGGTAGTGCGGGCATGGCGCAGGTGCGGCAGGTTATCGGGCAGCTTGAGCACGAAAGCAGTCAGCCCGCGCCGTTTGCCAACGAAATGGCAGAGTTGCTGTTCGGGCAACTGGTGATGTTGCTGAAGCGCCATCGTTACACCAGTGATTCGTTACCGCCAACATCCAGCGAAACGTTGCTGGATAAGCTGATTACCCGACTGGCGGCTAGTCTGAAAAGTCCCTTTGCGCTGGATAAATTTTGTGATGAGGCGTCTTGCAGTGAACGCGTCTTGCGTCAGCAATTTCGTCAGCAGACCGGCATGACCATCAATCAATATCTGCGGCAGGTCAGAGTGTGTCATGCGCAATATCTTCTCCAGCATAGCCGCCTGTTAATCAGTGATATTTCGACAGAATGTGGCTTTGAAGACAGTAACTATTTTTCGGTGGTGTTTACCCGGGAAACCGGGATGACGCCCAGCCAGTGGCGTCATCGCAATTCCCGGAAAGATTAACTCGCCATGCCCATGCCGACGATGTTGGCAGCGACAATAATCACCACACAACCGAGGCTCAACACGGTAACCGGACGGCGTCCCGCATTGTTCCACTCTTTCAGCACCAGCCCGACGATACCGCCGCACAATACATAGAAACTCATATGCAGCATCCAGCTGATGTAGTCATACTGCGCCGGAATGCGGGCGTGTCCCCAGGCATAGAAAAAGAATTGCAGATACCACATTAAACCGCCCAACGCCGAGAGCAATACGTTGTGGATGATCAGCGGTTTTGCCAGCGAGAAGTCGGCTTTTAGCGACAAATCTTTCACTTTTGCCAGACGAATAAAACAGAAACCGAGGTTGATGATCGCGCCGCCGCCCATGATGACAACATAGCTTGGCAGAGCGACATACAGTGGATCAACGCCCAGCGCGGCAGCCGCTTCATGCATCGGTTTTGCGGCGTTCATTGCAAAAGACATCCCGGCAGAAAAAATGCCGCACATTACCGCCAGCACCAGCCCTTTTTTCAGGTTGAACTCTTCGGCTTTAATGCCCATTTTGCGCTCTTTCAACTGCCCGGCGCGAGTCACAATTCCCACGCCAATCAGCGCCACCAGTACGCCGAGCAACGTCATGCGCCCACCGTCGGTGTTAATCAGCACATCGAAATTGCCGTTGATAATTGGCGTCATCAGCGTACCGACGATCAACGTAATGCCAATGGCGATACCTATCCCCATCGACATGCCGAGATAACGCATGGTCAGGCCGTAGTTGATATTACCAATCCCCCACATAGCGCCGAACAGAAAAACAGGCAGCAGGGTAGAGAGGCTGAACGAGCTGTAATATGCCCAGAAATCAGGTAGTAGCATGGCGCTGATGGCCCACGGCAGAATAATCCACGAAACAATCCCACCGACTGACCACATGGTTTCCCATGACCACTTTTTTACTTTTTTGAACGGAGCGTAAAAACAGGCTGCACTGGCCGCGCCGATCAAATGCCAAAATATCCCCATCGTAATCGCGTTACTCATCTTCTTATCCTCATCATTTTTCGTCGCGTCACATCTCCGACGAGATGAGTGTAAAAATCGTGCTGTCGATTAACCTTTCGCCTGTTGCCGCCGTTGCCGATTTACTGGCAATCACGGCATTAAGTGGGTGATTTGGTTCACATCTCGGACATTTGCCTGCAAAACCATTCCCCTATGAAAAGTACGGCATTGATAATCATTTTCAATATCATTTAATTAACTATAATGAACCAACTGCTTACGCGGCATTAACAATCGGCCGCCCGACAATACTGGAGATGAATATGAGCTATACCCTGCCATCCCTGCCGTATGCTTACGATGCCCTGGAACCGCACTTCGATAAGCAGACCATGGAAATCCACCACACCAAACACCATCAGGCCTACGTCAACAACGCCAATGCGGCGCTGGAAAGCCTGCCAGAATTCGCCAACCTGCCGGTTGAAGAGCTGATCACTAAACTGGACCAGCTGCCAGCAGACAAGAAAACCGTGCTGCGCAACAACGCTGGTGGTCACGCCAACCACAGCCTGTTCTGGAAAGGCCTGAAAAAAGGCACGACTTTGCAGGGCGACCTGAAAGCGGCTATCGAACGTGATTTCGGTTCCGTTGATAACTTCAAAGCAGAATTTGAGAAAGCGGCAGCTTCCCGCTTTGGTTCCGGCTGGGCATGGCTGGTGCTGAAAGGCGATAAACTGGCGGTGGTTTCTACTGCTAATCAGGACTCCCCGCTGATGGGCGAAGCCATTTCTGGCGCTTCCGGCTTCCCTGTTCTGGGTCTGGATGTGTGGGAACACGCTTACTACCTGAAATTCCAGAACCGCCGTCCTGACTACATCAAAGAGTTCTGGAACGTGGTGAACTGGGACGAAGCTGCGGCACGTTTTGCGGCGAAAAAATAATCGCATATTGCCTGCTGCAATGAGGCGTTTACGCCGTTTTTCAGCATAAAAAACAAACCATCGCCCATAGCGGTGGTTTTTTTGTGATCAATTTCAAAATAAAAACAATGATCCTATAAAAATAAAACAACGTTTCAATTGATGTGGTTTTGATCACTTTTATTGCTCTGTTGAATGTCTATCTTCATTTCCATCAACACTGATGCATCGTGAAGGACTTATGCATCAGCCTATAAAAATATGCCGATAGGTGATGAAAATGCAGATAAAACACACGATAGAGAAAATCCCAGGAGGGATGATGCTCGTCCCGCTGTTCCTTGGCGCACTGTGTCACACCTTCTCGCCAGGGGCGGGAAAATACTTTGGTTCATTCACAAATGGAATGATTACCGGCACGGTGCCGATTCTGGCGGTGTGGTTTTTCTGCATGGGGGCATCGATAAAATTAAGTGCGACGGGAACGGTATTGCGTAAATCCGGTACGCTGGTGGTAACCAAAATTGCTGTGGCGTGGGTGGTTGCGGCAATTGCTTCACGCATTATTCCTGAACATGGTGTTGAAGTTGGATTCTTTGCCGGACTTTCAACGCTTGCGCTGGTGGCGGCGATGGATATGACCAACGGCGGACTTTACGCTTCGATCATGCAGCAGTATGGCACTAAAGAAGAGGCCGGAGCGTTTGTATTAATGTCGCTGGAATCCGGGCCGCTTATGACGATGATTATTCTGGGGACTGCCGGGATTGCATCGTTTGAACCGCATGTTTTCGTCGGTGCGGTATTACCGTTCCTCGTCGGCTTTGCGTTAGGGAACCTTGACCCTGAGCTGAGAGAATTTTTCAGCAAAGCCGTACAGACGCTGATCCCGTTCTTTGCCTTTGCGCTGGGCAATACCATTGATTTAACCGTGATTGCTCAGACCGGTTTGCTGGGGATTTTGCTGGGTGTGGCGGTGATCGTCGTGACCGGTATTCCGTTGATTATTGCCGATAAATTGATTGGTGGTGGCGATGGTACAGCCGGAATCGCGGCTTCCAGTTCTGCCGGTGCTGCGGTGGCGACGCCGGTACTGATTGCTGAAATGATCCCCGCCTTTAAACCAATGGCGCCAGCGGCAACTTCGCTGGTGGCGACGTCAGTGATTGTGACCTCGATTCTGGTGCCGATTTTGACTTCTGTCTGGTCGCGCAAAGTTAAAGCCAGAGCGGCGAAAATCGAAATATTGGGTACGGTGAAGTAATCTCCATCCATATAAATCAAGAGGCCGGATGATTTGTAGTCATCCGGCCTTTTGCGTTATCTGACAAAGACTTCATCAATCGTTCGACATTCACTTTCGCTTAACTCACCACCCGCATTGCGTGATACGCCAGTGCAATAGCCAAACTTACGCGATACCACCGTCTTGATAGTAGTGACAAAATCCTCACCAATGGCGTAGATGGACATATAAGTGCCAATCTGTTGCTGAATCTCTTGTAAAGCCGCCAGGTCGCCGCGTTTGAAGGCTTCACGGGCTTCGACAAACAGCTCCGGCATAACGTTGTTCAGGCCGGATATTATTCCCGCGCCGCCTGCCAGCAGATTAGGAATGTAATACTCGTCATAGCCCGAAAGCACTGCAAAATCAGAACGAACTGCCAGGGTTGCCTGAATCATGCTGCGGGTGTGTGACTGGCAATCGACGGTATCTTTAATTCCGGCAAAGTCAGGAAATTCACTCGCCAGCGTGGCGACCAGGTCAGGGGTTAAATCACAACCGGTTCTTGCCGGGAAGTTATATGCGAACCATTTGCCTTGTAATTCGCGACCCAGATGGCGGAAATAGCTTAGTAATTGCTTTGCTGTCTGGCCGTAGTAGTAAGGCGGGAGGATCATCACTGCATCATAGCCTGTGCGATACGCTTCTTGCGCCATCACCAGTACATCGTGTGTGCAGGTGGAAGAAACGTTAGCGACCATTTTTAATGTGCTCATGGAACGCGCTTCGCGGATAAGCATGAGCCTCTCTTCGAGGGTGAAAGAGGCAAATTCACCAATGCTACCCATCAGCAATATCACATCAATATTGGCTTCTGTTAGCCGCTGCAGATGCTTCTTCAGCCCGTTAAGATCCATATTACCGTCTTTATCCATTGGCGTAATGGAAGGACACCAGACGCCAGAAAACTGTGTTTGCTCGGTCACGTTGTACACTCCTGATAATGAAATGGCGTTTCAAATTAATCTCATTGATAACATTTCTAAGACGTCGTCATGTGAACCGTGCTCTCATTTTGCGCGCCTGACGTAAAATAAATATGGTCTAATGGGGAAATTTCTCGGTGGAGAGGGAACAGATGCGATATCCGGTTGATGTATACACAGGCAAAATACAGGCTTATCCCGAAAGCAAACCCAGCGCGATTGCGAAAATCCAGGTCGATGGCGAGTTGATGTTGACAGAGCTGGGGCTGGAAGGTGACGAGCAGGCAGAGAAAATAGTTCACGGTGGGCCGGACAGGGCGCTGTGTCACTATCCTCGTGAGCATTATCTCTACTGGGCGCGGGAATTTCCTGAACAGGCAGATTTGTTTGTTGCGCCTGCGTTTGGTGAAAACCTCTCAACCGACGGCCTGACGGAAAGCAATGTTTATATTGGCGATATTTTCCGCTGGGGTGAGGCATTAATTCAGGTCACCCAGCCGCGCTCTCCGTGCTACAAACTCAATTATCATTTTGACATCAGCGATATGGCACAGTTGATGCAAAACGCCGGTAAAGTTGGCTGGCTGTATAGCGTGATTGCGCCGGGGCTGGTATCTGCGGATGCGCCGCTGGAGCTGGTTTCTCGCGTCAGCGATGTCACCGTGCAGGAGGCAATAGCTATCGCATGGCATATGCCGTTTGATGACGAGCAGTATCACCGTTTACTCTCCGCTGCCGGGCTGTCGAAAAGCTGGACGCGGACGATGCAGAAGCGCCGACTTAGCGGCAAGATTGAAGATAATTCGCGGCGTTTGTGGGGGAAATAACCCCCGAAGAGTAGGCCTGATAAGACGCGACCAGCGTCGCATCAGGCATTCTGCTCAAATGCCGGATGCGGCGTAAACGCCTATCCGGCTTGCGCGGAGTTTAACTCCGCTTATACAGCGGCAGCCAAATCACCAGCCGTAAACCGCCCAGCGGGCTGTCTTCAGCTTTAACCCAACCACGGTGCTGCTGAATGGCAGTTTCGACAATCGCCAGCCCCAGACCCGTACCGCCAGATTCACGATCGCGTGCTTCGTCGGTGCGATAGAACGGACGGAAAATTTGCTCGCGATCTTCCGGGCTAACGCCAGGACCATCGTCGTCCACCGTAATGGTGATACCGTCTTTATCTACCGCAAAGCCCACTTCAATCTTCGTATGGGAATAACGCAGAGCATTACGAACAATGTTTTCCAGCGCACTTTCCAGGGCGTTCGGGTTGCCGTACAGCGGCCACGGCCCAGGCGGGAAGTTAACGGTAAACGACTTGCCCATCTGCTCCGCTTCGAACGCTGCGTTATCCAGCACTTCGCTCCACAACTGGTTGGCTTTGATGGTCTCGCTCACCAGCGCGTTTTTCTGCTGATTACGTGACATCACCAACAGGTCGTTGATCATGCTGTCCAGACGTTGTGCTTCGGTTTCAATTCGCTCCAGTTCCTTACTTTCACCACTACGACGGCGCAGTAACGCCGTACCCAGTTGCAGACGCGTCAGCGGCGTGCGCAGCTCGTGAGAGATATCAGAAAGCAGGCGCTGCTGTGAGGTCATCATGCGCTCCAGCGCGGTGACCATCTGGTTAAAACTGGCACCTGCGGCAAGAAATTCCTGTGGCCCCGCTTCCAGTTCCGGATGCTGGCGTAAGTTTCCCTGGGCGACTTCATCGGCAGCGTTTTTCAGCTTACGCGCCGGTTTTGCCAGACTCCAGGCTAACCACAACAGCAGCGGCGTACTGACCAACATGGTGACAATCAGCAGTAATAGCGGGCGGTCAAACAGTAAGTTAATGAAATCGGATTGAGAACTGCTGGCCGGACGAATCAGATAAAGTTGGTAATTATCTTCGCCATCACGCACAGAGAACGGGCCGACCAGTTCCACGCGACCATACTTTTTCTTCTGCGGATGATCGGCGTTATCGGCCTGGCCAATAAAGTTGCGAATGATCTGCATTTCGCTGCGTTCTGCGCCAATCACGCGGCCTTCGGTGGTCACCAGTAACAAACGCTGCCCCGGTGGTGCCCACTTATCAATGGCACGGAACAGACGGCGCCACCACATTAAATCGTTGGGTGGATCGTTCGCCAGTTCCGCTTCGACATGCTGCTCAATCATCAGCCCCTGACGCTGTTCGCTATCCAGAAGCTCGGTCATCTGGCGTGAATCGAGCTTGGGTAACATCAAAACCAACATCAACACCAGCGCCAGCGTCAGCCAGAAGATGGCGAAGATGCGCGCGGTTAAGCTGCCTATCATGAAGCGGAAACCATCAGATAGCCGCGACCACGCAAGGTTTTAAACCACGGGTGACCATCTTTACGATCCGGCAGCTTACGACGCAGGTTGGAAATGTGCATATCGATAGCGCGGTCGAAAGGCGTCAGGCGTTTGCCCAGCACTTCCTGGCTTAAATGTTCACGGGAAACCACCTGACCCAGATGCTGTGCCAGCAAATAGAGCAGGGTAAATTCAGTACCGGTTAACTCCAGCGTTTGCCCATCGAAGCTGGCTTCCTGACGGCCTGGATTCAGCACTAAGGCATCAACTTCAAGTGTCGGTGAACCGTTGTCGTTGTTTTGCTGTTGCTCGCTCCAGTGCGAACGGCGCAGGATCGCGCGAATACGAGCCACCAACTCACGGTCGTTAAACGGTTTCGGGAGATAGTCATCTGCGCCCAGCTCAAGACCGAGAACGCGATCAAGTTCACTGCCGCGTGCCGTTAACATAATGACAGGCGTCTGGTGTGTCTGGCGAAGTGCTTTTAATGTGTCGATACCATTTTTCTTTGGCATCATTACATCAAGCAAAAGTAAATCAATGCTGTCGTCCAGAAGATCAAGCGCCTGTTCCCCATCGTGGGCAACAATTACGTTGAAGCCTTCCATCTCGAGCAGCTCCTTTAACAGGGAAGTCAGCTCTCGGTCATCATCAACTAACAGGATTTTATTCATTGTTTAAATACCTCCGAGGCAGAAATTACGTCATCAGACGTCGCTAATCCATGACTTTACGTTGTTTTACACCCCCTGACGCATGTTTGCAGCCTGAATCGTAAACTCTCTATCGTTGAATCGCGACAGAAAGATTTTGGGAGCAAATGATGCGCATAGTTACCGCTGCCGTCATGGCCTCAACGCTGGCAGTCAGTTCATTAAGCCACGCTGCTGAAGTCGGTTCAGGCGATAACTGGCATCCGGGCGAAGAACTTGCGCAGCGCAGTACGCAGAGCCATATGTTCGACGGCATAAGTTTAACCGAACATCAGCGTCAGCAGATGCGAGATCTTATGCAACAGGCCCGGCATGAACAGCCTCCTGTTAATGTTAGCGAAGTGGAGACAATGCATCGCCTTGTCACCGCAGAAAATTTTGATGAAAACGCTGTGCGCGCTCAGGCAGAAAAAATGGCGAAAGAACAGATCGCTCGCCAGGTTGAGATGGCTAAAGTCCGCAACCAAATGTATCACCTGTTAACGCCAGAGCAGCAAGCGGTTTTAAACGAGAAACATCAACAACGAATGGAGCAGTTGCGCGACGTGACGCAATGGCAAAAAAGTTCATCGTTGAAGCTATTGAGTAGTAGCAACTCACGTTCCCAGTAGTAAACCCTGTTTTCCTTGCCATAGACACCATCCCTGTCTTCCCCCACATGATGTGGGGGTTTTTTTTATCTTCAATTTGCCAGTTGCTTGATGCATTGCAGATGATTTGCTTCCGTTATACTACCGTCAGTTGATAGCGGGAGTATTTATGAATCAATCTTATGGACGGCTGGTCAGCCGGGCGGCGATTGCTGCGACGGCGATGGCTTCGCTGCTATTGCTGATTAAAATTTTTGCATGGTGGTATACCGGTTCGGTGAGTATTCTTGCCGCGCTGGTGGATTCGTTGGTGGATATTGGCGCGTCGTTGACGAATTTACTGGTGGTGCGTTACTCGCTGCAACCTGCCGACGACAATCACTCGTTTGGTCACGGTAAAGCCGAGTCCCTCGCGGCGCTGGCGCAAAGTATGTTTATCTCCGGTTCGGCGCTGTTCCTGTTTTTGACTGGTATTCAGCATTTGGTTTCTCCGACGCCAATGACAGACCCAGGCGTCGGGGTTCTCGTGACTATTGTGGCGCTAATTTGTACGATTATCCTTGTTTCGTTTCAGCGTTGGGTCGTGCGCAGGACGCAGAGCCAGGCGGTGCGGGCAGATATGCTACATTATCAGTCCGATGTTATGATGAACGGTGCGATTCTGCTGGCGCTGGGGTTGTCCTGGTATGGCTGGCACCGTGCTGATGCCCTGTTTGCATTGGGAATCGGCATCTATATTTTATATAGCGCGTTACGCATGGGGTATGAGGCGGTACAGTCATTACTGGATCGCGCGCTGCCCGATGAGGAACGGCAAGAAATTATTGATATCGTGACTTCCTGGCCGGGAGTTAGCGGCGCTCACGATCTTCGTACGCGGCAGTCAGGGCCGACCCGCTTTATTCAGATTCATTTGGAAATGGAAGACTCTCTGCCTTTGGTTCAGGCGCATATGGTGGCGGATCAGGTAGAGCAGGCTATTTTACGGCGTTTTCCGGGATCGGATGTGATTATTCATCAGGACCCCTGTTCCGTCGTACCCAGGGAGGGTAAACGGTCTATGCTTTCATAATCAGTATAAAAGAGAGCCAGACCCGCATTTTGTGTATAAAATACCGCCATTTGGCCTGACCTGAATCAATTCAGCAGGAAGTGATTGTTATACTATTTGCACATTCGTTGGATCACTTCGATGTGCAAGAAGACTTCCGGCAACAGATTTCATTTTGCATTCCAAAGTTCAGAGGTAGTCATGATTAAGAAAATCGGTGTGTTGACAAGCGGCGGTGATGCGCCAGGCATGAACGCCGCAATTCGCGGGGTTGTTCGTTCTGCGCTGACAGAAGGTCTGGAAGTAATGGGCATTTATGACGGCTATCTGGGTCTGTATGAAGACCGTATGGTACAGCTAGACCGTTACAGCGTGTCTGACATGATCAACCGTGGTGGTACGTTCCTCGGTTCTGCGCGCTTCCCGGAATTCCGCGACGAGAACATCCGCGCCGTGGCTATCGAAAACCTGAAAAAACGTGGTATCGACGCGCTGGTGGTTATCGGCGGTGACGGTTCCTACATGGGTGCAATGCGTCTGACCGAAATGGGCTTCCCGTGCATCGGCCTGCCGGGCACTATCGACAACGACATCAAAGGCACTGACTACACTATCGGTTTCTTCACTGCGCTGAGCACCGTTGTAGAAGCCATCGACCGTTTGCGTGACACTTCTTCTTCTCACCAGCGTATTTCCGTGGTGGAAGTGATGGGTCGTTACTGTGGCGATCTGACGCTGGCTGCGGCCATTGCCGGTGGTTGTGAATTTGTTGTGGTTCCGGAAGTTGAATTCAGCCGCGATGACCTGGTAAATGAAATCAAAGCGGGTATCGCGAAAGGTAAAAAACACGCAATTGTGGCGATAACCGAACACATGTGTGATGTTGACGAACTGGCGCATTTCATCGAGAAAGAAACCGGTCGTGAAACCCGCGCAACCGTGCTGGGCCACATCCAGCGTGGTGGTTCTCCGGTGCCTTACGACCGTATTCTGGCTTCCCGTATGGGCGCTTACGCTATTGAACTGCTACTGGCAGGTTACGGCGGTCGTTGCGTAGGTATTCAGAACGAACAACTGGTTCACCATGACATCATCGACGCTATCGAAAACATGAAGCGTCCGTTCAAAGGTGACTGGCTGGACTGCGCGAAAAAGCTGTATTAATGATTTCGGGCAGATTTCTTTCGCCTGAAACCGATGACAGAAGCAAAAATGCCTGATGCGCTTCGCTTATCAGGCCTACATGAATTCTGCAATCTATTGAGTTTGCAAGTTTTTGTAGGCCGATAAGGCGTTCACGCCGCATCCGGCATGAACAAAGCGCACTGTGTCAGCAATATGAGGCGGATTTCTTCCGCCTTTTTAACTCCCCAACATATACCCGCAAGTTATAGCCAATCTTTTTTTATTCTTTAATGTTTGGTTCACCTTCTGGCACGCTTTGCTTATCACAACACAACGTAAGAGAGCCAGGCGATGAACAAGTGGGGCGTAGGGTTAACATTTTTGCTGGCAGCGACCAGCGTGATGGCAAAGGATATTCAGTTACTTAACGTTTCGTATGATCCAACGCGCGAGTTATACGAACAATACAACAAAGCCTTCAGCGCCCACTGGAAACAGCAAACCGGCGATAACGTGGTGATTCGTCAGTCGCACGGTGGTTCAGGGAAACAGGCAACATCGGTAATCAACGGGATAGAAGCTGATGTTGTTACGCTGGCGCTGGCTTACGATGTAGATGCGATTGCTGAACGTGGTCGAATTGATAAAGAGTGGATCAAACGTCTGCCGGATAACTCCGCGCCGTATACCTCCACCATTGTCTTCCTGGTACGTAAGGGCAACCCGAAGCAAATCCATGACTGGAACGACCTGGTTAAACCGGATGTTTCGGTGATCACGCCTAACCCGAAAAGCTCCGGCGGTGCACGCTGGAACTATCTGGCAGCGTGGGGATATGCCCTGCACCACAACAATAACGATCAGGCAAAAGCACAGGATTTTGTGCAATCGTTGTATAAAAACGTTGAAGTGCTGGACTCCGGTGCGCGTGGTTCAACAAATACTTTCGTCGAGCGCGGGATTGGTGACGTGCTGATCGCCTGGGAAAACGAAGCACTGCTGGCAGCGAATGAACTGGGGAAAGATAAGTTCGAAATCGTCACGCCGAGTGAGTCTATTCTCGCTGAGCCGACGGTGTCGGTTGTCGATAAAGTGGTGGAGAAAAAAGGCACCAAAGAGGTGGCAGAAGCCTATCTGAAATATCTCTACTCGCCAGAAGGTCAGGAGATTGCAGCCAAAAACTATTACCGTCCGCGCGATCCTGACGTGGCGAAAAAGTATGAAAATGCTTTTCCGAAGCTGAAGTTATTCACCATTGATGAAGAGTTCGGCGGCTGGACGAAAGCGCAAAAAGAGCATTTCTCTAACGGCGGTACGTTTGACCAAATCAGCAAACGTTAATTTTGTTGACGATAACCAGACCCGGTGGCATCTCGCGACCGGGTTTTTTATTTGTCGCGATTTTGCGTTACCCTTGCATCTCTTTGAGGTACAGGGAAAAAACGATGAAAAAAACGGTTATTCTCATTTTGGTGATGATAGTTATCGCCGTTGCTGCGGGTATCGGCTACTGGAAATTTACCGGTGATTCGGATGTGTTACGTAAGATTGTCCTTGAGCAATGTTTGCCCAACCAGCAGCAAAACCAAAATCCTTCGCCATGTGTGGAAGTCAAACCCAACGCCGGATATGTGGTTTTAAAAGACATTAACGGTCCACTGCAATATCTGTTGATGCCAACATATCGTATTAACGGTACTGAAAGCCCTTTGTTGACCGATCCTTCAACGCCGAACTTCTTTTGGCTGGCCTGGCAGGCGCGTGATTTTATGAGTAAAAAATACGGTAAGCCGGTTCCCGATCGCGCGGTCTCGTTGGCGATAAACTCCCGCACGGGACGCACGCAAAACCATTTTCATATTCATATCTCTTGCATCCGTCCTGATGTGCGCGAACAACTGGATAATAACCTGGCGAACATCAGCAGTCGCTGGTTGCCGCTGCCGGGCGGATTACAGGGGCATGAATATCTGGCGCGCCGGGTAACGGAAAGCGAACTGGTTCAACGTAGTCCGTTTATGATGCTGGCGGAAGAAGTGCCAGGAGCGCGGGAACATATGGGAAGTTACGGGCTGGCGATGGTACGACAGAGTGATAACTCGTTTGTATTACTGGCGACGCAAAGAAATCTGCTGATGCTAAACCGTGCTTCAGCCGAGGAGATTCAGGATCATCAGTGTGAGATTTTGCGTTAAGGCGAGCAGTTAAGGAAAGTTAAGTGCCGGATGTGAAATCCGGCACCTGTCAGACTTAAGCCTGTTTAGCCGCTTCTGCAGCTTTAACGATCACCGCAAAGGCGTCAGCTTTCAGAGAAGCACCGCCAACCAGCGCGCCGTCGATGTCCGGCTGAGCGAACAGTTCTGCAGCGTTAGACGCGTTTACAGAACCGCCGTACTGGATGATCACTTGTTCAGCGATGCCAGCGTCAACTTTAGCGATGTGATCACGGATGAATTTGTGAACAGCCTGTGCCTGCGCCGGAGTTGCAGATTTGCCAGTACCGATTGCCCATACTGGTTCGTAAGCGATAACCGCACCTTCGAATGCTGCCGCACCTTGAGTTTTCAGCACTGCGTCGATCTGACGTGCGCAAACTTCTTCAGTTTTGCCCGCTTCGTTCTCAGCTTCAGTTTCACCGATGCACAGAACCGGAGTCAGACCCTGCTCTTTCAGCACAGCGAATTTTTTCGCGATCAGTTCGTCAGACTCTTTGTGGTAAGTACGACGTTCAGAGTGACCGATGATGATGTACTGTGCGCCGATGTCTTTCAGCATAGCGGCAGAGGTTTCACCGGTGAATGCGCCGGACAGGTTCAGATCCACGTTCTGCGCACCCAACATGATGTGGCTGCCTTCAGCTTCACGCTTCGCCATATCGATGTACATTTCCGGTGGTGCGATTGCAACCGCACAGCCAGCAACACCTGCCAGCTCTTTACGCAGGTTAGAAACCAGCTCGTGAACCATGTGGCGGCTGCCGTTCAGTTTCCAGTTACCCATCACTAAAGGATGTCGCATTTTAATTCTCCACGCTTATAAGCGAATAAAGGAAGATGGCCGCCCCGCAGGGCAGCAGGTCTGTGAAACAGTATAGAGATTCATCGGCGCAAAGGCTTTGCTTTTTGTCATTTATTCAACCCTTCCAGCGTTTCAGATAGCGCCAGCTTAATCGGTTCAACAGCGAAAGTCAGTCCCTTTTCGCCGTTGTCCGCGACAACATAGCGCAACGCGCCTTCTGTCTCAGTGTAGTAACGTTTGTTTTTCCCCGCCGTAAGGAGTGACTGCAGCTTTTTCTGACTTTGTGTTTTGGTCATCAGCGGGGTGAGTGTGCGGATCATTGCTGCCATGTATTCCTGGGCTTTCGCTTTAGCGGCTTTTTGCTCTGGCCCCTGGATTGGCAGCCAGGTAATTTGAATGCTTTTGATTTTTAAGGTGCCGCGCTCAAGCGCCGTGGAAGCATACAAGTTCTCGTTAATTTTACTGGCGGCGCGAGTCAGGTTAGCTTTGTCGGGGCTGCTGTCGATGGCACGAAATTCGTTCAGTGGCAGATTGGGGTTCTGGCTGTTAAAGTCTTCTCGAAACTGGCTGATGGAGAGATCGAAAGTGGGGGCGCCAGCCAGCAGGTAGGGCGCTGTTGTTGTCGTGCCAGGCGATTGTGCGTGCACCGTTGCACTAACGGATAACACGGCAGATAAGAGAAAAAACACTGAACACCCTGACTTCATCGGCAGTACCTTTTGTTATGACTGGGTTCGATTAAAACGATATCTGTCGCCCTTGTCAAAAGGGTAGAATCCTGGAAAAGACAACCATCAAGGAACTTACATGACCATACAGCAATGGTTATTCTCGTTTAAAGGGCGTCTTGGACGCCGCGATTTCTGGATTTGGATTGGCCTCTGGATCGTTGGCATGTTGGTGCTTTTCTCACTGGCGGCTAAAAAACTACTCGATATCCAGACCGCCGCGTTTTGCCTTGTGTGCCTGTTATGGCCGACAGCGGCAGTGACGGTGAAACGACTGCACGATCGTGGGCGTTCTGGCGCATGGGCATTTCTGATGATTGTAGCGTGGATGCTTCTGGCGGGTAACTGGGCGATTTTACCAGGCGTCTGGCAATGGGCGGTGGGGCGGTTTATTCCGACGTTGATTCTGGTGATGATGCTTATCGATCTTGGCGCATTTGTCGGCACCCAGGGCGAAAATAAATTTGGTAAAGATACCCTGGACGTAAAGTATAAGTCTGAGAATAAATCAAGCCATTAATCTGCAATATATCTCTTATTGCTATTTTTATCCGGTATCGTTATTTCCATATTGCAAATGACGGTACCCGGAAAATCTCCCTCATTTCCTCACCTTAATCAATATCAAAAAAAATGGTAATCCATAAGATCATTACTTGTTTGTTCTTCCCTTAACGGCGCATTATTCTTAAGTGGCAATCGACAGAGAGGCGAATATACAGAGGTGCCCTATGAAAGATGTCGTAGATAAATGCAGTACTAAAGGATGTGCGATTGATATCGGTACGGTGATTGATAACGACAACTGTACCAGCAAACTTTCGCGCTTTTTTGCTACTCGCGAAGAAGCAGAGTCCTTTATGACCAAACTGAAAGAGCTTGCAGCCACTGCATCCTCTGCGGATGAAGGTGCCAGCGTGGCCTATAAGATTAAAGATCTGGAGGGGCAAGTCGAGCTTGATGCAGCTTTCACCTTCTCATGCCAGGCCGAGATGATTATTTTTGAGTTATCACTGCGTTCACTTGGTTAATGGAGTTAAACATGGCTTATAAACACATTGGCGTGGCAATTTCCGGGAATGAAGAAGATGCCCTACTGGTGAACAAAGCCCTGGATCTCGCCAGACATAATGACGCTCATCTGACGTTAATTCATATTGATGATGGCTTAAGTGAGTTGTATCCGGGTATCTACTTCCCCGCAACAGAAGATATTCTTCAACTGTTGAAAGATAAGTCGGATAACAAACTGTATAAGCTGACGAAAAATATTCAGTGGCCGAAAACGAAACTGCGCATTGAGCGCGGCGAAATGCCGGAAACACTGCTGGAAATTATGCAAAAAGAGCAGTGTGACCTCCTTGTCTGTGGTCATCACCACTCGTTTATCAACCGTTTGATGCCGGCATATCGCGGGATGATCAATAAGTTGAGTGCGGATCTCTTGATCGTGCCGTTTATCGACAAGTAACCGCTTACCAGTAATGCTCCGCTGTCATGTGACCCGGTCGGCGACGTAAATGCTTCGTCATCTGCCGGGTCTCTTTCAGCAGTTGTTGCGTATCACGTACCATCTGCGGATTACCACACAGCATCACATGGCTGGTTTCTTTATTCATTGGCAGTCCAACCGCGTTTTCCAGTTCACCGCTTTCAATTAACGCCGGTATTCTCCCGGTGAGTGAGCCCTCTGCCGTTTCCCGACTGACAACCGTCTGAATGCGCAGTTTTCCTTCGTAGCGTTTTTCCAGTTCCTGCATCAGTGGCAAATAGCTTAAGTCGGCGGCATAACGCGCGGCGTGAACCAGCACCAGATTTTTGAAGCGATCTAAATCTTTGCCTAATTGCAGAATCGACAAATAAGGGCCAATCGCTGTACCGGTTGCCAGCATCCATAGCGTTTCACAATCTGGTACTTCATCCAGTACAAAGAAGCCAGCCGCTTCGCTAACGACCTGCACTTCGTCACCCGGTTTTAGTGCCGCCAGTCGCGGGCTTAATTTACCATCGGGGACGGTGACCAGGTAAAACTCCAGGTCGGGATTGTCGGGCGAATTAACGTAAGAGTAGGCGCGCTGGACGCGTTCGCCGTCAATTTCAAGGCCAAGTTTGGTGAATTGCCCGGCGGTAAATGGATGCACAGGGGCGTGAACGGTGAGACTAAACAGGGCGTCGGTCCAGTTCTGCACTTTAGTGACTTTGCCTGTTACCCAATCAGCCATGTTTCTCTCCTGTTTTGATTGACTTGCCTTATCTTCGTTCTCCGGATAAAAAAATTCCAGTCCCGAAGGACTGGAAGGCTCAATCGATCAAATCAATCAGAGAATGTGCTCCTGCATTTCTGGGTCTTTACGATCCAGATAATGGATGGACTGAATACGGCGAATAGTGCGGGATTTGCCACGGATTAGCAGCGTTTCGGTCGTCGCAATATTGCCTTTGCGGCTAATCCCTTCCAGCAGATCGCCTTTGGTGATACCGGTGGCAGAGAAGATGACGTTATCGCTACGCGCCATATCGCCCAGACGCAGCACTTTACCCGCTTCGATGCCCATCGCTTTGCAGCGTGCCAGCTCCTGCTCGCCAATGCGACGATTCTCTTCGTTGTCGCCTTTGACGTCATGACGAGCCAGCAGACGGCCATTCATATCGCCATCTAATGCGCGGATCACCGCCGCTGAAACCACGCCTTCTGGGGCGCCGCCAATACCGTACAGCACGTCAACTTCACTGTCTGGCATACAGGTAAGAATCGAGGCTGCGACATCGCCATCAGGAATGGCAAACACGCGCACGCCGAGTTGCTGCATTTCTGCGATAATTGCGTCGTGGCGCGGTTTCGCCAGAATAGTGACCGTCAGTTCGCTTAACGGTTTGCCGAGTGCCGCTGCAACATTGCGTAGGTTATCCGCCAGCGGCAGATTCAGGTCAATGGTGCCCTTAGCTCCCGGTCCGACGATCAGCTTTTCCATATACATATCCGGCGCATTAAGGAAGCAGCCCTTATCGCCCACAGCCAGCACCGCCAGCGCGTTAGCCTGACCCATCGCCGTCATGCGCGTGCCTTCAATCGGGTCAACAGCAATATCTACCGCATCGCCGCGACCAGTACCGACTTTTTCACCAATGTAGAGCATCGGTGCTTCGTCGATTTCGCCTTCACCAATGACGATGGTGCCGTCAATGTTGACCTGGTTGAGCATAATACGCATGGCGTTTACCGCCGCGCCGTCAGCGGTGTTTTTATCGCCGCGTCCTAACCATTTGTAGCCAGCCAGCGCCGCAGATTCGGTGACGCGGGAAAATTCGATGGCAAGTTCTCGTCTCATAGCAAACTCTAAGCAGTAAGGAATGGCGCGAAGTGTAGCACAGGGGAAGGGCGGGATTATTGATGTGTGCGGGGTTGCCCCCGCACGGTTTCAGAGTCTGCATGATGCCGGATATGTATCCGCCTCGTAGGCCTGATAAGACGCGTCAGCGTCGCATCAGGCGATCAGCATCAGACAATCGTTCAGATGTCTGGCATCACTCCTCGTGTTCTTCCCACGCCATCGCGCGTTTAACCGCTTTTTTCCAGCCAGCGTAACGGTAATTACGCTCGGTGGTTTCGATGCCAGGGCGGAACTCGCGTTCAATCACCGCTTTCTCTTGCAGCTCGTCAAGGTTCTGCCAGAAGCCAACCGCCAGACCAGCAAGATACGCTGCACCCAATGCGGTCACTTCGCGCACTTCCGGGCGCTCAACGCGAGTGCCGAGGACGTCAGACTGGAACTGCATCAGGAAATTGTTCGCCACCGCGCCGCCATCCACGCGCAGTGCGTGCAGACGAATACCGGAGTCGGCCTGCATTGCTTCCAGTACGTCACGCGTCTGATAAGCAATAGACTCCAGCGTCGCGCGGATGATGTGGTTAGCATTCACCCCACGAGTCAGACCGAAAATCGCCCCGCGCGCATACGGATCCCAGTACGGCGCGCCAAGACCGGTAAAGGCCGGAACGACATATACACCGTTGGTGTTTTGCACTTTGGTGGCAAAGTATTCGGAATCGTCGGCGTCGCTAATCAGCTTCATCTCATCGCGCAGCCACTGAATCGATGCGCCCGCCATAAATACCGCACCTTCCAGCGCATAGTTCACTTCGCCAGTCGGGCCACAGGCGATGGTCGTAAGCAGGCCGTTTTCTGATGTCACCGCTTTCTCACCGGTATTCATCAACATAAAGCAGCCTGTACCATAGGTATTCTTCGCCATCCCTTCTTTAACGCACAACTGACCGAATAGCGCCGCCTGCTGATCACCCGCGATCCCGGCGATCGGAATACGCGTGCCTCCTTTACCGCCGATGTTGGTCTGACCGTATACTTCCGAAGAGCGACGCACTTCTGGCAGCATCTCGCGCGGGATATCCAGTGCGTCGAGCATTTTGTCGTCCCAGTCCAGAGTATGGATGTTGAACAACATGGTGCGAGACGCGTTGGTGTAATCGGTCACGTGAACGCGACCTTGAGTCATTTTCCAGATAAGCCAGGTATCAACCGTACCAAACAGCAGTTCACCACGACGCGCACGCTCGCGGGAGCCTTCCACATGGTCGAGGATCCACTTCACTTTGGTGCCAGAGAAGTACGGGTCAATGACCAGACCGGTGTTATTACGAATGTACTCTTCCATGCCATCGCGTTTGAGATGCTCGCAGATCTCAGCGGTACGACGGCACTGCCAGACAATGGCGTTATAGATAGGCTTGCCGGTTTCTTTTTCCCAGACGATAGTGGTTTCTCGCTGGTTAGTAATCCCAATAGCTGCAATTTGATCGGAACTGATATCGGCTTTCGCCAGCACTTCTACCAGCGTAGAGCTTTGGGTGGCCCAGATTTCCATTGGGTCGTGTTCTACCCAGCCTGGTTTTGGGTAGATTTGCTCAAATTCGCGCTGTGACACGCTAATGATATTGGCATCGTGATCCATCACGACTGCGCGGGAGCTGGTGGTGCCCTGGTCGAGCGCAACGATATATTTTTTTTCAGTCATGTTTAATTGTCCCGTAGTCACATTACAGTGAAGCTTTTTGTTCTGAAGGAGTTGTGATCTCCTTTTCTTCCACAACACAGATATCGCAAGGCAAATGGCGGCCAATCAGTTTGCGGTAGGCAAATGCACCTACAATCGCGCCAACGATAGGGCCAAAAAGCGGCACAAGGAAGTAAGGAATGTCTCTGCCGCCGGTAAAGGCGACCTTGCCCCAGCCCGCCAGCCAGGCAAAGACTTTCGGACCGAAGTCACGCGCTGGGTTCATGGCAAAGCCTGTCAATGGACCCATAGATGCGCCGATGACCGCAATCAGTAGACCAATCAACAACGGTGCCAATGGCCCACGCGGTACACCGTTA
The DNA here is from genome assembly GCF_002966005.1 of Escherichia sp. MOD1-EC5433. Lineage (NCBI taxonomy): Bacteria > Pseudomonadati > Pseudomonadota > Gammaproteobacteria > Enterobacterales > Enterobacteriaceae > Escherichia > Escherichia sp. MOD1-EC5433. The sequence continues at coordinate 37,987 of NZ_PTRL01000007.1, read as the reverse complement.
CCATCGTCCGTGAGCGCCAGGATCAGCCCCATCAGAATAGCGGTAATCACCATCTCAACTGCGAAAGCCTGCACAAAATTGATATGAGGATTAGGGTAAGTAGAGAAAGTGCCAGCCAGATCAACACTTTCAACGCTGCCGCGAACAATGTGATGAGTCTGCTCGAAGTCGAAAAATAAATTGTAATAAAGCCCGTAAACTAAAGCCGCAGCACAGAAAGCGCCGGCAACTTGTGAAACGATAAAAGGAATAACTTTGCGCTTGTCGAAACAGGCAAACAGCCACAATGCAATGGTAACAGCGGGATTAAGATGCGCGCCGGAAACCCCTGCGGTCAGGTAGATGGCCATTGCCACCCCCAGTCCCCAAATGACACTGATTTCCCACTGACCAAAAGACGCACCAGCGACTTTTAGTGCTGCAACGCAACCCACACCGAAAAAAATCAACAACCCGGTACCGAGGAATTCAGCAATGCACTGGCCTTTCAAGGTTGATGTTTGACTCATAATCGGATCCTGAAGAGTTAATGTTTGTTGTATGCGTGAAAGTCACGGACCTCCACGATGCTTGTAGGCATGCTGTAAACTTATCGTTAACGAGCAAAAACGAGAAATATCGAACTTAAAATGTGTGTGCTTCGTCATAAAATGAGCGTTATCGCGCCATTTATTCCATCTGATTGTACATGATGCATGTTTGTTAGATCATTCGCGCAACAAATTTATTAACATTTTCGATTGGTGTGGATTATGTCACCAGGAGAAGGATGAAAAGTGTGGCAAACCGTAATCTGCAAGGCGTGCCGCTGGACAGCGATGGCGCGGCTTCATACAATCGGAGCTAACTAAAGTGCGCTCGTATTTATTAAGGCGTCACCGGTAATCGGGACGAGGATTTTTTATCCATCAACGCCTTGCAATTCAGGAGAGGTATGACAATGTCATTAGAAGTGTTTGAGAAACTGGAAGCAAAAGTACAGCAGGCGATTGATACCATCACTCTGTTGCAGATGGAAATCGAAGAGCTGAAAGAAAAAAACAACTCACTGTCGCAGGAAGTTCAAAATGCCCAGCATCAGCGCGAAGAGCTGGAGCGTGAGAACAACCATCTGAAAGAACAGCAGAACGGCTGGCAGGAACGTCTGCAGGCTCTGCTGGGTCGCATGGAAGAGGTTTAATCTTTTCCACTCAGAGGCGCCGCAAGGCGCCTTATTTTTTACTTCACTGCATTTTTAGCAGAAAGCATAATCCCCATCGCCTGTTGGCGATATTTATCTGCCGTATCTGGCTCCATCAATGCAATGATCCCCACAGCCCTGGGGGTGTCCTCAAGATAAACACTGATGGTTCTCTTCTGCTGACCATCGAAATTTATCAACACATCCTGATACTTACAGGTGAAATGTTTGGCATTACAGTCATGAAATTGGAAGGTTTCTTCATTGTATTGATCCTTGAGATTGTCTCGCTGCATCTTCTTTAACTCTTCCAGCGAGTCATCGGCGCTACGTCCTGCGGGTAGGCGGAAAGCAGAAATAAAGATGCTATTATCTTCACTTCTTATATCAATGGTTTTATCTGTACGAATGGAAATCGTTTTCCAGTGTCTGTTAGGGACAGTCACGGAAATAGCGGCATTCTCAAACGTATATTGCCATGGGGTGATTATGCGAAACGTATTGCTGATATTGGATAAAAGTAGTACCCCCAATACCCAACAGCACCCGCGAGTAAAACTGGCGAAGTTACGCGTTTTTTTAGCGAATGCGCACAGAATACCTGACACAAGCACGGGAAGTAACAGCGGCCCCAGAAGTACTGAACCGATATACTCGCCAACCATGCCAGGATCTCCAGACAGTAGGTTGCTGTGCTGAAGGTGACTAAGAAAAGCAGTTATTATCCATAGTATTAATAAGATAACGTATCTCATATCAATCCCTTATTATTAACATGCACATCAGATCATTGACGGGCAGAAAGCATCATTTTCATTACTTCTTCTTGATATTCGTCCAAATAATCTGGGTCGATGGCTGCGACCAGTTGTATCAAATTAGTGTTATCCAGTAGAGTCATGAAAATAGCATGTCTTACTTTGCCATCACTCATTGTTTGCACTCCTTCCTGATAAGCGCAGGTAAATCCCTGAACATCACAAACATGCATTTCTGCAGTTCCGTTTTGAGTCGCGGTAAGTTCCTCGATTGAATGTACACCGAGTTCATTTTGTGAGAAGGCAACAATAGCTAAAATAGCATGGGCATCCCGAGTCACCAGGGTTGGTCCTTGTTTTACTATATTGGTAACCCACTGTTTGCTCGGAACCATGACGGTGATACCTGGCCCCGGGAAAGTATATTCCCATGTGCTATGTCGTTCCCACACCGTATAGCTGCTATAGATAAGAAATAACCCCATTAACCAACAAGTGCCGCGAATAAAGCTGCGGCTGCTTCTTTTTTTTATCGTTATACAGATGATTGTGGCGATAATAAATGATAAGGCAAGTGGGTTAAAAAATACGTTAGCAAAATATAAAATCATTTCACCCGTGTTGCCAGATAAAAGGAATTTGTAGCGGAAATGGTTAACGACTATAAGTAATAAATATATAAATAAAAGAATAATATTCTGCATGAATACGTCCATGTATAAAAAAGGGGAATTTAATTCCCCTTTTAACGCATGGCAGATACTTATTCAATATCCAGCGGATCTTCAGAAAGAATAATCCCGGTATTGTCGGCGTAGAGATGGTCGCCGGAGAAGAAGGTGACGCCGCCAAAGTTGACGCGGACGTCGCTTTCGCCAATGCCTTCGCCAGCAGCACCGACCGGAATTGCCGCCATCGCCTGGATGCCGATATCCAGCTCTTCCAGATCATCTACCTGACGCACCGCGCCGTAAACGACCAGCCCTTCCCATTCATTTTGTACTGCCAGACGCGCCAGTTCAGCATCGACCAGTGCGCGACGAACAGAACCACCGCCATCGACGACAAGAACACGACCACGACCATTCTGTTCGAGCAGATCATACAGCAACCCGTTGTCCTCGAAACATTTTACCGTGATGATTTGTCCGCCAAACGACGCCCGTCCACCAAAGTTGGAGAACAGCGGTTCCACGACGTTGACATCTTCTTGATAGATGTCACAAAGCTCGGAAGTATCGTATTTCATAGGCTTAACATTCAGTTGCTGCGAGAATTTTCAGTATATCGCGCTATGTGGGTTGTTGGCAAAATCATCAATTGTTAATTGATATTTGTCAGTTATGCTGCCCACTGGCTTAGGAATATCCCTAAAACAAACAGCAAGTTAGTCAGTAATGCGCCCTTGACAGTGCGTTCCAGCATTGGTCGCATCGCTACCGGATCTATTTCACGCATCACATAACGAGCCTGTTTCACCAATAACGGCGTTGCCAGCAGGAACAACCAGCCCCACAGGCTGTGCAGCGAAAAGAGATTAAACAGCGCCAGGCACACCAGTGAGCCCATCAACAGGCAGGCATGGTAACGACGTGCGTTTACTGCACCTAAGCGCACCACCAGCGTGTTTTTGCCATTCTCGCGGTCGCTATTAATATCACGCAGGTTATTAATGTTTAGAACCGCTGTTGCCAGCAGGCCACAGGCGGTCGCCGGAAGGATCAATGCCGGAATCAACGTATGCGCCTGCAAATACCAGCTCCCCATCACGCTCAACCAGCCAAAGAAAACCAGTACGGAAATATCACCCAGACCGATATAACCATAAGGGCGATTGCCCACGGTGTAGGTGATAGCGGCGATGATCGACAAACCGCCCAGAATAAGGAAGCCGACAAAATCGGTCAGCGTATGGCACGCCACTGCGACCAGCGCCAGTCCGGAGAGACAGATGAGCACGACGGTGATAATGAGCGCCCGTTTCATCTCTTGCTGGGTAATAACCCCTTTTTGCATACCACGTAGCGGCCCGATACGGTCAGGTTTGTCGCTGCCTTTGACGGCATCGCCGTAATCATTGGCGAGGTTAGAGAGAATTTGAAGCAGTCCGGCGGTAATCAGTGCCAGCAGGGCGACCAGTGGATCGAAGTGACCTTGCCACCATGCCAGTGCTGTCCCGACGATAATTGCAGCAAAGGCGAGGGGGAGGGTTTTAGGTCGTAAACTTTCCAGCCACGCCTGAGTTCGGCTAATTTGTTGTTCAGTCATAATACGCGCCAATAAAAATGGGGCCTTTCAGCCCCATCAAACAATGATGAAAATGATTGAACGCGATTATAGGATAAAACGGCTCAGATCTTCATCTGCCACCAACGCATCCAGATGTTTGCTCACATAATCTGCGTCAATGGTGATAGTTTGACCGCTTAAATCGCTGGCGTCGTAGGAAATCTCTTCCATCAAACGCTCCAGAACGGTATGTAAACGACGTGCACCGATGTTTTCGGTAGATTCGTTCACCTGCCATGCCGCTTCCGCGATACGCTTAATACCGGAATCCGTAAATTCGATATTCACGCCTTCAGTCGCCATCAGTGCTTTGTATTGCACGGTGATAGAGGCATTCGGCTCGGTCAGAATGCGCTCGAAGTCGCTGGTGGTCAGCGCCTGGAGTTCGACGCGGATCGGCAGACGACCTTGCAGTTCCGGGATCAGGTCAGACGGTTTCGCTACCTGGAATGCACCAGAAGCGATAAACAGAATGTGGTCAGTTTTGACCATCCCGTGTTTGGTAGAAACGGTGCAACCTTCTACCAGCGGCAGCAGGTCACGCTGAACGCCTTCACGAGAAACATCCGGACCAGAAGACTCGCCGCGCTTACAGATTTTGTCGATTTCGTCGATAAACACGATCCCGTGTTGTTCAACGGCGTCGATAGCGTCTTGCTTCAGTTCTTCCGGGTTAACCAGTTTCGCCGCTTCTTCTTCAATCAGCAGCTTCATGGCGTCTTTGATTTTCAGCTTACGTGCTTTTTGCTTCTGACCGCCCAGGTTCTGGAACATGGACTGCAACTGGCTGGTCATCTCTTCCATTCCCGGAGGCGCCATAATTTCAACGCCCATCGGTGCTGCGGCAAGATCGATCTCGATTTCTTTGTCATCGAGCTGGCCTTCACGCAGTTTTTTGCGGAATGCCTGACGGGCAGCGGACGGCTCCTGCTGCTGTTCGGTCTGTCCCCAGTTGTTTTTAGCTGGTGGGATCAGCACGTCGAGAATGCGCTCTTCTGCCAGTTCTTCAGCGCGATAGCGGTTTTTCTCGATAGCTTGTACACGCACCATTTTCACGGCGGCATCGGTCAGATCGCGGATGATAGAATCGACTTCTTTACCCACATAACCGACTTCGGTGAATTTGGTCGCTTCAACTTTGATGAACGGCGCGTTTGCCAGTTTTGCCAGGCGACGGGCGATTTCAGTTTTACCGACGCCAGTCGGGCCGATCATCAGGATATTTTTCGGAGTCACTTCATGGCGCAGCTCTTCGTTGAGCTGCATACGACGCCAGCGGTTACGCAGTGCAATCGCCACGGAACGCTTGGCGTTATCCTGGCCAATGATGTGCTTATCAAGTTCGCTGACGATTTCGCGTGGGGTCATTTCAGACATGGGAGATCCTTACGCTTTGTAGCTTAATTCTTCGATGGTGTGGAAATGGTTGGTATAGATGCAAATGTCGCCTGCAATATCCAACGCCTTTTCAGCAATTTCACGGGCGCTAAGTTCAGTGTTTTCTAACAGCGCGCGCGCCGCAGCCTGGGCGTAAGGGCCGCCGGAGCCGATAGCAATAAGATCGTTTTCTGGCTGCACCACGTCACCGTTACCGGTGATGATAAGCGATGCAGTTTCATCCGCGACTGCCAGCAGTGCTTCAAGTTTGCGCAACATGCGATCGGTACGCCAGTCTTTTGCCAGCTCAACGGCGGCTTTGACCAGATGGCCCTGATGCATTTCCAGTTTACGTTCAAACAGTTCGAACAGCGTAAAAGCATCCGCAGTACCGCCTGCAAAGCCCGCGATGACTTTGTCGTTGTACAGACGGCGGACCTTTTTCACGTTGCCTTTCATTACGGTATTGCCCAACGTGGCCTGACCATCACCAGCGATGACCACATGGCCGTTACGGCGTACGCTTACTATAGTTGTCACGAGCTGACCCCTTGGTTACGAATACAGAGTACAAACCCCGTACAAAAGTACGGGGCATAATGCAATTATAGATGGGGGGGATTTTGAGGGTTTCAACCCCCGGCGGCGAGCCGAATGCAGTTTGTATGACCCGCCATCTTCAGGCGATTGAGGGTGCTGTCTGCGTTCTCTTTGCCTTTCACCGGGCCAATGACCACACGATTCCAGCCATTGTTGGTGGTAATTTTCGAGTCAAAACCTTCGAACGCCAGCTGAGCACGTACCGTCTCTGCCTGTTCTGCGCCTCTGAACGAACCGCACTGTACCATCCAGCGGCGTTCATCTTTTTTCTCTGCTGTCGGTTTTGGCGCGTCAGCTGCACGAGCAACTGGCGCAGCTTGCTGCGGCTTCGACTGCGCGGTAGTGTGCGCAGGGGTTTGCAGCAGATCCTGGTACGGCTGCTGAGTAGAAGCCGGTTTTGACTGGCGCGGCTGCGACTGAACCGGCGCGGCTTGCGACGTACGCGTCTGTTGTTGCCAGCTTTGTTCGGTCGTACGCGACTGCTGAGCCAGGCGTTGCTGTTCCGCTAACTGCTGCGCCTGACGCTGGCGTTGTAGCGTTTGCTGGCGCTGTTCTGGCGTTTGCTCATTCCACGGAACTTCAACTAACTGCGTTGGCTGCTGGCGCATATCGGCCTGCATTTGTTCAAGAAGCTGGCGCTGTTCTGGTGTCAGTTGCTCCGGCGTTTTTACTTCACCACCGGCAGAAGGTTCTGTTGGCGCACGCACACCCGGCTGGCGACTTTCCAGCTCTTTAATGTAGCGCCAGCGTTCTTCCGGTTTCGGAGGTAGTCCGTTTCCGGTCACTTTCTGGCTTTGCAGCGTCTCGGACTCTTCTTTCTTGTGATGCGTAATGAAGTACAGACCACCGATAAAGGTCACAAGAACGGCGGCAGCAATAGCGACCATTGCGGGAGAAACCGCAGGCAGATTTCGTTGCTTTTTCCGTGAGGTACTCTTTTTTCGCCGCGAAGGTGCCGGTTGGCTGCGGCGTACATAATCTCGTTGTGCCACTATCGTTTCGCTGTATTTATTCGTTCGTCAGCCCGCCATGTTACTTAAGCGGCGGGCCTTTGACCAGTCACGGAAGCCTTAAAGGTTTACTTTAAGTCAATGTGCGTGTCGATCCCCGGATAATAAGCTCGCAGTCCATTAAACGTGAGCCGCTGCCGACCGTTTGCCCCTGCATTTGGTCAAGCAATAACAACATTGCCTCCCGACCAATTTCATAGCGCGGCTGTGCGATGGTTGTCAGTGGCGGATCACAAAATTGCGTCAGGTCGATGTTATCAAAACCGATTATGGAAAGGTCATCAGGAACTTTCAGCCCCTGACGTTTCGCCTGCGAAAGTGCGCCAAGTGCCATCACATCGCTATGACAGAAAACAGCAGTTGGCGGTTGCGGAAGGTCAAGCAACTGCTGCATGGCTTTACTTCCGGCGTCGAAGGTGAAGTCGCCACGGGCGATATATTGTGGATCAACCATAATTCCGCAGCGACGCAGAGCCTGAACGTAACCTTGCAGGCGATAGTGACACAGCGGCATTTCTTCCGGACCAGCAATACAGCCGATCAATTTATGCCCCTGTTCATACAGGTAATTTACCGCATCAAATGCAGCAGTCAGGTTGTCGATATGAACTGTAGGCAGTTCCAGCTCCGGTGCAAATTCGTTCGCCATCACCATCGGCGGCAGATTACGCTGTTCCTCAATGCTGGCATCAAACGGCAGCCTTGAACCAAGCAGCAACATGCCATCAATTTGCTTAGTGATTATCAAATCGATAAAGGTTTTTTCCTGCTGGTTTTGATGTGCACAGTCGCCAATCAGTACCAGATATCCATGACTTGCTGCCGTAATTTCGATACCGCGAATAATTTCGCTAAAGAAGGGATCGCAGATATCCGGGACAATCACCAGAATGGTGCGGGATTCATTACGCTTGACGTTACGCCCCATCGGCTGCGGTAAATAACCCACTTCCCGGGCGGCTTTTTCAACCCGGTTACGAGTCGCCAGGGAGACCTTATCTGGATTCATTAACGCTCGGGAGACGGTCGCCGTAGAGACTTTTGCTTTCAGGGCAACGTCTTTCATGGTTGCGGCAGTTTCCTGCTTCTTCGCTTTCACACTCACTCCTCGCCTGGCACGTCAGGCGTACTACATCCGTGTTTACTTCACATCGGCAACATTTTTAGCAGATAGCGCGTGAAAACGGTTACAGAATTTTCATGAAAAGTGTGATGAATATTTAATTTTTCGATCCGCCTCGCATCGTTAGCGGTTTAACCCTCAATAGGATCGACATCCAGCACCCATTTCACTTTCCGTGAATCCGGTATTGTATTAATAAGCGCCAGCGTACCGTTAATGATGTGCTGTAAGCGCACGCGGGAAGGATGTTGCAGCAGGATTTGCCAGCGCCAGCGACCGCCGCGTTTAGGTGCCAGTGCCGGAACCGGACCGAGAACCCACAGTTTGTCATCCGCCAGCGGACTGGAGAGGATGAGATTTCGCAACTGTTGCAGGAACAGCGGCGCGTGCTGATTGTTATGATCCTCCGCGCGCACAATCACGTGGCTGGTCCACGGTGGTAGTTGCATCATTCGTCGTTCGGCCAGCGCCTGTTCCGCAAAGGCGTCGTAGCCTTTATAGAGCAACGTTTGCAAGAGAGGATGTTCCGGATGATGTGTTTGCAGCACCACTTCGCCCTGTTTACCCGCGCGCCCCGCACGACCGGCGACCTGGGTGTAAAGCTGGGCGAAACGCTCTGCGGAACGAAAATCGGCAGAAAACAGCGCGCCGTCCACGTCCAGTAATGCAACCAGCGTCACATCCGGGAAATGGTGACCTTTCGCCAGCATTTGCGTGCCGATCAAAATCCGCGCGCCGCCGCGATGTACTTCCGCCAGTTGTTGTTCCAGCGCCCCTTTGCGGCTGGTGGTATCGCGGTCGATACGTGAAATGGCTACACCAGGGAACATTGGCGCGAGCGTCTGTTCAAGCTGTTCGGTGCCCAGCCCCACGGGCACCAGGTGTGTGGAACCGCAGGAAGGGCACTGGCGCGGCACCGGACGCTGACTGTCACAGTGGTGGCAGCGCAGATGGTGCTGCGCCTGATGCAGCGTGTAGTAGTGATCGCAACGTGGGCATTCGGCTATCCAGCCACAGTCGTGGCACAGCAGCGCAGGCGCAAAACCCCGGCGGTTAAGAAAGAGGATAACCTGGTTGTCGGCTTGTAAATGCTGGCGCATACGGCTGATCAACGCCGGAGCCAGCCCCGCCTGCACCTTCTGACCTTTTAAATCCAGCACGTGTTGAATTGCCGGACGCGCATTACCCGCCCGACGCGTCAGGCGCAGCAGACGATATTTTTTCTGCTGCACGTTGCATAACGTTTCAAGTGCCGGCGTTGCCGAACCGAGAATAATTGGGATTTGCTCGCTGTGCGCGCGATACACCGCCAGGTCGCGGGCATGGTAGCGCCAGCCTTCCTGTTGCTTGTAGGAGCTGTCATGTTCTTCGTCGATGACAATCACGCCGAGATTTTTAAACGGCGTAAACAGCGCGGAGCGGGTGCCGATCACAATCGCCGCCTCGCCATTTTTTGCTTTCAGCCACGCAGAAAGACGTTCGCTATCGTTCAGACCGGAATGCAGAACTTCCACGGGCGCATTAAACCGTTCACGAAAACGGGCGATAGTTTGTGGTGTCAGGCCGATTTCCGGCACCATTACCAGCGCCTGTTTGCCCTGAGCAAGCACGTTTTCCAGTACACTGAGATAAACCTCCGTTTTACCGGAACCAGTAACGCCCGCCAGCAGCCAGGCAGAGAAGGTATCCGCCGCGCTATGGATGGCACCAACGGCGGTGGCTTGTTCAGTATTTAGTCGCAACCGCTCGCCAGAAACGGCGTAGTTCGTTCGCCAGTCGCTAAAATCAGGTGTTTCACTTGCTAAATCACACAGACCTTTTTTGCGCAGCGCCTGCAACGCGGCATCATTAAATTCGAGCGTGGCGACCTGGTCGCGCCAGATTTTCCCTTGCCGTAACGCCGCCAGCGCCTGTTGTTGCTTGGGTGAACGTTTCAGGCTGTTAAGATCCACCGCCTGGCCTTGTTCAGTGGCAAACCAGTACCACATCGGCGTGTTCGCCGCAGGCCGCCCCTGGCGTAGTAAAATCGGCAAGGCATGAAACAACACATCGCCAATTGGATGATGATAGTAATCCGCCGCCCATAGCAGTAATCGCCAGACGGAGTGAGTAAACACCGGCTCAACGTCCAGCACTTCAACTACCGCTTTTAGCTCGTTGAGCGGCAGCTCGCTGACATCGCTAACTGACACCACAATCCCGATGCGTTCTTGCTGTTTACCAAACGGCACGCGCACGCGACACCCGGCTTTAACCGTCATGCCTTCAGGCAGCAGATAGTCAAAGGTTCGGGGAATCGGAACGGGCAAGGCAACGTGAGCAACGGGCATAGCATCATCCTGACTTGAAATTCGGTGGAACAGTATACACATTGCCGTAGAGGAGTGCGGATCAGTTTGCATACGCTGGTTAATTTCTGTATGATTCGGCGCCTTTGATACGAAATGATCGTATTGAAACTATACTTTAAACATCGCGTGGTGTCTGGCGTTAGGGCTGGAAGAGCGACGCGGCCTTAAACCGAGGTTTTCCCATGAAAAAAGATATTCACCCGAAATACGAAGAAATTACTGCTAGCTGCTCTTGCGGTAACGTAATGAAAATCCGCTCCACCGTTGGTCATGACCTGAACCTCGACGTGTGCAGCAAGTGCCACCCGTTCTTCACTGGCAAACAGCGTGATGTTGCTACCGGTGGCCGTGTTGACCGCTTCAACAAGCGTTTCAGCATCCCGGGCAGCAAATAAGACCGGATTTCCGAAAAAAGCGCCGCACGGCGCTTTTTTTGTGCCTGAAAACCTACATTAGCAACATAACTCATTGAGTTTGTGTCTTTTTATCTTTCTTCTCATAGCGAAAATCCATTTTATCAATACCGTATTTTTTCATGCGCAAATACAGCTTTTTTCTGGGTATCTGAAAGTAATCGGCAACGTCGTTGATACGACCCTGATGGAAGTTGAGTGCATCAATAATTATTTGTCTTTCATAAGATTCTACGAGTTCATCCAGCGGGGCTGGATCCGTCTCCATCATCTGCAAACTGACCGAATCGTCCAGCATTAAAACGCCGACTGCCACCAGTTCTGCCGCATTCACCAATTCAATAATATTACCAGGCCAGGTACGCGCCATCAGTCGCTTATAAAAAGCTTTTCCCAACAGCGGCTGCTGGCGATTTAATCGTTTACAGGTGAGGGTCAGATAATGGTGAAAAATAGGTTCAATATCCCCCGGTCGCTGGCTGAGTGGTGGGCATTCAATGTGGGTGAGTGAAAAAAGAAAATACAATGCAGGAATAATTTTTTGTGCGGCAGCCAGTTCAGCCAGAGGGCTTTGATTAACAACAATCAGACGAAATGACCGATCCTGGGGTCTTTCCTGGTACTGGATCAAGGCGCGCTGATTTTCTGGCGTTAAATGCTCAAGTTCTTTTAATAACAGCGTGCCACCTTCTGCTTCTTTCACCCATTCTTCCAGGGGCTGCGGGCTATTGGCGCTGAGTGTGCGTTCAATTAAAGGTCTTTCCTTGCGAGAACTAAATTGATGAAGATAGTGGGCGGCTAATGTTCTTCCTGTGCCAGGTTCGCCGTAAAAGCAGACGGGAAGATCGGTTTCTGCCAGCGTTTCAAGCTGTTGACGTGTCTGGCGAATCCAACCACTGTTACCGATTAAGTGCCGATTAAACTGAGCGTGTCGCCATTTTTTTTGTTCCAGATAAGCTTCACGTTCAGCCAGTGCTTTTTCGATAAGCGATAGAAATTGTTCCGGATTGATCGGCTTTTGCAGGAAATCCCACGCTCCCTTTTTTACTGCTTCAACTGCCATGGGGACATCGCCATGCCCGGTGATCATCAGAATGGGAAGATTAGGGTCAATCAGCATTATTTTTTCCAGTAGCGTAATGCCTGAAATATCCGGCATACAAACGTCGCACACCACGATGCCTTCCCACGTGTTTTGCAGTAATTGTAGAGCCTCAGAAGGGTTGCTACAGGTACATACGACATAACCCTCTTGTTGTAAGAGAGTGCTGTAGGCTTGCAGAACATCATTGTCGTCATCAATTAACAGAATTGTTGGGGTGGTGTCTGTCATGCTTAAAGTTTCCTGAAACGTAGAATAACCAGCGCATGGCGGTCGAGAGTTGACGCAATATATAACTCTCCCTGGCACTGGCGCATAATAGAATGACTAATCGAAAGGCCAATACCCAAGCCTACAGCTTTGTCCGTGGTAAAAGGCGTTAATAGTCGATCAGCCAGATGCACTGGCCAGCCTTTTCCATTATCAGCAATATATAGCGTTACAGTGGAGGCTTCTTCTTCAAAGCTGATGGTTATTGTGGGTGATTGCTCCAGAGTGGCTTCCAGGGCATTCGTAAACAAATTAACTAAAACTTGTTGAATCAAAACATCATCGCCATAAACGGCAGGGAAATTATCAGGGTAGTGAAGAGAGGCCCTCAGTGGTCGATGTTTCAACGCCAGAAGTTCCCAGGATGAATAAATTACCTGCTGTAAATTGATTGCACCGCCAGCCAGTTCACTATCTCGACGGCGGGCAAAGTTGCGCAATCTTTTTACGATGTTATCCATGCGCTCGACCAACGATCGCATTGTGACAATATAATTTTTCACCAAACCAACATCTTGTTGTTCCAGCGCGCGGTTGGCGCTGAAAAGATACATAGATAATGCATTAAGTGGTTGATTAATTTCATGTGCCAGTGTTGTCATTGTCTGCCCAACCACGGCCAGTTTTGCAGTTTGGATCAATTCACTTTGTGTTGTACGAAGGTTTTTTTCTGTCGCAATACGCTCGCATATTTCCTGTCCCAGTTGACGTTGCTGTTGATTAATTTTCTCAATAGTCTGGCGGAGCAGGTTGGCAATTCTCCCAAGTTCATCGTTGCCGGAGACCGGGATATCAGCATCGAGTTCACCATTGCTTAACTTGACAACGGCATCATTCAGTAACTGAAATCGGCGGATCATTCTGGGACGAATGTAGAGGTAATTTACCAGAATGACGAACAGTAAGGCGGTAACCATAGCCGCCAAAATCAATAGCCCGCTGATTTGCATTATTTTTTCCAATCGGAGATTGAATGTTTGCAATTGTTGATGGCTATTACCTAATTGCGTTTCTAATTGAGCGCGTATTTGCGTAAATACACGCTCTTTATCCCCGATAGTACTCATGAGTGTTTGTTGAGCTTGTTGCCAGGCGGCCAGGGTTCCGGGTAGATAATTTTGCTGTGTACCCAACTCCCACAAGGAATAAACTGTCTGGTGTAATGTGATGGTACTGGAATAAGAAGATAACGACCGCACATTTTCGTCAATGCTGTGTTTCAAAAAATTCAAATACTGAATATGTTGTTTTAACGCGTCTATATCTCCGCTATGCGTGTTAAGCATCTCCTTTAGCGTACTGACGATTTGGGTTTCTATATGTGAAAGTTCGAAAACGAGCTGCAATTCTTTTTGAATGGTTTGCTGAGCATTTTGCAAACTCTGTTTTTCGGGTAGATCTTTTCGTTGGCTGAGTTGATTTAGCAACGACGATTGTTGCCAACTTAAATCCTGAGTAAGTGAGTTGAGTTCATTATTAAAGTCATCATGCAGCCAGTTAACTCTTGAGGATATAACGTCGAGTTTCCCTTTTTCCTGATTGTTGTTGTTCAATGCGTTATCGAGCTTGTTAAGCAGTCTGGCACTACTGGCGACCTGTTGGTTAAGCGCACGTTGATGTACTGAATCAAGATGAGGGTTAATAGCCTTAATTTTTTGTAGCCGTTGTTCAATCTGCTCCCTTACCTGAAGACGACTAGCGGTATTGGTTGTCTGTTGTAGCTCATTAAATTCGTTTACCAATGCGGTGAGGTTTTCTTCAAAAAGAAATGAAGCCTGAATCCTCGGGAAATAATCATCAAGCGCGTAGCGAACCTGAGAATTTTGTTCATACCAGGAATAGAGGCTGACTACGCTAACGAATAGCGTAAGAACGGCGCTAAAAACAAAGGCGAGCCGTAAGCTCGTCCCTATAGTATGTAGTTGTTTCACTTTAACGACTCAAGTTGTGTGTTCACCAATTGCTGCTGATGCAGGAAAAACTGCTGCCATGCCATGAGCTGAGCTTCACGAAAGCCTGATTGCAGTTCGAATTGCTGCAGGTACATGGCATTAACGGACTGCTCCGGGGTAACAGGAACTGCTGTTAATAATGCACGCACATCTGGCAATTTACGCTTAAGCCGATGTTCTGCGGCATATAATGATTTCCAACTGTTTTGAAGCTCGGTAAGGCGAAAAGTAATCGCATTATCAAATAACAGTTGCACAAGCTTTTGACGCTGCATAATCAACGGATAATCAAGGGAAGGGGAGGCAAATAATCGCAGTTGTTGATCCGCGAGTGGAGTACCGGAGGGTAGCGGATATACCGGATACTTTCCTGAATCAGAATCGCTTAATGCCTGTTGTCCTTCCTGGCTCAACAAAAAATTAATAAAACGCCCCGCCTCCTGTGGATGTTTACTACCGTTTGCGATGGCAATAAACATTGGCGCTGCGCGAGAGTTGGGGAAATAACTGAAACGTAAAGTTGAATTATTAAGCAGTACGTTAGCGTAATTGTCGATGACTGGACCAGCGTCTCCCAGCCCTGTACTGATCTTATTTGCTACGCCAAAGCTGCGTGATGAAATGGTAGCGAGATTGCCGCCTATTTTCAGTAGCGTACCCCAACCATTACTCCATCCTTGTTGTTGCAGGAGATCTTCAATCATCAGATGTGTGGTATCTGAACGTGAAGGGCTGCTCATTAATAGTGTTCCTTGATAACGTGACCTGCTTAATTCCTTCCATGAAGTCGGTACTGGCTCATTTTTATCTTCCAGATGCGCCACATTAATCAGGATGCCATAGCCCGATACTGCAACCGCAACGGTGGTTGAACGAATAGATTCGGGTACTAACTTTCTGCTTGTTTCTATTTGATTATTAAATGGCTGGAGCAGATTTTTACTTTGCAACCGCTGTAGCAACATGGGAGATGAACTCAGTACCAGATCAATATTTTCACCCAATGGATTTTCTAGCAGGCGCTCAATGGATGCACTGGTTCGGTTAAGCGTTCGGATTTTGGTTGCCAGTGGTTGTTTTTGCCATTGACTGATAATGTGCTCCGTCGCTTCCGAAGAAAGCGTTGTAGCAATCACCAGCTCTTGCGCTGAGGTGACATTGACGCATAAAACCCAACAGATTAATGCTCGTTGTATAATACGAATCATGTCAAAAATCCTATTAACGAGAGAAAAACTCTTACGCTGTAATTCATATCATTATCCGTTAGCTAATATACACAATGACTGTAAGACGCTGATGTCAGTATCGGAAATTTCATTAATTCAGATGTAACTAGCGCCACTATATCTGGAAGCGGTTATCAAAAAAAGATCAATATTGCACCTCTGAACATGTGTATCTTACGGAAATAGCGATTGTTACGGCTATTCCCGGTAATTAATTTCGACATTTGTGCTATCGGATTCAGGTTCTGACCGGATTCTATTGTTTCTTTGCGCCAGCCTTCAGAAGCCGGAAGGATGGCTTTAATTCGAACGCAAATGTGCTTGTCACGAGGGTTAACATGAAAATGTTTAAGCCTGCCTGTTGTTGAACGGTGATGGAAATTTTCATGTTGTGTAGCATGATCCTCCAACAGGGTAAAATCGAGCCTCTTCAATGATCACGTATATGGATACAAAATATGTGACTGACCTCAAAAACTGAAAAAATTAATAAAAGTAATTATTTTTTTATTGGGGCTGTTGTAACCCGTTAATGCCGGAATAATGGCTTCGTTCTATTTTGAGATATAAAAATGGGAAAGAAATGGAACATGACATTTGTATTTTTGAGTCATTTTTGACTCATATGCCCTGTATTGTAACTTAAACTCACTTGCTTCACTATCTTCAAAACCAATGAAGCAAGGGCTTTTGCAATACTCATCAGAGAGTAGCAACTGGTATTGCTGTTTTAAATAACTCTATGAACTGGAAGGTGATATATGCTTTCTCTATTGAAACCTAAAGTGGCAACACATCAGGTTCCTGAAAGTGAAATAAAGAATACCTATAATCGTTATCGTATGCAGGCGCTATTTAGCGTGTTTATCGGTTATCTTTCGTATTATATTGTCAGGAATAACTTTGTTCTCTCCACACCTTATTTAAAGCAAGATCTTAATCTGTCTGCGACTCAAATAGGTCTACTTAGCAGTTGTATGCTGATCGCCTACGGTATTAGTAAAGGGGTAATGAGTAGTCTGGCAGATAAAGCGAATCCTAAAGTTTATATGGCTGTGGGGTTGGTTCTTTGTGCTCTCGTTAACGTGGCGCTTGGTTTTAGTTTTGCTTTCTGGATGTTTGCGGGACTTGTTATTTTAAATGGTCTCTTTCAAGGGATGGGGGTTGGTCCTTCGTTTATTACAATAGCCAACTGGTTCCCTCGTAAAGAACGGGGCATCGTCGGTGCGGTCTGGAATATTTCGCACAATGTTGGGGGCGGTATTGTTGCTCCGATTGTTGGTGGTGCATTTGCTGTGCTGGGTACTGAACACTGGAAAATAGCAACATATGTTGTTCCAGCGATTGTCTCTGTTGTCATTGCTATCGTGGTACTGATGTCAGGTAAAGGTTCGCCCGTAAGTGAAGGTTTGCCGCCATTAAGCGAAATCGTCCCGGACGACGTCAGCATTAAAGCAAAAGATGAGCGTGCGCCGGAAGATATGACTGCCTGGCAAATTTTTTGTACCTATGTGCTAAAAAACAAGAATGCATGGTTCGTCTCTTTCGTTGATGTTTTTGTCTATATGGTGCGTTTCGGAATTATCAGTTGGTTGCCTATTTACCTGTTAAGTGTGAAACATTTTACGAAGACTGAAATGAGCACGGCATTTTTAATCTTCGAATGGGCGGCGATTCCAACTACGTTATTTGCTGGCTGGTTGAGTGATAAATTATTTCATGGTCGCCGTATGCCACCCGCTATTATCAGTATGGTATTGATTTTCTTCTGCCTGCTGGGCTACTGGAAAAGCGACTCTCTGCTCTCTATTACCATTTTTGCTGCCTGCGTAGGCTGCCTTATCTATGTTCCGCAGTTCCTGGCTTCTGTTCAGACAATGGAAATTGTCCCCAGTTTTGCCGTGGGTTCTGCAGTCGGTTTGCGTGGTTTTATGAGCTATATTCTTGGCGCAACGCTTGGAACAAGTCTGTTTGGTGTTATGGTCGATCAGGTTGGTTGGGATGGCGGTTTTTATCTTCTGCTTGCTGGTGTTATCTGCTGCATTATTTTCTGTACGTTAACGCACTTTGGCGCGATCGCCATGGAACGACAGCGTCAAAATGATGTTGCTGCGTTTTCGCAAGAGCTTCAGACCGACAAAAGTTAGGTTTTAGGGGGCCAGTTATGATGCGATTGGCCCATTACCATGAAAACAGCGACCATTCTTTAGCAACGGTAGTGAGTTGCGGCGCATCGAAAACGGCTTGCGGTGAGACTACTGTTTCTTCAAGCGGGATATTTTTGCCGTAGCATTCTTTGAGCTTTGCCTGAACCAGCGGGTTACTAAGATCGAACTCTTTTAGTTTTTGCTGCTCACCCACGCGTATTCCCAGTGCGTTCTGATAAACCTTCCACACCACTTCCGAACAGTACTGGCGATCGTCGCTCCACGAAAAACTGAAGTCATACGGTTTACCCAGATAACGTTTTGCCGTTTGCGCCAGTTTTTGCTGTTGTTCGGTTGTTAACCCACCTTCAACGCGGCGAACAATATATTTGCTATCTTCACCGTGGGCGATCCACTGCTTGAGCGGGGTGTATTTCACCGGGCCGACCGCTTCAAAGACGTAGGGTTTTTTATTGCGTATAACCAGCATACCGGTGTGGCTGTAATCGGAATCGGTCGCCAGTTGGATTGCTTTACTTTGCGATGAGTGAGAAATTTGAAAGATGATGTCGCCGGTTTGCGGTTGCCAGGCAAGGGCAGGCACAGAAACCAGCAGGCCGGGGAGCAGTAGCCTGTATTTCATAGTTAAACGTCCATGTATAAAAAGCGGTGGGTTAGAGCAGAGCCGCTGACAACGTGCTCGTTGTTTATGCCGGATGCGGCGTGAACGCCTTATCCGGCCTACAAGTTCGTGCAAATTCAATAAATTGCAATATGACGTAGGCCTGATAAGCGTAGCGCATCAGGCGATTCCACTCTCCGCGCCGCTCTTTTCCGCTTTAGTATTCCCACGTCTCCGGGTTAATCCCCATCTCACGCATGATCTCTTTTGCCGCTTCCGGGATTTCGTCGCTGCGCTCTTTACGCAGATCGGCATCATCCGGCAGAGGTTGCCCGGTAAAGGCATGCAGAAACGCTTCGCACAGCAGCTCGCTGTTAGTAGCGTGACGCAGGTTGTTCACCTGACGACGCGTGCGTTCATCGGTGAGGATTTTTAACACCTTAAGAGGAATGGAAACCGTAATCTTTTTGACTTGTTCACTCTTCTTACCGTGCTCAGCGTATGGGCTGATATATTCGCCGCTCCATTCAGCCATGAGATACTTAATCCTCTTCGTCAATAAATTGAGACCAGACCACACAGTTTATAAGGGCACTGGTCATAAACCCGCATAGTTTACCGCACAGGCGCTACCGTGACATCGTGTAATGCGCCTGCCAGTGTGATAATGCATATAATTTTAACGGCAATTTCGGATTTGCTCAATCTATACGCAAAGAAGTTTAGATGTCCAGATGTATTGACGTCCATTAACACAATGTTTACTCTGGTGCCTGACATTTCACCAACAAAGCCCAGGAAACTTCATCACATGACGCGTAAACAGGCCACCATCGCAGTGCGTAGCGGGTTAAATGACGACGAACAGTATGGTTGCGTTGTCCCGCCTATCCATCTTTCCAGCACCTATAACTTTACCGGATTTAACGAACCACGCGCGCATGATTACTCGCGTCGCGGCAACCCAACGCGCGATGTGGTCCAGCGTGCGCTGGCAGAACTGGAAGGCGGTGCAGGTGCGGTGCTAACCAATACCGGCATGTCAGCTATTCACCTTGT
Source organism: Escherichia sp. MOD1-EC5433 (assembly GCF_002966005.1). Taxonomy (NCBI): domain Bacteria; kingdom Pseudomonadati; phylum Pseudomonadota; class Gammaproteobacteria; order Enterobacterales; family Enterobacteriaceae; genus Escherichia; species Escherichia sp. MOD1-EC5433. Next base: position 18,505 of record NZ_PTRL01000007.1, on the reverse strand, counting down.
CACGACCGTCTTTTTGAAACCCGGCGATCTGCTGGTTGCGCCGCACGACTGCTACGGCGGCAGCTATCGCCTGTTCGATAGCCTGGCAAAACGCGGTTGCTATCGCGTGCTGTTTGTTGATCAGGGCGATGAGCAGGCATTACGGGCGGCACTGGCAGAAAAACCTAAACTGGTGCTGGTAGAAAGCCCAAGTAATCCATTGTTACGCGTCGTGGATATTGCGAAAATCTGCCATCTGGCAAGGGAAGTCGGGGCGGTGAGCGTGGTGGATAACACCTTCTTAAGCCCGGCATTACAAAATCCACTGGCATTAGGTGCCGATCTGGTGTTGCATTCATGTACGAAATATCTGAACGGTCACTCTGACGTGGTGGCGGGCGTGGTGATTGCTAAAGATCCAGACGTGGTTACCGAACTGGCCTGGTGGGCAAACAATATTGGCGTAACGGGCGGCGCGTTTGACAGCTATCTGCTGCTGCGCGGTCTGCGTACTCTGATGCCGCGTATGGAGCTGGCTCAGCGCAACGCGCAGGCGATTGTGAAATATCTGCAAACCCAGCCGTTGGTGAAAAAACTTTATCACCCATCGCTGCCGGAAAATCAGGGGCATGAAATTGCCGTGCGCCAGCAAAAAGGCTTTGGCGCAATGTTGAGTTTTGAACTGGATGGCGATGAGCAGACGCTGCGTCGTTTCCTGGGCGGGCTGTCGTTGTTTACGCTGGCGGAATCGTTAGGGGGAGTGGAAAGTTTAATCTCTCACGCCGCAACCATGACACATGCAGGCATGGCGCCAGAAGCGCGTGCTGCCGCCGGGATCTCCGAGACGCTGTTGCGTATCTCCACCGGTATTGAAGATGGCGAAGATTTAATTGCCGACCTAGAAAATGGCTTCCGGGCTGCAAACAAGGGGTAAAAATGAGTGTGATTGCGCAGGCAGGGGCGAAAGGTCGTCAACTGCATAAATTTGGTGGCAGTAGTCTGGCTGATGTGAAGTGTTATTTGCGTGTCGCGGGCATTATGGCGGAGTACTCTCAGCCCGACGATATGATGGTGGTTTCCGCCGCCGGTAGCACCACTAACCAGTTGATTAACTGGTTGAAACTAAGCCAGACCGATCGTCTCTCTGCGCATCAGGTTCAACAAACGCTACGTCGTTATCAATGCGATCTGATTAGCGGCCTGGTACCTGCCGAAGAAGCCGATAGCCTCATTAGCGCCTTTGTCAGCGATCTTGAACGCCTGGCGGCGCTGCTCGACAGCGGTATTAACGACGCGGTGTATGCGGAAGTGGTGGGTCACGGCGAAGTGTGGTCGGCGCGCCTGATGTCTGCGGTGCTTAACCAACAAGGACTGCCTGCGGCCTGGCTTGATGCCCGCGAGTTTTTACGTGCTGAACGCGCTGCGCAACCGCAGGTTGATGAAGGCCTTTCGTACCCGCTGCTGCAACAACTGCTGGTGCAGCATCCGGGAAAACGTCTGGTAGTGACCGGATTTATCAGCCGCAACAACGCCGGTGAAACGGTGCTGCTGGGGCGTAACGGTTCCGACTATTCCGCCACCCAAATCGGTGCGCTGGCAGGCGTTTCCCGCGTAACTATCTGGAGCGACGTCGCCGGGGTATATAGCGCCGATCCGCGTAAAGTGAAAGATGCCTGCCTGTTGCCGTTGCTGCGTCTTGATGAGGCCAGCGAGCTGGCTCGTCTGGCGGCACCTGTCCTCCACGCCCGTACTTTACAGCCTGTATCCGGTAGTGAAATCGACCTGCAACTGCGCTGTAGCTACACGCCGGATCAAGGCTCTACACGCATTGAACGCGTGCTGGCTTCCGGTACAGGAGCGCGTATTGTCACCAGTCACGATGATGTCTGTTTGATTGAGTTTCAGGTGCCCGCCAGCCAGGACTTCAAACTGGCGCATAAAGAAATCGACCAGATCCTGAAACGCGCGCAGGTGCGTCCACTGGCGGTTGGCGTGCATAACGATCGCCAGTTGCTGCAATTTTGCTACACCTCGGAAGTGGCGGACAGTGCCCTGAAAATTCTCGACGAAGCGGGATTACCTGGCGAGCTGCGTCTGCGTCAGGGGCTGGCGCTGGTGGCGATGGTCGGGGCGGGCGTCACCCGTAACCCGCTGCATTGCCACCGTTTCTGGCAGCAACTGAAAGGCCAGCCGGTCGAATTTACCTGGCAGTCCGATGACGGTATCAGCCTGGTGGCAGTACTGCGTACCGGCCCGACCGAAAGCCTGATCCAGGGGCTGCATCAGTCCGTCTTCCGCGCGGAAAAACGCATTGGCCTGGTCCTGTTCGGCAAGGGCAATATCGGTTCCCGCTGGCTGGAACTGTTCGCTCGTGAGCAGAGTACGCTCTCGGCGCGTACCGGATTTGAATTTGTGCTGGCAGGCGTGGTGGACAGCCGCCGCAGCCTGTTGAGCTATGACGGGCTGGACGCCAGCCGCGCGTTAGCGTTCTTCAACGATGAAGCCGTCGAGCAGGATGAAGAGTCGTTGTTCCTGTGGATGCGTGCTCATCCGTATGATGATCTAGTGGTGCTGGACGTGACCGCCAGCCAGCAGCTTGCCGATCAATATCTCGATTTCGCCAGCCACGGTTTCCACGTTATCAGCGCCAACAAACTGGCGGGAGCGAGCGACAGCAATAAATATCGCCAGATCCACGACGCGTTCGAAAAAACCGGGCGTCACTGGCTGTATAACGCCACCGTCGGCGCAGGCTTGCCGATCAACCACACCGTGCGCGATCTGATCGACAGCGGCGATACCATTTTATCGATCAGCGGGATCTTCTCCGGCACGCTCTCCTGGCTGTTCCTGCAATTTGACGGTAGCGTGCCGTTTACCGAGCTGGTGGATCAGGCGTGGCAGCAAGGGTTAACTGAACCTGACCCGCGTGACGATCTCTCCGGCAAAGACGTGATGCGCAAACTGGTGATTCTGGCGCGTGAAGCGGGTTACAACATCGAACCGGATCAAGTGCGCGTGGAATCGCTGGTGCCTGCCCATTGCGAAGGCGGCAGCATCGACCATTTCTTTGAAAATGGCGATGAGCTGAACGAGCAGATGGTACAACGGCTGGAAGCTGCCCGCGAAATGGGGCTGGTGCTGCGCTACGTGGCGCGTTTCGATGCCAACGGCAAAGCGCGTGTGGGCGTGGAAGCGGTGCGTGAAGATCATCCGCTGGCATCACTGCTACCGTGCGATAACGTCTTTGCCATCGAAAGCCGCTGGTATCGCGATAACCCGCTGGTGATCCGTGGGCCAGGCGCAGGGCGCGATGTCACCGCTGGGGCGATTCAGTCGGATATTAATCGGCTGGCGCAGTTGTTGTAATTTCAGGAGCCCAATAAGGCATAATGCACATGCTTATTGGGCTTAACATAATTTACCTAATTATCCTTGCGTTGTAAGCCGGATAAGGCGTTCACGCTGCATCCGGCAAGAAACAATAAATCCGTCTGCCAGGTTTCTTGTAATTCCCATCCTGAATCTTTTTCATCTTCCCTGATTTTTCCTCACCATCATTGGTCATTTTTCGGTTGACGCCTTTCGGCTTTTCCTTCATCTTTACATCTGGACATCTAAATGGATAGATGTTCACAACACAACATATAACGATAAGCGATTGATGAGGTAAGGTATGAGCTTTTTTCACGCCAGCCAGCGGGATGCCCTGAATCAGAGCCTGGCAGAAGTCCAGGGGCAGATTAACGTTTCGTTCGAGTTTTTCCCGCCGCGTACCAGTGAAATGGAGCAGACCCTGTGGAACTCCATTGATCGCCTTAGCAGCCTGAAACCGAAGTTTGTCTCGGTGACCTATGGCGCGAACTCTGGCGAGCGCGACCGTACACACAGCATTATTAAAGGCATTAAAGATCGCACTGGTCTCGAAGCTGCGCCGCATCTCACCTGCATTGATGCGACTCCCGATGAGCTGCGCACCATCGCTCGTGACTACTGGAATAACGGCATTCGCCATATTGTGGCGCTGCGTGGCGACCTGCCGCCGGGAAGCGGTAAGCCGGAAATGTATGCCTCTGACCTGGTGACGCTGTTAAAAGAAGTCGCTGATTTCGATATCTCCGTGGCGGCGTATCCGGAAGTTCACCCGGAAGCGAAAAGTGCCCAGGCAGATTTGCTTAACCTGAGACGTAAAGTCGATGCCGGTGCCAACCGTGCGATTACTCAGTTCTTCTTCGATGTCGAAAGCTACCTGCGTTTTCGCGATCGCTGCGTCTCGGCGGGTATCGATGTGGAAATTATTCCGGGCATTTTGCCGGTCTCTAACTTTAAACAGGCGAAGAAATTTGCCGACATGACTAACGTGCGTATTCCGGCGTGGATGGCGCAAATGTTTGACGGTCTGGATGACGATGCTGAAACCCGCAAGCTGGTGGGTGCGAATATCGCCATGGACATGGTGAAGATTTTAAGCCGGGAAGGGGTTAAAGATTTCCACTTCTATACGCTTAACCGCGCTGAAATGAGTTACGCGATTTGTCATACGCTGGGTGTTCGACCTGGTTTATAAATATTGTGGCTTTTGTGAAAATCACACAGTGATCACAAATTTTAAACAGAGCACAAAATGCTGCCTCGAAATGAGAGAGGGAAATAAGGTAGTCAGCCTTGTTTTCTCCCTCCTCCCTTGAAGGATGCGAAGCTAAAACCCTTTTTTATAAAGTATTTGTCCTAAATCGGACATAATCAAAAAGGCTTAATTACGATCAATTTGATCTACATCTCTTTAACCAACAATATGTAAGATCTCAACTATCGCATCCGTGGATTAATTCAATTATAACTTCTCTCTAACGCTGTGTATCGTAACGGTAACACTGTAGAGGGGAGCACATTGATGAGCACGTCAGACGATATCCATAACACGACAGCCACAGGCAAATGCCCGTTCCATCAGGGCGGTCATGACCAGAGCGCAGGTGGGGGCACAACCACTCGCGACTGGTGGCCAAATCAACTCCGTGTTGACCTGTTAAACCAACATTCTAATCGTTCTAACCCACTGGGTGAGGACTTTGACTACCGCAAAGAATTCAGCAAATTAGATTACTACGGCCTGAAAAAAGATCTGAAAGCCCTGCTGACAGAATCTCAGCCGTGGTGGCCTGCCGACTGGGGCAGCTATGCGGGCTTATTTATTCGTATGGCCTGGCACGGCGCGGGGACTTACCGTTCCATCGACGGACGCGGCGGCGCAGGTCGTGGTCAGCAACGTTTTGCACCGCTGAACTCCTGGCCGGATAACGTTAGCCTCGATAAAGCGCGTCGCCTGTTGTGGCCAATCAAACAGAAATATGGTCAGAAAATCTCCTGGGCAGACCTGTTTATCCTCGCGGGTAACGTGGCGCTGGAAAATTCCGGCTTCCGTACCTTCGGTTTTGGTGCCGGTCGTGAAGACGTCTGGGAACCGGATCTCGACGTTAACTGGGGTGATGAAAAAGCCTGGCTGACCCACCGTCATCCGGAAGCACTGGCGAAAGCACCGCTGGGCGCAACCGAGATGGGGCTGATTTACGTTAACCCGGAAGGCCCGGATCACAGCGGCGAACCGCTTTCTGCGGCGGCAGCTATCCGCGCGACCTTTGGCAACATGGGGATGAACGACGAAGAAACCGTGGCGCTGATTGCGGGTGGTCATACGCTGGGTAAAACCCACGGTGCTGGTCCGACATCAAATGTAGGTCCTGATCCAGAAGCTGCACCGATTGAAGAACAAGGTTTAGGTTGGGCGAGCACTTACGGCAGCGGCGTTGGCGCAGATGCCATTACCTCTGGTCTGGAAGTAGTCTGGACCCAGACGCCGACCCAGTGGAGCAACTATTTCTTCGAGAACCTGTTCAAGTATGAGTGGGTACAGACCCGCAGCCCGGCTGGCGCAATCCAGTTCGAAGCTGTAGACGCACCGGAAATTATCCCGGATCCGTTTGATCCGTCGAAGAAACGTAAGCCGACGATGCTGGTGACTGACCTGACGCTGCGTTTTGATCCGGAGTTCGAGAAGATTTCTCGTCGCTTCCTCAACGATCCGCAGGCGTTTAACGAAGCCTTTGCCCGTGCCTGGTTCAAACTGACGCACAGGGATATGGGGCCGAAATCTCGCTACATCGGGCCGGAAGTGCCGAAAGAAGATCTGATCTGGCAAGATCCGCTGCCGCAGCCGATCTACAACCCGACCGAACAAGACATTATCAGTCTGAAATTTGCGATTGCGGATTCTGGTCTGTCTGTCAGTGAGCTGGTATCGGTGGCCTGGGCGTCTGCTTCTACTTTCCGTGGTGGCGACAAACGCGGTGGCGCCAACGGTGCGCGTCTGGCATTAGCACCACAGCGCGACTGGGATGTGAACGCTGCAGCCGTTCGTGCTCTGCCAGTTCTGGAGAAAATCCAGAAAGAGTCTGGCAAAGCTTCGCTGGCGGATATCATCGTGCTGGCAGGTGTGGTTGGCGTAGAGAAAGCCGCAAGCGCCGCTGGGCTGAGCATTCATGTACCATTTGCGCCGGGTCGCGTCGATGCGCGTCAGGATCAGACCGACATTGAGATGTTCGAGCTGTTGGAGCCGATTGCTGACGGCTTCCGTAACTACCGCGCTCGTCTGGATGTTTCCACCACCGAGTCACTGCTGATTGATAAAGCACAGCAACTGACGCTGACCGCGCCGGAAATGACTGCGCTGGTGGGTGGGATGCGCGTACTGGGTGCCAACTTTGATGGCAGCAAAAACGGCGTCTTTACTGACCGCGTGGGCGTATTGAGCAATGACTTCTTTGTGAACTTGCTGGATATGCGTTACGAGTGGAAAGCGACCGACGAATCGAAAGAACTTTTCGAAGGCCGTGACCGTGAAACCGGCGAAGTGAAATACACTGCCAGCCGTGCGGATCTGGTATTTGGTTCTAACTCTGTCCTGCGCGCGGTGGCAGAAGTTTACGCCAGCAGCGATGCCCACGAGAAGTTTGTTAAAGACTTCGTGGCGGCATGGGTGAAAGTCATGAACCTCGACCGTTTCGACCTGCTGTAATCTGACCTCCTTCAGCGACTGCCTTTCAGGCAGTCGCTGAAGTTTCTTTACCGGCGTATAGTGTCGCTAACAAAACTACTACACGCTGGATCTCTCATGCCTACTACGGGAAAGAGCAACCCACTGGCAATCAGTGGCCTGGTTGTGCTCACACTTATCTGGAGTTATAGCTGGATTTTCATGAAGCAAGTTACCAGCTACATCGGTGCCTTCGACTTTACCGCCTTACGCTGCATTTTCGGCGCTCTCGTTCTGTTCATCGTCCTTTTATTACGTGGTCGTGGGATGCGCCCGACGCCGTTTAAATACACTTTAGCCATTGCCCTGTTACAAACCTGCGGGATGGTAGGGCTGGCGCAATGGGCACTGGTCAGCGGCGGTGCGGGAAAAGTGGCTATCCTGAGTTATACCATGCCGTTCTGGGTGGTGATTCTCGCGGCGTTGTTTCTCGGTGAACGACTGCGACGCGGGCAATATTTCGCGATTCTGATTGCTGCCGTTGGTTTATTGCTGGTGTTGCAGCCGTGGCAACTCGATTTCTCGTCGATGAAAAGCGCCATCCTGGCAATCCTCTCCGGCGTCAGTTGGGGGGCGAGCGCGATTGTTGCTAAACGCCTTTATGCCCGCCATCCGCGCGTGGATTTATTGTCATTAACGTCCTGGCAGATGCTTTATGCGGCGCTGGTGATGAGTGTGGTCGCTTTACTGGTGCCGCAACGTGAAATTGACTGGCAACCCACCGTGTTCTGGGCGCTGGTATACAGTGCGATTCTGGCGACGGCGCTGGCCTGGAGCTTATGGTTGTTCGTGCTGAAAAACTTACCCGCCAGTATCGCCAGCTTAAGCACACTGGCGGTTCCCGTTTGCGGGGTACTCTTTTCCTGGTGGCTGCTCGGTGAGAATCCCGGCGCGGTTGAAGGTAGCGGTATTGTGCTGATTGTGCTGGCACTGGCGCTGGTGAGCCGTAAGAAAAAAGAAGCCGTCAGCGTAAATAGGGTCTGAATTTTTTCTTCACGTGGGGCGATCGCTTATTGAACAAAATAACGATAGTGCCCCACCATCCGCCAGCTAAACAGCACGTCTTCTTCCTGCGCACCTGCGCCGATGTTATGAATCACCAGCGGCGTACCGTCGCGGGCAAAACCATCTGAAACCACACCGATATGTGCCAGCCCGTTATCTAATCGCCAGGAGACAATATCGCCCGCTTGATAGTCACTGGCGTTTTTGCTGGTGGGGCGTGTTTTATCATGGCGGGTAAACCAGGTTTCCAGGTTCGGCACCCGACGGTGATCGATGTTGCTGTCAGGGCGTTTTAACTGCCACTTTTGTGGATAATCGGCAAAATTCTTCGCCATATCTTCGTGCACCAGCTTCTGCAAATCGACCTTCTGGCTGCGCAGGGCGCGGATCACTACATCGGAGCATACGCCGCGCTCCTGCGGGACATCGCCGCCAGGATAGGTAAGCTGCACATATGCCGGATCGTAAAACAGCGTACTGCCAATTTGCTGTCGGGCGCCATCCGCGATGGCAAGGTTGGTGTTGGCCTGAATTTGTACCACGGTTGGTGGAACAGCGGGAGATTTTAAGGAGTGGCTGGTAAAGGCTGTCAGAAGGCTGACCAGCGCCAGTGAAGCTTTCATCTGTTTCGTCCGTGAAAATAAGAGTCACAGATTCGACCTTCCGGGCTGACGATTGTTCTGTGGAGAAAGTGTCCAGAAGCGGATAAAAAACTCCCGAACAACGTGGGAGTTTCAGATTACTGGCACAGAGTGCCGGATGCGGCGTGAACGCCTTACCCGGCCTGAAAAAGCACGCAAATTCAATATATTGCAGAGATTGCGTAGGCCTGATAAGCGTAGCGCATCAGGCAATTTTGCGTTCAAACTCCCGGACAAGCCGGGAGTTTGGCATAGGTTATTCCCACTCTTGCAGGAAACGCTGACCGTACTGGTCGGCTACCAGCAGTGCGGCGTAAACCTGATCTGGCGTTGCGCCGCCTGGCATGTTGTGAATAGTTTCACCTTCTGCACAAGATGCTTCTGCGACAATCCGCATTTTCGCCGGAATATCTTCTTTAATATCCAGTTGCGCCAGGGTAATTGGCAGACCAACGGCATGACACAGCGCCGCGACGGTTTCGATTTCCTCAACCGGCGCGTTTTCCAGCACCAGCTGTGTCAGCGTACCAAACGCCACTTTTTCGCCGTGATAATAGTGATGCGCGTCCGGGATAGCGGTCAGGCCGTTATGCACAGCGTGTGCCGCAGCCAGACCACCGCTTTCAAAGCCCACGCCGCTCAAATAGGTGTTCGCTTCAATCACGCGCTCCAGCGCCGGAGTTACCACATGCTGTTCGGCGGCGAGCATCGCTTTTTCGCCTTCTTCCAGCAGGGTGTTGTAGCACAGTTCAGCCAGCGCCAGCGCCGCCTGGGTGCACTTGCCGCCCGCCATGGTGGTCGCGCCACTGCGAGAGCAGGCACGTGCTTCAAACCAGGTTGCCAGCGCATCACCGATACCCGCCGCTAACAGGCGTGCAGGTGCGCCAGCAACGATTTTGGTGTCGACAATGACGCGTTCCGGGTTGTTCGGCAGCAGCAGATAGCGGTCAAACTCACCATCATCAGTGTAGATAACAGACAGTGCGCTACACGGTGCGTCGGTAGAGGCTATGGTCGGCGCGATTGCTACCGGAACACCCATGAAATGTGCCAGTGCTTTGGCGGTATCGAGAGTTTTTCCGCCACCGATACCGAGAATTGCGCCACACTGCGCAGTCTCCGCGATGCCACGCAGACGGTCGATCTCATTTTGCGAACATTCACCGCCAAACGGCGCAATTTCTACTACCAGTCCAGCATCTTTAAAGCTTTTCTCGACAGTGGATTGAGCAAAGCCTAAAACAAATTTGTCACCCACCACTAACCAGCGTTCCGCCAGCGGCTTCAGGTATTCGCCCAGACGATTAATGACATCTGCGCCCTGGATGTATTTACCCGGTGATTGAATAATGCGGTCCATAATTGCTCCTTTAGAGATGAGTAGTGCCAAATGCGGTATTCCAGTCGTGTTCGAACTTCTCTATAGCTGACTCTACCGCAGGCGTGTTGAGCATTTGTTGCGCTACATCTAAGGGCAGGGTGATGGATTCACATCCTGCCAGCAAACAATCCAGCGCCTGACGCGGTGTTTTAAAGCTGGCAGCCAGCACCATGCTTTCTGGCGCGTGCATTTCCAGCAATGCTTGCAACTCCTGAACCGTGCGAATACCGTCACCGCCCTGGGCGTCTACGCGGTTAACATACGGAGCAACGTATTTGGCGCCTGCCAGCGCGGCTAATAACCCTTGTGCGGCGCTATATACAGCGGTGCCAAGCGTAGTAATACCTTCTTTTTTCAGTATTTTAATTGCTGCCAGACCTTCGGCGGTCACCGGGATTTTCACCACAATGCCCGGAATGGCGTCGCGCAGACGCTTCGCTTCTTCCACCATACCCTGCGCGTCACGGCTCATGGTCTGAGCAAACAGAATGCCCTCATCACCAATCGCTTTTTGCAGACGCGGCAGCACTTCCCAGATGGACTCCTTGCTGGCAGCGATAATGCTCGGGTTAGTTGTCACCCCGGCAATCGGGAATATGCGTGCCAGACGTTCAACTTCTGCGACGTTAGCGGTGTCCAGATACAGTTCCATGATGTTTCCTTTTAAAGTTCCAGTTCATGTTGCAGCAGGCTGGCGATAGCGTCGGCAGAGGCGGCGTTAACCAGCGCGTTACGGAATTCTTCGTGCATGATGCGGCGAGCGAGGCGCGAGAAAATGCGCATGTGCTGATCGCCCGCAGCGTGTTTGTTCAGGGTTAACATAATGATGAATTGCGCTTCATCATCGCCCCAGCGTACCGGTGCTGCCAGACGCGCCACGCTGATGGTGGACTGCTCAATATGTTCCGATTTGCTGTGCGGAATAGCGAAACTAAAGCCCAGACCGGTAGAGAAAACGGCCTCGCGCGCCCACAAGTCGGCTTCCAGTTTACGCGGATAGCGGCAGCGGCCTGCCAGCAGCAGGTTATCGGTCATGCCTTTCAGCACTTCTTCTTTGCTGCGCCAGTCGCTTTCCAGCGTGATGCACTCAGCGGTGACCAGTGGTGCGTCCTGTTGTGTCATGCGGAATTGTGCCAGCAGGTGTTCCACTTCCAGCGAAGTACGGCAGGCCATCGCCTGGTTGAGTAACTGACGGCATTCACGGCTATCAAGTTGCGCCATCCGCGCTTTTGCTGCCGGAATTGACGGCGCGCTCATGCTGAGTTCATCTAGCCCTAAACCGACCAGCAGCGGCAGCACGGAACCTTTCGCCCCCAGTTCACCGCACAGACCGATCCATTTGCCCTGGCGATGCACCGCCTGCACGGCGTAATCGAGCGCCCGCAAGAATGCCGGATTCAGGCTGTTGTAGTGACGGGTGACTTTGGCGTTATCGCGATCCACTGCCAGCAGATATTGCGTCAGGTCATTACTACCAATACTAAAGAAATCAATCTCTTCGCAGCACTGATCGATGATGAACATCACCGACGGTACTTCCAGCATGATGCCGAGCTGGATCTTCTCATCAAACGGGATGTGTTCGTTACGCAGTTGCTGTTTAGCTTCTGCCAGTTTTTCTTTCACCCATAAGATCTCTTCCATTGAGGAGATCATCGGGATCATGATTTTCAGGCTGCCGTGAGCAGAGGCGCGCAGGATCGACCGTAGCTGCGTGGTAAACAGCGAGGCGTACTCTTCATAAATACGCACGGCGCGATAACCGAGGAACGGGTTAGCTTCTGCGGGAATGTTCAGATAATCAACGGGTTTGTCGCCGCCAATGTCCATGGTACGCACAATAATGCTGCGTCCGTTGGCGGACTCCAGCGCCTGACAAAAAATGTTGTACAGCTCGCTTTCGCCCGGTGCGCTGGTGCGGTCCATATAGAGCATTTCAGTGCGGAACAGGCCAACACCTTCCGCGCCATTGCCAAATGCGGCCTGCGCTTCCACGGAGTGGGCGATGTTAGCGGCAATTTCAATGCGGATACCGTCAGCGGTGCGGGCTTGCTGGGTCAGCCAGACACGTTGCTGCTCACGCAGGGCGTCCTGTACGCGGGCTTCTTGCTGATAATAACGAGCTACGGCTTCCCCTGGCTCAACCACAATCGCCCCGGCGTTGCCGTCGATATAAATCGTTTGATGCTGCCACGGAGTAAGCGTGTCGATGTCCACGCCAACCAGCGTCGGAATGTTGAACGAACGGGCAAGAATTACCGTATGTGACGTGGTGCCGCCGCTTTTGAGTAACAAACCTTTGAGGTGATTTTTATCCAGTTCGAGGAACTGGCTGGGGGTCAGTTCATCCGCCATACAAATGGCGGGCTGCGTCAGCTTGCCCGGTGCCGGGAAGCGTTGTTCACCGTAAATTTGCTGGAGTAACTGGAAGCAGACGTCGCGCACATCCAGGGCTCGCTCTTGCAGGTAGCTGCTGCTGGAACGCGCGAACTCTTCGCAAAAGTGATTCGCACTGGCAACAATCGCTTCGGCGCAGCTTAATCCCTCGCTGACGCCCGCCAGTAGGTGTTGACGCAGCGAAGTGTCACCTGCCAGTGAGCGGTGTGCCTCCAGAATCGCGCTGGTGGCGCCGTCGCTATCAAGCAGACGAAACTCAATGTTTTTCATCACCAGCGTCAGGCCGTTTTCCAGCGCGGATTGCTCGGCGTCAACGTCTTTGGCTGCGGGAAGATTACCCAGCGCGTTGAGATCTAAAGAAGAGATCGGCGTCAGAATGCCACCTGCGCTACCGCTGCATACGGTGCGGGCGCGGATAATTCGCGGATTCAGGTTGGTCAGTGAAACCGGCAGCGGCTCCAGTTCGTCAGATTTAACTTCCGCCAGTGGCGCGTCACAGTGGGGAAATTCATCGCGCAGCCATTGGCTTAAACGCTGGTGCGCTTCCTGTTCGTCTGCTCCGGAAATCAGTAACTGGCAGTTATCGCCCACCAGCGTATCGGTGCCAATTAGCGCCAGGGCGCTTTTGGCGTTGCCTTTGCGATCGGTGCGCAGGTTATGCCACTCAATTTGTGATGAAAAAGTATTACACAGCGTTTCAACGTGGCTTGCCGGACGTGCATGTACGCCGTTAGGTAGCTCACAAATAAATTCTACAATCAGGGCCATTGCCTTTCTCCCGGTACGGTTTTCTGTTTACAGGATAAGAGCGCATGGCAACGGCCTGCCATGTGACAAATCTGCCAAAAGCTGGACAAATGTAATGTAACCGCTAATTTGCGACGCGTCTCACAAGACGCGCCACTCCGGCATGATTCCGAGTTAACGCAAGTTATGAGGCGGATCGCATTTTTGTACAGACATTACAAAAATCCAGTAAATGGCCTTTTTATCCACTGTTTGCCCTGCCTGCGATTGCCTATTGTTTCTGCCATCAAAAATATGGACATGGGCTTTACTAAGCCCGGGAGCGACTTATGAATGAGTTGGTGCAGATCCTGAAAAATACCCGTCAGCACTTAATGACGGGCGTTTCACACATGATTCCCTTCGTGGTATCGGGCGGTATTTTGCTGGCGGTTTCCGTCATGTTGTATGGCAAAGGCGCAGTGCCGGATGCCGTAGCCGATCCGAATCTGAAAAAACTGTTTGATATCGGCGTCGCGGGTTTGACGCTGATGGTGCCTTTCCTCGCGGCGTACATCGGTTACTCCATTGCTGAACGCTCTGCGCTGGCTCCGTGTGCTATCGGTGCCTGGGTCGGCAACAGTTTTGGCGCGGGCTTCTTTGGTGCGCTGATCGCCGGGATTATCGGCGGCATCGTGGTGCATTACCTGAAGAAAATTCCGGTGCATAAAGTTCTGCGTTCCGTCATGCCAATCTTCATCATCCCGATCGTCGGCACACTGATTACCGCTGGCGTCATGATGTGGGGGCTGGGCGAGCCAGTGGGTGCATTGACCAATAGTCTGACCCAGTGGCTTCAGGGGATGCAGCAGGGCAGCATTGTTATGCTGGCGGTGATCATGGGACTGATGCTGGCGTTCGATATGGGCGGTCCGGTTAACAAAGTGGCCTATGCGTTCATGCTGATTTGCGTTGCTCAGGGGGTTTATACCGTGGTGGCCATTGCCGCTGTGGGTATTTGTATCCCGCCGCTGGGTATGGGGCTGGCGACGCTGATTGGTCGTAAAAATTTCTCCGCTGAAGAGCGCGAAACCGGCAAAGCGGCGCTGGTGATGGGGTGCGTTGGCGTCACCGAAGGGGCGATTCCTTTCGCTGCTGCCGATCCGTTACGCGTGATCCCTTCCATCATGGTCGGTTCAGTTTGTGGCACGGTGACCGCAGCAATGGTCGGCGCGCAGTGCTATGCAGGTTGGGGTGGTCTGATTGTGCTGCCGGTGGTTGAAGGTAAGTTGGGTTATATCGCGGCAGTGGCTGTCGGGGCGGTTGTGACGGCAGTCTGCGTGAACGTACTGAAAAGTCTGGCGCGTAAAAATGGGTCTTCGACTGATGAGAAGGAAGACGACCTGGATCTGGATTTTGAAATTAATTAATTGAGGAACGAGCCATGACGAAAATTATTGCAGTAACCGCATGTCCTTCAGGTGTTGCCCATACCTATATGGCTGCAGAGGCGCTGGAAAGTGCCGCGAAAGCGAAAGGCTGGGAAGTGAAAGTAGAAACCCAGGGCTCGATCGGTCTGGAAAATGAACTGACTGCTGAAGACGTGGCGAGCGCCGATATGGTGATTCTGACCAAAGATATCGGCATCAAGTTTGAAGAGCGTTTTGCTGGCAAGACCATCGTGCGCGTCAACATCAGCGATGCAGTAAAACGCGCTGATGCCATCATGAGCAAAATTGAAGCTCACCTGGCGCAAACCGCTTAAGTTCTTATCCCGCCCGCAAGGGCGGGTTCGCTTTCCTACAGGAGTTCCTCATGACGAATCGTATCTCTCGCCTTAAAACTGCACTGTTTGCCAATACCCGTGAAATCTCGCTGGAGCGTGCGCTGCTTTATACCGCCAGCCATAAGCAAACCGAAGGCGAACCGGTGATTATTCGTCGGGCAAAAGCCACAGCGTATATCCTGGAACACGTTGAAATTTCGATTCGTGATGAAGAACTGATTGCCGGTAACCGCACCGTAAAACCTCGCGCCGGGATTATGTCGCCGGAAATGGACCCTTACTGGCTGCTGAAAGAGCTGAACCAGTTCCCGACGCGACCGCAGGACCGCTTTGCCATTAGCGAAGAAGATAAACGTATCTACCGCGAAGAGTTGTTCCCGTACTGGGAAAAACGTTCGATGAAAGATTTCATCAACGGGCAGATGACGGATGAAGTAAAAGTCGCAACCAGCACGCAGATTTTCAGCATCAACCAGACGGATAAAGGCCAGGGGCACATCATTATTGATTACCCGCGCCTGCTGAATCACGGGCTGGGTGAACTGGTGGCGCAGATGCAGCAACATTGCCAGCAACAGCCGGATAATCACTTTTATCAGGCCGCGCTGTTACTGCTGGAAGCTTCACAAAAACACATTTTGCGTTATGCCGAACTGGCGGAAACGATGGCGGCAAACTGCACCGATGCTCAGCGTCGTGAAGAACTGCTGACTATTGCAGAGATCTCCCGCCATAACGCGCAACATAAGCCGCAGACGTTCTGGCAGGCGTGCCAGTTGTTCTGGTACATGAACATCATTCTGCAATACGAATCCAACGCCAGTTCGCTGTCGTTAGGGCGCTTTGACCAGTATATGTTGCCGTTCTATCAGGCATCATTAACCCAGGGCGAAGATCCGGCGTTCCTGAAAGAATTGCTCGAATCTTTATGGGTGAAGTGCAACGACATCGTGCTGTTACGCTCCACCAGCAGCGCGCGCTATTTTGCGGGATTCCCGACCGGCTATACCGCACTGCTCGGCGGTTTAACCGAGAATGGCCGCAGTGCGGTGAACGTGCTTTCGTTCCTCTGCCTTGACGCCTATCAAAGCGTGCAATTACCGCAACCGAACCTGGGTGTGCGCACTAACGCCTTGATCGACACGCCGTTCCTGATGAAAACCGCAGAAACCATCCGCCTCGGCACCGGTATTCCGCAAATCTTCAACGATGAAGTGGTGGTGCCAGCGTTCCTCAACCGAGGCGTTTCGCTGGAAGATGCGCGCGACTATTCCGTAGTGGGCTGCGTAGAGTTGTCTATTCCTGGCAGAACCTACGGCTTGCATGACATCGCAATGTTTAACCTGCTGAAAGTGATGGAAATCTGCCTGCATGAAAATGAAGGCAATGCTGCGCTGACTTATGACGGTTTACTGGAACAAATCCGCGCCAAGATCAGCCACTACATCACTCTGATGGTTGAAGGCAGCAATATTTGCGATATCGGCCATCGTGACTGGGCACCAGTGCCGCTGCTTTCGTCGTTTATCAGCGATTGTCTGGAAAAAGGCCGCGATATTACCGATGGCGGCGCGCGTTATAACTTCTCCGGCGTACAGGGGATCGGTATCGCTAACCTGAGCGATTCTCTCCATGCGTTGAAAGGGATGATTTTTGAACAACAGCGTTTAAGTTTTGACGAATTGCTGTCGGTATTAAAAGCCAACTTCGCAACGCCCGAAGGCGAAAAAATCCGCGCTCGCTTAATTAACCGCTTTGAGAAATACGGCAACGATATTGACGAGGTGGATAACATCAGCGCCGAACTGCTGCGCCATTACTGCAAAGAAGTGGAAAAATACCAGAACTCGCGCGGTGGCTACTTCACGCCGGGGTCGTATACCGTTTCTGCTCATGTCCCGTTGGGATCGGTGGTTGGCGCGACGCCAGACGGTCGTTTTGCCGGAGAGCAACTGGCAGACGGTGGCTTGTCGCCAATGCTGGGCCAGGACGCACAAGGGCCAACGGCGGTACTGAAGTCAGTCAGTAAGCTCGATAACACGCTGCTTTCTAACGGTACATTGCTGAACGTGAAATTCACTCCAGCGACCCTGGAAGGTGAAGCGGGATTACGCAAACTGGCCGACTTCTTACGGGCATTTACCCAGCTTAAGTTGCAGCATATTCAGTTTAACGTGGTGAATGCCGACACGTTGCGGGAAGCGCAACAACGCCCACAGGACTATGCCGGGCTGGTGGTGCGCGTTGCCGGATACAGCGCCTTCTTTGTCGAACTGTCGAAGGAGATCCAGGATGACATCATCCGCCGGACAGCGCATCAGCTGTAACGTTGTGGAAACGCGCCGCGATGACGTGGCGCGCATTTTCAACATTCAGCGTTATTCGCTGAATGACGGTGAAGGCATTCGCACGGTGGTCTTTTTTAAAGGCTGCCCGCATCTTTGCCCGTGGTGTGCTAATCCGGAGTCGATCTCCGGCAAAATCCAGACGGTACGCAGAGAGGCGAAATGTCTGCACTGCGCGAAATGTTTACGTGATGCGGATGAATGTCCGTCCGGGGCATTTGAACGGATTGGTCGCGATATCAGCCTTGACGCTCTGGAACGGGAAGTGATGAAAGATGACATTTTCTTTCGCACGTCTGGCGGTGGTGTCACGCTTTCTGGTGGCGAAGTGTTAATGCAGGCGGAATTTGCGACCCGTTTTTTACAGCGACTGCGGCTGTGGGGTGTGTCATGCGCCATTGAAACTGCCGGAGACGCGCCAGCAAGCAAGCTGCTACCGCTGGCGAAATTGTGCGATGAAGTGTTGTTCGATTTAAAAATTATGGACGCGACTCAGGCGCGGGATGTGGTGAAGATGAATCTGCCACGTGTGCTGGAGAACCTGCGTTTGCTGGTAAGCGAAGGTGTCAACGTGATCCCGCGTTTACCGCTGATCCCAGGTTTCACGCTCAGCCGGGAGAATATGCAGCAGGCGCTGGACGTGCTGATCCCGCTGAATATCAGGCAAATCCACCTGTTGCCGTTTCATCAGTACGGTGAACCGAAATACCGCCTGCTGGGGAAAACATGGTCGATGAAAGAGGTTTCTGCGCCCTCGTCAGCCGATGTGGCAACGATGCGCGAAATGGCAGAACGAGCCGGATTTGAGGTTACCGTGGGGGGGTAAAATGGCATACCTGGTGGCAGTAACCGCCTGCGTCAGCGGCGTGGCACATACTTATATGGCGGCAGAACGGCTGGAAAAATTATGCCAGCAAGAGAAGTGGGGCGTCAGCATTGAAACCCAGGGGGCGCTGGGAACGGAGAATCGTTTAGCGGACGAGGATATCCGTCGGGCAGATGTCGCGCTGTTGATTACGGATATCGAGCTTGCCGGTGCCGAGCGATTTGAGCATTGTCGCTATGTTCAGTGCGGTATCTACGCGTTCCTGCGAGAGCCGCAGCGGGTAATGAGCGCGGTACGAAAAGTGCTCTCTGCGCCGCAGCAAACCC
>NZ_PTRL01000006.1:0-307288 GCF_002966005.1 Escherichia sp. MOD1-EC5433 | reverse complement strand
TAAATTTACATATCACTTATATTCTTCTCTTTTTGCACTTTTTTTCTTTATTTTTTAAGCAACTGGAAGTTAATCCGGTGCAATCTATTGTTATATTGAATTAAATCAATGAAAATAGATGTTATCACATCAGTGATATTTTATTTTTGTATGATATTTAATGTAATTGACTGATAACCACATAACTTTGTGTGTGATTATCTTTTTATCTATTGGGCTAATTTTGACCGTTTGAGGTTTCCTATAGGTATTCATTCAAATATATCTCAGTCAGGAGTAATACTATTGTGAGTAAACGTCGTTATCTTACCGGTAAAGAAGTTCAGGCAATGATGCAAGCGGTTTGCTATGGGGCAACGGGAGCCAGAGATTATTGTCTTATTCTGTTGGCATATCGGCATGGGATGCGTATTAGTGAACTACTTGATCTGCATTATCAGGATCTTGATCTTAATGAAGGTCGAATAAATATTCGCCGACTGAAGAACGGATTTTCTACCGTTCACCCGTTACGTTTTGATGAGCGTGAAGCCGTAGAACGCTGGACCCAGGAACGTGCTAACTGGAAAGGTGCTGACCAGACCGACGCCATATTTATTTCCCGTCGTGGAAGCCGACTTTCTCGTCAGCAGGCTTATCGCATCATTCGTGATGCCGGTATTGAAGCTGGAACCGTGACGCAGACTCATCCTCATATGTTAAGACATGCTTGCGGTTATGAACTGGCGGAGCGTGGTGCAGATACCCGTTTAATTCAGGATTATCTGGGGCATCGAAATATTCGCCATACTGTGCGTTATACCGCCAGTAATGCTGCACGTTTTGCCGGATTATGGGAAAGAAATAATCTTATAAACGAAAAATTAAAAAGAGAAGAGGTTTAATATAACTTGTTGATAATAAAATGAAAAAATAAAGAAATACAAGACAATTGGGGCCATTTTGACTCATAGAGGAAAGCATCGCGCACGAACCTTTTTAGTTTATTTGTTGGCTTTATATTCTGATATTACTTTAATTTATAGATTTTTATATTGAATGAGGTGGTTTTTGGAGAGAAGAATGAGGAAGTTGCTTCGAGACACAGAAACGTTATCTTTACGTAAAGTGGAGGTGATGTGAAATTAATTTACAAGATAAATAGTTTACATATCAAACAGTTAATTGGTTTTTGTCATTTTTTGATATTTTTATGCTTGAGAAAAAATACGAAACTTTTTTATGATATGGACAGTTTGGCCCCAAATGTTTCATTTTTTGGGGGGAAACTGTGCAGTGTTGGCAGTCAAACTCGTTTTCAAAACAAAGTGTACAGAACGACTGCCCATGTCGATTTATACGTAGATTTAAAAAGGAAAGCAGTATGAAAATTAAAACTCTGGCAATCGTTGTTTTGTCGGCTCTGTCCCTCAGTTCCACTGCGGCTCTGGCCGCTACCACGACGGTAAATGGTGGGACAGTTCACTTTAAAGGGGAAGTTGTTAACGCCGCTTGTGCGGTTGATGCGGGCTCTGTTGATCAAACCGTTCAGTTAGGTCAGGTTCGTACCGCATCGCTGGCACAAGAGGGGGCAACCAGTTCTGCCGTCGGTTTTAACATTCAGCTGAATGACTGCGATACCACTGTTGCAGACAAAGCCGCTGTTGCCTTCCTTGGCACAGCAATTGATGGAAATCATACCAACGTACTGGCTCTGCAGAGTTCAGCTGCGGGCAGCGCAACAAATGTTGGTGTGCAGATCCTGGACAGAACGGGTACTGCGCTGGCGCTGGACGGTGCGACATTTAGCGCACAAACAACACTGAATAACGGAACCAACATTATTCCGTTCCAGGCGCGTTATTTTGCAACCGGTACTGCAACCCCAGGCGCTGCTAATGCGGATGCGACCTTCAAGGTTCAGTATCAATAACCCACTCAGGTTTTAGGGAAGTCATTATGGGCAAGGATGCCCGCCCCTGCGCGATAAGAATAACGATGAAAAGGACGAAATTATTTCTAGTAGCGTCGTTACTGCCGATGTTTGCACTGGCCGGAAATAAATGGAACACCACATTGCCCGGTGGAAATATGCAGTTTCAGGGCGTCATTATTGCGGAAACTTGCCGGATTGAGGCCGGTGATAAACAAATGACGGTCAATATGGGGCAAATCAGTAGTAACCGGTTTCATGCGGTAGGGGAAGATAGCGCACCGGTGCCTTTTGTTATTCATTTACGGGAATGTAGCACGGTGGTGAGTGAACGTGTGGGCGTGGGGTTTCACGGTGTCGCGGATGGTAAAAATCCGGATGTGCTTTCCGTGGGTGAGGGGCCAGGAATTGCAACCAATATTGGTATTGCATTGTTTGATGACGAAGGAAACCTCGTACCAATTAACCGACCTCCAGCTAACTGGAAACGGCTTTACTCAGGTTCTACTTCGCTACATTTCATTGCCAAATATCGCGCAACCGGGCGTCGGGTGACTGGCGGCATGGCTAATGCCCAGGCCTGGTTCTCCTTAACCTATCAGTAATTGTTAAGCAGATATTGTGATAACAGGAACAGGACAGTGAGTAATAAAAACGTCAATGTAAGGAAATCGCAGGAAATAACATTCTGCTTACTGGCAGGTATCCTGATGATCGTAGCAATGATGCTTGCCGGACGCGCTGAAGCGGGAGTGGCCTTAGGTGCGACCCGCGTAATTTATCCGGCAGGGCAAAAACAAGTTCAACTTGCCGTGACAAATAATGATGAAAATAGCACTTATTTAATTCAATCATGGGTAGAAAATGCCGCTGGTGTAAAGGATGGCCGTTTTATCGTGACGCCACCTCTGTTTGCGATGAAGGGAAAAAAAGAGAATACCTTACGTATTCTTGATGCCACAAATAATCAATTGCCGCAGGATCGGGAAAGTTTGTTCTGGATGAATGTAAAAGCGATTCCGTCAATGGATAAATCAAAATTGACCGAGAATACGCTACAGCTCGCGATTATCAGCCGCATAAAACTGTATTACCGCCCGGCTAAATTAGCGTTACCCCCCGATCAGGCCGCAGAAAAATTAAGATTCCGTCGTGGCGCCAATTCTCTGACGCTGATTAACCCGACACCCTATTACCTGACGGTAACGGAGCTTAATGCCGGAACACGGATTCTTGAAAATGCATTGGTGTCTCCAATGGGCGAAAGCACGGTTAAATTGCCTTCTGATGCCGGAAGCAACATTACTTACCGAACAATAAATGATTATGGCGCACTTACCCCCAAAATGAAGGGCGTAATGGAATAACGCAGGGGGATTTATTCGCCTGAATAAAAAGAATTGACTGCCGGGTGATTTTAAACCGGAGGAACAATGTCATATCTGAATTTAAGACTTTACCAGCGAAACACGCAATGCTTGCATAATCGTAAGCATTGTCTGGCTGGTTTTTTTATCCGGCTCTCTGTTGCCTGTGCTTTTGCCGCACAGGCACCTTTTTCATCTGCCGAACTCTATTTTAACCCGCGCTTTTTAGCGGATGATCCTCAGGCTGTTGCCGATTTATCGAGCTTTGAAAATGGACAAGAATTACCGCCGGGGACGTATCGTGTCGATATCTATATGAATAATGGTTATATGGCAACGCGTGATGTCACGTTTAATACGGGTGACAGTGAGCAAGGTATTGTCCCTTGCCTGACTCGCGCTCAACTCGCCAGTATGGGGCTGAATACGGCTTCTGTTTCCGGTATGAATCTGCTGGCGGATGATACCTGCGTGCCATTAACCTCAATGATCAATGACGCTACTGCGCATTTAGATGTTGGCCAGCAGCGGCTCAACATCACGATCCCTCAGGCATTTATGAATCAGCGCGCGCGTGGTTATATTCCACCAGAGTTGTGGGATTCAGGTATTAATGCCGGATTGCTCAATTATAACTTCAGCGGAAATAGTGTGCAGAATCGGGTTGGGGGTAACAGCCATTATGCATATTTAAATCTACAGAGTGGATTAAATATTGGTGCGTGGCGTTTACGCGACAATACCACCTGGAGTTATAACAGTAGTGGAAATTCATCAGGTAGCAAAAATAAATGGCAACATATTAATACCTGGCTTGAGCGCGACATCATTCCGTTACGTTCCCGACTGACGCTGGGTGATGGTTATACCCAGGGCGATATTTTCGATGGTATTAACTTTCGCGGCGCACAGTTGGCCTCCGATGACAATATGTTACCCGATAGCCAAAGAGGATTTGCCCCGGTGATCCACGGTATTGCTCGTGGTACTGCACAGGTAACTATTAAACAGAATGGGTATGACATTTATAATAGTACGGTGCCGCCGGGGCCTTTTACCATCAACGATATCTATGCCGCAGGTAATAGTGGTGACTTGCAGGTAACGATTAAAGAGGCTGACGGCAGCACGCAGATCTTTACCGTACCCTATTCGTCAGTCCCGCTTTTGCAACGTGAAGGGCATACGCGTTATTCCATTACGGCAGGAGAGTACCGTAGTGGGAATGCGCAACAGGAAAAACCCCGCTTTTTCCAGAGTACATTACTCCACGGCCTCCCGGCTGGCTGGACAATATACGGTGGAACTCAACTGGCGGATCGTTATCGTGCTTTTAATTTCGGTGTCGGGAAAAACATGGGGGTATTGGGTGCTCTGTCTGTGGATATGACGCAGGCTAATGCCACACTTCCCGATGAAAGTCAGCATGACGGACAATCGGTGCGTTTTCTCTATAACAAATCGCTCAATGAGTCAGGCACGAATATTCAGTTAGTGGGTTACCGTTATTCGACCAGCGGATATTTTAATTTCGCTGATACAACATACAGTCGAATGAATGGCTACAACATCGAAACACAGGATGGTGTTATTCAGGTTAAGCCGAAATTCACCGACTATTACAACCTCGCTTATAACAAACGCGGGAAATTACAACTCACCGTTACTCAGCAACTCGGGCGCACATCAACACTGTATTTGAGTGGTAGCCATCAAACTTATTGGGGAACGAGTAATGTCGATGAGCAATTCCAGGCTGGATTAAATACTGCGTTCGAAGATATTAACTGGACGCTCAGCTATAGCCTGACGAAAAACGCCTGGCAAAAAGGACGGGATCAGATGTTAGCTCTTAACGTCAATATTCCTTTCAGCCACTGGCTGCGTTCTGACAGTAAATCTCAGTGGCGACATGCCAGTGCCAGCTACAGCATGTCACACGATCTCAACGGTCGGATGACTAACCTTGCGGGCGTATACGGTACGTTGCTGGAAGACAACAACCTCAGTTATAGCGTGCAAACCGGCTATGCCGGGGGAGGCGATGGAAATAGCGGAAGTACAGGCTACGCCACGCTGAATTATCGCGGTGGTTACGGCAATGCCAATATCGGTTACAGCCATAGCGATGATATTAAGCAGCTCTATTATGGCGTCAGCGGTGGGGTATTGGCTCATGCCAATGGCGTAACGCTGGGGCAGCCGTTAAACGATACGGTTGTGCTTATTAAAGCGCCTGGAGCAAAAGATGCAAAAGTCGAAAACCAGACGGGTGTTCGTACCGACTGGCGCGGTTATGCCGTGCTGCCTTATGCCACTGAATATCGGGAGAATAGAGTGGCGCTGGATACCAATACCCTGGCTGATAACGTCGATTTAGATAACGCGGTCGCTAACGTTGTTCCCACCCGTGGGGCAATTGTGCGAGCAGAGTTTAAAGCGCGCGTAGGAATAAAACTGCTCATGACGCTAACCCACAATAATAAGCCGCTGCCGTTTGGGGCGATGGTCACATCAGAGAGTAGCCAGAGTAGCGGCATTGTTGCGGATAATGGCCAGGTTTACCTCAGCGGGATGCCTTTAGCGGGAAAAGTTCAGGTGAAATGGGGTGAAGGGGAGAATGCTCGCTGTGTCGCCGATTACAAACTGCCACCAGAGAGTCAGCAGCAGTTATTAACTCAGCTATCAGCCGAATGTCGTTAAGGGGACGTGATGAAAAGCAAACCTTTTTATCTTGTGTGCGCTTTTTTGTGGCTGGTTGCCAGTCACGCCAGGGCCGCAGATAGCACGATTACTATTCGCGGCTATGTCAGGGATAACGGCTGTAGTGTGGCAGCTGAATCAACCAATTTTACCGTTGATCTGATGGAAAACGCGGCGAAGCAATTTAGCAACATTGGGGCGACGACTCCGGTCGTTCCATTTCGTATTTTGCTGTCACCCTGTGGTAATGCCGTTTCTGCTGTAAAGGTTGGGTTTACTGGTGTTGCGGATAGCCACAATGCCAACCTGCTTGCACTTGATAATACGGTGTCAGCGGCCGCAGGGCTGGGAATACAGCTTCTGAATGAGCAACAAAATCAGATCCCACTTAATGCCCCATCGTCCGCGATTGCGTGGACGACCCTGACGCCGGGTAAACCAAACACGCTGAATTTTTACGCCAGGCTAATGGCGACACAGGTGCCTGTCACTGCGGGGCGTATCAACGCTACGGCAACCTTTACTCTTGAATATCAGTAACTGGAGATGCTCATGAAATGGCGCAAACGTGGGTATTTATTGGCGGCAATGTTGGCGCTCGCAAGCGCGACGGTATGGGCAGCCGATGTCACCATCACGGTGAACGGTAAGGTCGTCGCCAAACCGTGCACGGTTTCCACCACCAATGCCACGGTTGATCTCGGCGATCTTTATTCTTTCAGCCTGATGTCTGCCGGAGCGGCATCGGCCTGGCATGATGTTGCGCTTGAGTTGACTAATTGTCCGGTGGGAACGTCCAGGGTCACCGCCAGCTTCAGCGGGGCAGCTGACAGCACCGGATATTATAAAAACCAGGGAACCGCGCAAAACATCCAGTTAGAGCTACAGGATGACAGCGGTAATACATTGAATACCGGCGCAACCAAAACAGTTCAGGTGGATGATTCCTCACAATCAGCGCACTTCCCGTTACAGGTCAGAGCATTGACGGTAAATGGCGGAACCACTCAGGGAACCATTCAGGCAGTGATTAGCATCACCTATACCTACAGCTGAACCCGAAGAGATGATTGTAATGAAACGAGTTATTACCTTGTTTGCTGTACTGCTGATGGGCTGGTCGGTAAATGCCTGGTCATTCGCCTGTAAAACCGCCAATGGCACCGCTATCCCTATTGGCGGTGGCAGCGCCAATGTCTATGTTAACCTTGCGCCCGTCGTGAATGTGGGGCAAAACCTGGTCGTGGATCTTTCGACGCAGATCTTTTGCCATAACGATTACCCGGAAACGATTACAGACTATGTCACACTGCAACGAGGCTCGGCTTATGGCGGCGTGTTATCTAATTTTTCCGGAACCGTAAAATATAATGGCAGTAGCTATCCTTTCCCTACCACCAGCGAAACGCCGCGCGTTGTTTATAATTCGAGAACGGATAAGCCCTGGCCGGTGGCGCTTTATTTGACGCCTGTGAGCAGTGCGGGCGGGGTGGCGATTAAGGCTGGCTCATTAATTGCCGTGCTCATTTTGCGCCAGACCAACAACTATAACAGCGATGATTTCCAGTTTGTGTGGAATATTTACGCCAATAATGATGTGGTGGTGCCCACCGGCGGCTGTGATGTTTCCGCTCGTGATGTCACCGTTACTCTGCCGGATTATCCTGGTTCGGTGCCGATTCCTCTTACCGTTTACTGTGCGAAAAGCCAAAACCTGGGGTATTACCTTTCAGGTACAACCGCAGATGCGGGCAACTCGATTTTCACCAATACTGCGTCGTTTTCGCCAGCACAGGGAGTCGGCGTACAGCTGACGCGCAACGGTACGATTATTCCAGCGAATAGCACTGTGTCATTAGGGGCAGTAGGGACTTCGGCGGTAAGTCTGGGATTAACGGCAAATTACGCACGTACTGGAGGGCAGGTGACTGCAGGTAATGTGCAGTCGATTATTGGTGTGACTTTTGTTTATCAATAAAAAAACCACAGGGCTTGCTAATGCTGGTACGCAATATTACGTGATGCGCTACGCTACCTACAAAACCTGCACGTTAGCCCTTTGTAGGCCAGATAAGACGCGTCAGCGTCGCATCTGGCATACACAAAGCGCACTTTGCTGGTCTGTTCCCCTCACCCTAACCCTCTCCCCGGAGGGGCGAGGGGACTGTCTGGGCACATTTTTAGACTTTGTCATCAGTCAGAACCTGCCATTGGCAGGCTCTGGTGTGCTTTTACGCTACCATGCTGATAATCAACACAATAATCAGCCCAACTACGGAGTTGACCAGCTCCAGCAGACCCCAGGTTTTTAACGTGTCTTTTACCGACAGGTCAAAATAACCCTTAAACAACCAGAAAGATGCATCGTTAATGTGGGTGAGGGTGTTGGAACCCGCAGCCGTCGCCAGCACCAGCAGCGCCGGATTCACGCCAACCAGTTGACCGGTTGCCGGATCAAGGATTGCAGCACTGATAATCCCGGCGGCGGTCATCGCCGAAACCACACCCTGACCCGTCGCCAGACGAATTAGCACAGTGATCAGCCATGCCATGATGTAGGGCGAGATATTGCCGTGGGACATCAACATGCCGATGGTGTCGCCAATGCCGGTGTCGATGATGGTCTGCTTCAGCACGCCACCCGCACCGATGATCAGAATCACCATTGCAATACTCTTCACCGCGCTTTCAAAAGCGTTCATCACCCACTGCATGTCATGACCACGCGCGGTGCCAAAGAGTACGAATGCAACCACCATCGCAATAAACATTGCAATCGGCGAGGAACCGATAAAGTTAACCACTTCCCAGGCAGGGGTATCTTTTACCAGCCAGATATTGGCGATGGTGGTGGAGATCATAATGATCGCTGGGATCAGCGGCACCAGAATCGAGATGCCGAAAGAAGGCAGATTATTCATATCTACCGGTTGATCAGCTTTCAGGAATGATGGCGTTGGGCGCTCAAGATTGCCGAGGAACTTCGGCAGGATCAGACCTGCGCAGATTACACTTGGGATCGTCACCAGCACGCCATAGATATAAACCATCCCCATATCCGCGCCATAAGCATTTACCAGCGCCACCGGACCCGGCTGCGGCGGGAACAGTGAATGTGCGGTGGTGGCAGCCGCTACTGCCGGAATAGCCAGTTTCAGGAACGGGATTTTAGCTTCGGCTGCAATCACGATCACCAGCGGTGCCAACATGATAAAGGCCACTTCATAGAACATCGCCAGACCGAAAATCAGGCCGATGATAATCACCGATATCTGAACATAGCGCAGACCGAGACGCGCCAGCAGCGTGTGCGCTATCTGGTGAGCCGCGCCAGAGTCGACCATCAATTTACCGATGACCGCACCGAATACCACGATGATCGCCAGTTCCCCCAGCGTGTTGCCGAAGCCTGCTTTCATGGTGTGCAGCAGCGACATTAAGTCCATACCCGCCAGCATCCCGACGGACAGAGCAGCCACCAACAAAGCTACCATCGAGTTGATCTTGAACCTCAAATTCAGTACCAGCATCAGGCCGATACCGAAGACGACCCAAAGAATGTTAAGCACATGCATAAAGTTTTACCTTACCTGGTTGAGCCATTGTTATTTTGGGCGACATGTTATGTAAATTGGTCAACCATTGTTGCGATGAATATCACATACCCTGATCAATAACCGTTGTTTACCCTTTGCTGTAATTTGCAACAATCGGCGGGAGAGTGGATTTCTTGTGATGTGGTTAACCAATTTTAGAATCCGGGTTGACATGTCTTACCAAAAGGTAGAACTTATACGCCATCTCATCCGGTGCGACGCCACGGCTGTGGTCTGGTTGTTCATCCGGATACCTAAACAACTCCGGGGTTCCGCGTCTCTTCGCTGTGGAACCCACTATGTGAAAGAGGAAAAATCATGGAACAGACCTGGCGCTGGTACGGCCCAAACGATCCGGTTTCTTTAGCTGATGTCCGTCAGGCGGGCGCAACTGGCGTGGTTACCGCGCTGCACCATATCCCGAACGGCGAAGTATGGTCCGTAGAAGAGATCCTCAAACGCAAGGCTATCGTTGAAGACGCAGGTCTGGTGTGGTCTGTCGTGGAAAGCGTGCCAATTCACGAAGATATCAAAACCCACACTGGCAACTATGAGCAGTGGATCGCTAACTATCAGCAGACCCTGCGCAACCTGGCGCAGTGCGGTATCCGCACCGTGTGCTACAACTTCATGCCGGTGCTTGACTGGACCCGTACTGACCTCGAATACGTACTGCCGGACGGCTCCAAAGCCCTGCGTTTCGACCAGATCGAATTTGCTGCGTTTGAAATGCACATCCTGAAGCGCCCAGGCGCGGAAGCGGATTACACCGAAGAAGAAATTGCTCAGGCAGCAGAACGTTTCGCCACCATGAGCGATGAAGACAAAGCGCGTCTGACCCGTAACATCATTGCTGGTCTGCCGGGTGCGGAAGAAGGTTACACCCTCGACCAGTTCCGTAAGCACCTGGAGCTGTACAAAGATATCGACAAAGCCAAACTGCGCGAAAACTTTGCCGTCTTCCTGAAAGCCATTATTCCGGTTGCCGAAGAAGTCGGCGTGCGTATGGCGGTTCACCCGGACGATCCGCCGCGCCCGATCCTCGGCCTGCCGCGCATCGTTTCCACCATTGAAGATATGCAGTGGATGGTTGATACCGTAAACAGCATGGCGAACGGTTTCACCATGTGCACCGGTTCCTACGGCGTGCGCGCTGACAACGATCTGGTTGATATGATCAAGCAGTTTGGTCCGCGCATTTACTTCACCCATCTGCGTTCCACCATGCGTGAAGATAACCCGAAAACCTTCCACGAAGCGGCGCACCTGAACGGCGACGTTGATATGTACGAAGTGGTGAAAGCGATCGTTGAAGAAGAACACCGTCGTAAAGCGGAAGGCAAAGAAGACCTGATCCCGATGCGTCCGGATCACGGTCATCAGATGCTGGACGACCTGAAGAAGAAAACCAACCCAGGTTATTCCGCGATTGGTCGTCTGAAAGGCCTGGCCGAAGTTCGCGGTGTCGAACTGGCGATCCAGCGCGCTTTCTTTAGCCGTTAATATCCACCGGCATGGCTGCGCGCCGTGCCGGTTCCTTCTTCCTTGCCGTCACTCTCTGAAGACGGATTCTGGAGTTTACGATGACTACTATTGTTGACAGCAATCTGCCGGTTGCCCGCCCGTCATGGGATCATTCTCGTCTGGAATCACGCATTGTGCATCTTGGTTGCGGGGCGTTTCACCGCGCGCACCAGGCGCTGTATACCCATCACCTGCTGGAAAGCACCGACAGCGACTGGGGTATCTGCGAAGTTAACCTGATGCCAGGCAACGACCGCGTGCTGATCGAAAACCTGAAAAAACAGCAACTGCTGTACACCGTGGCGGAAAAAGGTGCAGAAAGCACTGAACTGAAAATTATCGGTTCGATGAAAGAAGCCCTGCATCCAGAAATCGACGGTTGCGAAGGTATTCTCAACGCAATGGCGCGTCCGCAAACAGCGATTGTCTCCCTGACGGTCACGGAAAAAGGTTACTGCGCCGATGCGGCGAGCGGTCAGCTGGATCTTAATAACCCGCTGATCAAGCACGATCTGGAAAACCCGACCGCGCCGAAGTCCGCGATTGGTTACATCGTAGAAGCCCTGCGTCTGCGTCGTGAAAAAGGGCTGAAAGCGTTTACCGTGATGTCCTGCGACAACGTGCGTGAAAACGGTCATGTGGCGAAAGTTGCCGTTCTGGGGCTGGCTCAGGCGCGTGACCCGCAGCTGGCGGCATGGATTGAAGATAACGTCACCTTCCCATGCACCATGGTTGACCGCATCGTACCGGCGGCGACGCCAGAAACCTTACAGGAAATTGCTGATCAGCTGGGCGTTTACGATCCGTGCGCCATTGCCTGCGAACCGTTCCGTCAGTGGGTGATTGAAGATAACTTCGTTAATGGTCGCCCGGACTGGGATAAAGTGGGCGCACAGTTTGTTGCAGACGTTGTGCCGTTCGAAATGATGAAGCTGCGTATGCTTAACGGCAGCCACTCTTTCCTGGCGTACCTCGGTTACCTCGGCGGCTATGAAACCATTGCCGACACCATGACTAACCCGGATTATCGCAAAGCAGCCTTTGCCCTGATGATGCAGGAACAAGCGCCAACGCTGTCGATGCCGGAAGGGACTGATCTGAACGCCTATGCGACACTGCTGATCGAGCGTTTCAGCAACCCGTCTCTGCGTCACCGTACCTGGCAGATTGCGATGGACGGCAGCCAGAAGTTACCGCAGCGTCTGCTGGATCCGGTGCGTCTGCACCTGCAAAACGGCGGTAGCTGGCGTCATCTGGCGCTGGGCGTGGCTGGCTGGATGCGTTACACCCAGGGCGTGGATGAGCAAGGTAACGCCATCGACGTAGTTGATCCGATGCTGGCTGAGTTCCAGAAGATCAACGCGCAATATCAGGGAGCAGAACGCGTAAAAGCCCTGTTGAGCCTGAGCGGTATTTTTGCCGATGATCTGCCGCAGAATGCCGACTTTGTTGGTGCGGTGACGGCGGCATATCAGCAACTGTGCGAGCGCGGCGCGCGCGAATGCGTGGCTGCACTGTAACTGACTGATTCCCCGACAGACTTACTGGTCAATCAAACTCATATTTGGTTGACCAGTTTTCGTTTTTTTGCCCACCTGTACGTGCCAACTTCCAGTGCTAATG
This sequence comes from Escherichia sp. MOD1-EC5433, assembly GCF_002966005.1. Classification (NCBI taxonomy): domain Bacteria; kingdom Pseudomonadati; phylum Pseudomonadota; class Gammaproteobacteria; order Enterobacterales; family Enterobacteriaceae; genus Escherichia; species Escherichia sp. MOD1-EC5433. Next base: position 294,563 of record NZ_PTRL01000006.1, on the reverse strand, counting down.
GTATAGTTTGTCATTAACGATCAACGTAAGATCGCCCGATGCGCACGCTTATCGAGCCTGGGTATCAATCACAACTTATTGAATACGCACTCTTTGTTGGCCGGATAAGGCGTTCACGTCGCATTCGGCAATAATTTGATTAACCGCACCTAACGGACACAACACCATGAAATCTGCCACCTCTGCGCAAAGACCTTACCAGGAAGTCGGGGCGATGATCCGCGATCTGATCATCAAAACACCGTACAATCCTGGCGAACGACTGCCGCCGGAGCGTGAAATCGCAGAAATGCTCGAGGTCACGCGTACTGTGGTGCGTGAGGCGTTGATCATGCTGGAGATCAAAGGGCTGGTAGAAGTGCGGCGCGGCGCCGGTATTTATGTTCTCGACAGTTCAACCAGCCACACTGCCGACAACGCAGATGTCAACGTCTGCAATGACGCCGGTCCTTTTGAGCTGTTACAGGCGCGTCAGTTACTGGAAAGTAACATCGCGGAATTTGCCGCTTTGCAGGCCACCCGCGAAGATATCGTCAAAATGCGCCAGGCATTGCAGCTTGAAGAACGCGAACTGGCCTCCAGCGCGCCGGGCAGCAGTGAAAGCGGCGATATGCAGTTTCACCTCGCCATTGCCGAAGCGACCCATAACAGTATGCTGGTGGAGCTGTTCCGGCAGTCCTGGCAGTGGCGGGAAAACAATCCGATGTGGATCCAGTTGCACAGCCATCTGGATGACAGCTTGTATCGCAAAGAGTGGCTGGGCGATCACAAACAGATCCTCGCCGCGTTAATCAAAAAAGACGCCCGTGCGGCGAAGCTGGCAATGTGGCAGCATCTGGAAAATGTGAAACAGCGCCTGCTGGAGTTTTCCAATGTTGACGATATCTATTTTGACGGCTATCTCTTCGACTCCTGGCCGTTGGATAAAGTTGACGCCTGATCCTTTATTTCTGGTGCAAAGTTGAGCAGCTTTGCACCAGGCCTTTTAGCCACGTAATAACCGATATTATTAATAATAAACGATGAGTAATTTAATAATTACTTATTACATGTCTTTTATAAACATTATATATCTATTTAAATCTGAGTGATTATTCGGAATAATCAAAATATATTGGTTTGTTTCTGTCTGGTTTAGTGACTTTTATCAAATTATATCTTCTTAAATAAAAAGTAAGTGGATCTTCATTTCTGTTCAGGGTCTTATACTTTGCGGGCAAGAATCAAGCCTGTTATCAGGCACGGATGCGATGAGCAAAAAGGAATGACTATGGAAAATGAGCATCAACCCAGTGGTGTCAAGCCGTCAGGGCAAGATATCGATGCCGCTAAACGTCAGGAGTGCGCAAAATGATGCGCCAATTACTTCAGACCGTATTACCTGAAAACACAGGCAGCAATACATCATCGCTGCGTGATTCCGTATGTCGGGATCTCTTTCAACTTTTCAATTCTCCTCACTCACCGCTACCCGCATTACTTATTTCAGGTATGCCACAGTGGCAAGGGGATAATCAGAGCGACAAACATCTCCAGAGCTGGTATTGCCGCCAGTTGCGTTCCGCTCTTTTATTTCATGAACCACGTATTGCTGCATTGCAGGTGAGTCTGAAAGAAGCATATTGCCACGATCTGACGATTAGCCTGGAGATGATGCTGTACCACGATAATGAACCTCTGACGTTTGATCTGGTCTGGCAGCATGGTGGTTGGTACAGTGCGACGGTGGGGAAAGTCAGCTAAATACCATCTTCTGCGTTTTACTCTGTCAGCCGTCCGAACGGGCATCCTACGTCCATTCGTGCGGCTGACAACCGCTTATGCAGTTTCAAACGTTCCTTTCACGCACGCCTTGCCGTTTTTGACCATCAGTTTGCCGTGAGCGTACACCTGCGCAATGCGCAGTTCCGGTGTCATAACCAGCAAATCCGCGTCATTGCCGGGCTGAATTTCGCCTTTCCCGGTCAGGTTGAGGAAACCGGCGACGCTGCTGGTGAGTGGACGCACGGCATCGCTGATACTGAAACCGTAGTCTTTGACCAGCACTTGCACGGTTTCCAGCAACGTCTCAAAACCGGCAACGCCGATATGCGTTAAATTCCCCTCGTCGTCAAAGAACGGCTGGCTACCGTTGCCGTCGGAGCTGAGGGTGATGCGAGCCAGCGGAATACCCGCCTGAACGGCGCGGGCAATCCCTTCGGCAGGGGCGACCGGTTCGTCAATGCTGCTGGTGATGTCGATGGTGCCGCCTTTCAGGGCGAACTCCAGCGCCTGTTCAAACAAAGGAACGTTGCGGTTAACGTGCGTCGGCAGCAACTTGCTGATTGGCACATCGCAATTTTCCAGGAGATCGTAGATAGGCTGTAGCGCCTTTTTGCTGTCGCCCATGTGGAACACGGTGACGCCAGGTTTACCGCCGAGCAAACCGCCAACGCGGGATTCCGACGCCATATTAGCCAGGTGATAAACATCCGGTGCGGCAGAACGGTGATCAGAGATGGCGCATTTCACGCCAATCACGCGATCGATAATCGCCACGTCTTTTTCCACGGAACCCGTAATAGTGCGGGAAGGGACATGATAAGCGCCGGTCAGCATCCAGGCGCTGATGCCTTCTTCATTGAGCGCACGGGTCTTGGCGAGCAGGGATTCCGGGTGGCGAGAGATAGAGTCGGTGCCAAGCAGGCCAATCACCGACGTGACGCCCGCTTCCGTCAGGCGGCTTAACGCCACTTCCGGCGTGCGTGTAGTGGGGCCAGCTTCGCCGCCGCCGCCAATCAAATGAACGTGTTGATCAATAAAGCCAGGGCAGAGGATCTGCCCACTGAGATCGACAACCGTGCAGTCCGGTACGATGTCAGAAGGGATATTGCTGGCAACGGCGATAATCTTGCCGTTAGCGACGAGGACATCGCAAACTCCCCGATCTTCCGGCGCATACAAATGCGCTCCCTGCAGCAGGATGAAACCGGCTGCGGAATAATCAATCATGTAAACTCCTTGTTAAACAATAATCTGCATAACCCAGATTGACAGCAATGCGTTAATCGCGCAGACCGTAATGATATGCAGATAGCATTTAGCATTCACTTCGGCTGTCTCCAGGCTGCGACCGACATTTTGCACCGGGTTGGCTATTAAATACATTGCGGGCAGTAAAACGGTGACATCATGGCCGGTTAACGCGCCTGCGGTCGCATGGCTGACAGCAACGCCGACTGCGCTGCCCATACTCATCAATGTGGCTAAAAGGACAGCGGTAGTCCCCACAACGTTTTTGTATCTGCGTGTTGCTACGTGTTTTTTGCAGAGTGGAAAAACAGGATTGAGTTGCAAAAAATTCATAAACCCAGTGACAATGACGTAGCTGAATAAAAACAGGAAATACAGGGAAGAAGACAAAATGGCAAAGTATGGCGAAAAAGAGTTGGCAGATACTAGTAAGTTTTTAAGTTTTGTCCTCCGACATAAACCAGAGGCGATTGGCATCGCGCTGGATCGTGAAGGATGGGCGGATGTCGATAAACTCATACTCTGTGCACAAAAAGTGGGCAAGCGGTTAACCCGTGCCTTACTGGATGTCGTTGTCGCCACTAGCGATAAAAAGCGTTTTAGTTATTCGAATGATGGTAAGTGCATTCGCGCTGTTCAAGGGCATTCGACCTCGCAGGTCGCCATTGCCTTCACCGAAAAAACACCGCCACAATTTCTCTACCACGGTACGGCAAGTCGCTTCCTTGAGGTGATAAAAAATCAGGGATTGATTGCTGGGGAGCGTCATTACGTGCATCTCTCTGCTGATGAAGCGACAGCTCGCAAAGTAGGAGCCAGACATGGATCGCCGGTTATCTTAACCGTCAAAGCCGAAGAAATGGCGAAACGAGGAATACCTTTCTGGCAAGCGGAAAACGGGGTCTGGCTGACAGCAACTGTTGCGGTTGAGTTTCTTGACTGGCAAGGGAAATACTGAGGCGCTCTTCTCTGGTATGGTGGGGAGAAAAATCCCCCCTTATGAAGTCGCCGTTTGCAGCTTAAATAATTGCACTGTGCTGATGAGCGCGGCAACAAACAGCGCCGCTGCGCCACAAAGCGTGGAGTTGGCGAGTGCCGACGTTCCGTTGCCGAGCATACTGGTCAGCGCCGGGCCGAGAATTTGCCCGATGCCATAAATAAGCGTCACAAAGCCTAACAGGTTGAGATTTCCCGGCACACTAAGCTGGCGGGCGATGGTCATCACCAGCGAGGTCGTGCCCATAAAGGTGCCGCCAAAGCCAATACTGCTGATGATGAGTAATAAAGGAGAGCTGCTGGCGAGGGTTAACAGCACGCAGATAGCCTGTACCAACAAATTCGCCGTCAGGCAGGGTAACGCCCCCCAACGTTTTGCTGCCCACAACCAGCCAAAGCAGCCTGGCACAATCGACAAGCCGACCAGCGTCCAGAGATGGGCGGTCAGTAATGGCAGGCCAGCATCTTTCGCCATGAGCGGCAGATAAGTGGCAACGATGATATAACCAAAACCCGCCAGACCGTACAGAATAGCCAGCAACCACCAGCTCATGGGTTGTTGAGTGGTTTTTGCTAACGGCGTTGGCGCGATGGTGTGTTTTTTCGAAGGAAGCAAAAGCGCCAGTACAATCAATATCATGCCAGAAAGCGCCCCGGCACCTTGCCATAGCGTTTGCGAGGAGAGGGAAAAATGCAGCCCAGCCAGCACATATTCATTGCCTAGCGCGATACCAACACCAACGCCAGAAAACAGTGCCGCAAGTACAAAAGGATGGCGGGTATGTTGCATGATGAGCGTCGAGCCGAAAATCAACATCCCGGCGCTGGCGATGCCTGCCAGAAAGCGAATCAACAACACCAGAATAAACGACGGCAACCACGCCATCGCAAGGATCAACAATCCGGTTGCCAGGGCGCAAGCCAATAAAAACGGGCGCAGACGTGAGGGTAAATGAAATGCGCCGAATGAAAACAACAGGCTTCCAGCCAGATACCCAGCGTAGTTGCCGCTGGCAATCCACGACAGTTCGCTAAATGAAAACTGCCCCTCCGCCAGCATAACTGGCAGCATCGGCGTATAAAGAAAGCGACCTAACCCCATACCTAAGGTCAGAACCAGCATCCCGAAAAGCGCGGTGCTGAAGGAAAAGCGTTCTACGGGATGCGATGACGGGGACATGTTTTACCTTGCTTGTCTTTTTGTTGTTAACAAGTTAATAACAAAAAGGTGAAACATGCCAGTCTGTTAATGTGATGATGTAGGGGTAAAGCGATAAAAACGATTCGGTTCGCCAACGATATAAATATTGCCAGAGGCATCCATCGCAATCCCTTCAGCCTGTTTGATGTTATGTGACAAACCCCGGCTGCCTTTGGTTAGTGACATTTCACCGATAACCTCACCAGCCAGCGTCACTTCCTGCAGTGCGCGTGACTCATGAGACAGTACCAGCAGCGTATTTTTTTGTTGGTTAAATTCTGCGCCGGACACATCATCTAAAGTAAATTGACGTTGTAGTTCCTGGTCTTTGCTGATGTGCAATTCATTGCTACTTAGTAGCCCGTTAACTTTGTAGACCTCAATCGGATTTTTCTCTTTAAAAAACCAGAAAGTGTGATCCTGGCGAGAATAAGCCAGCCCTTCAAAACCACTATTGGTTGGCGTTTTCTGCAACGGAATTTTTATTTTTTTGAGGATTTTCACTTCTGAATTTTCATTAAGTGAAATCACATAAATGGCATAATCGCGTTCATCACTGATGACGAACTTATTATCACCAATATATTCGATAGTCTCGAGATCTTTCACAAAATCCAGAGGAATGGTGCGGAGCAAATCCCCATTAGTGGTCATTTCAACAATCGCCGCAGGCTTATTGATAGTGCTAAACAGGGTATTACTCTGCGCAGACCAGGTCAGTGAGGAGATATTATTCGTTACACCTGCAATCTCTTTACCATCAATATTAACGTGGTAATTTTGAAACCCTGCGGGATAACTGCTTTTGCGCGCGCAAGATTGCACGAAGAATACACACACTGCGACAATGGCAAAAAGAATAATAATGCTGATACGTTTACTTAACGAAAACCTTTTTGTCATGGCATATCCATCCAACAAAATCAATAAGATATCGATAAGTATACGTAGTGATCTTAATGAATCCTTAACGCGGAGCCAGATCGTAATGTGCAATGCATTTCCAGTTGCTGTCTTTCTTTCCATTACTGACGAATGCGGGCAGTCATCGCATTCAGTTTGTTGCGCAATGACAAAGATTGCGCAGGTTCTTGCTCCGCTTCTTCGGTAGTTTCAGCTGAGGTGGAGCAACCGCACCGCAGGCCGTTAGCATCTTCTGCGGAATAAACGTGCAGTAAGTGCCGACCAGCGGAATGACGCACTTTGGAGAACTGCTCGAAAATGGCGGGCAGAACGGTGACAAATGGCATGATTTTCCTTCCCCGTACACGGGAGACAATGAAAAAGGCCGCATTATTACCATGATTTAAGTGTGCTTTATTTGTTTTATCTCGCGGTTAAAAATTGCCGAGGGGTAACAAAGTCGGGATTTGCGATAAAAGATACAGTATCAATCCAATACAACCACCAACCAGTGTACCGTTGACGCGGATAAACTGGAGATCTTTGCCGATATTTAACTCGATTTGCCGCGACATATCCCGCGCATCCCAGCTTTTCACCGTGTCAGTAATGTGGCGCGTCAGGAATGCCGAAAACTCTGGTGCGACGCGGTGCGCAGCCTGTTCGAGATGACCATTTAACGACGCCCGCAAGGCATCATCGGCAATTAACGTCTCGCCAAACCATTGACCCGCCCGCGCGATACGTTCCTTCACGCGAGAATCTTCGCTATTGATATCGGCCTTCAACCATTCCCGCAAATCCCCCCACAATTCACCGAGATAGCGGTTAAACGCTTCATCTTCTTTCAGATACGCTTTGATATTGTCGGCGCGCGCCGCCATTTCCGGATCGTTTTTCAGCTTATCGATCAGCGCAAAGATAGCGCGATCAAACGCATGGCGGATCTGATGCGCGCGATCGCGGCTGATATCATCAAGCAAAGAATTAACTGCGTCAGAAACCAGCTCTGCGCTATGTTCACCCAGCCATTCAGTCGGCAAAATTTTCGCTTTCAGCGGATGTTCGCTCTCCAGCCAGCGGACGATCTGTTGGGCGATAAATTTGCGTGATTTATCGCGCTGGAGCAGGGCGATCAGTTGTGCGATCAGAGTATCCAGCAGCACCTGATGACGATCGTTTTTGGTCATGCTCTCCAGCATTAACGCACTGGTGCCGGAAAGATCCACTTTATCAATCGCCCGATGCACCGCGCGCTTAAGCAGACGCTGAATACGTGCATCATCGGTCAGTTCGAGAAAACCACTCATGATCTGCAAAAGATGCTGCCCAACGCGGTGGGCATTTTCCGGCTGACTAAACCAGTTGCCGATTAACAATGCCGGTTCATGACGACGAATCAACGCCACCAGGGATTGGGTATCGAGAAATTTTTCCTGTACGAACTGCCCGAGATTTTCGCCAATCCGGTCTTTATTACGCGGGATAATCGCCGTATGGCGAGAAATAATCGGAATCGGCACGCGGCGAAACAGCGCCACCACCGCAAACCAGTCAGCCAGAGCGCCGACCATTGCCGCCTCCGCAATCGCCTTCACGCCGCTCACCCAAAAATTGGGGGGCAAAAAAAGCGTAACGATAAAAGTCGCGGCAGCAACGAGCAGTAAAGAGAGCGCCAGCATTTTGGCGCGTCGGAGTTCAATGATTTTATTCATATCGTAAGAATAGAGCCTGACGGCAGGTTCACGCAAAAATCGAGACGCCTTCCAGAAAAATGTATCGCTTGCAGGAGAACAAAAATAGCCTGGAAAGCGCCTCGGGGAATGGGAAATTACCGGATGTGAGCGGAATTAGGAATCGCTAAAGTCGGGCTATCTCTTCAACAGGTGACGGATCGCCATGACAAACTTCACGACCAGCACGCCGCATGACGCATTATTTAAATCTTTTCTCACGCACCCTGACACCGCGCGGGACTTTATGGAGATCCATTTACCAAAAGGTTTACGTGAACTGTGCGATCTCGATACCTTAAAACTGGAATCAGCCAGCTTTGTCGATGAAAAACTGCGGGCGCTGCACTCCGATATTTTATGGTCGGTAAAGACCCGCGAAGGCGATGGTTATATCTACGTGGTGATTGAACATCAGAGCCGCGAGGATATTCATATGGCCTTTCGGCTGATGCGATATTCCATGGCGGTGATGCAGCGTCATATAGAGCATGATAAACGCCAGCCGCTACCGCTGGTTATTCCGATGCTGTTTTATCACGGTAGTCGTAGTCCTTACCCCTGGTCTTTGTGCTGGCTGGACGAATTTGCCGACCCGATTACCGCTCGGAAACTTTATACCGCCGCGTTCCCGCTGGTGGATATCACTGTGGTGCCGGACGATGAGATTGTGCAACATCGCAGAGTTGCCCTGCTGGAGCTGATCCAAAAGCATATCCGCCAGCGCAATATGATGGGGCTGATTGATCAACTGGTAGCATTACTGGTTACAGAGTGCGCTAATGACAGCCAGATAACCGCGCTGTTAAATTACATTTTACTGGCTGGTGATGAAGCGAGTTTTGAAGAATTTGTCAATGAGCTTGCCAGGCGAATGCCACAACACAGGGAGCGAATCATGACGATTGCAGAGCGAATACATAATGCGGGATGGCTGTTGGGAAGGGAAGAAGGGAGGATCGAAGGCAAAGAAGAAGGTAAAGAAGAAGGGGAACAGCGTCTTCTCCGGTTGTTTTTGCAGAATGGTGCAGATCCTGAATGGATACAAAAGATTACCGGACATTCATTAGAGCAAATACAGGCATTAGGTCAGTCTTTGCCTGACAGTTACCGCGATTAAGGGATCGAATAATAATCAGAGACTGATGACAAACGCCAAACTTCCTTATGTGCTACGCTTAACAGGCTTATATAGCCCATGCAATATATTGAATTTGCAATATTTTGTATGCCGGATAAGGCGCTCGCGCCACATCCGGCATGAACAAAGCGCACTTTACCTAAGCCATACTGGAACGTAGCGATGTTGCTATAGAGACAAAACGAGCCACAAGCTATTCGTCAGAGGAAATTTAGGCGCGTCGTCACGATTCCGTATTTATTCCATTGCCCGATACACTGCCTCGCCAATTTGCTTTAGTGCTTCGCGGTAGGTTTCGCTGAGCGGCAAAGCGCAGTTGATGCGCAGACAGTTTCGGTATTTACCGGAAGCTGAGAAAATCGAACCTGCCGCCACCTGGATTTTCATGCGGCACAATTGCCGCGCGACGCAGACCATATCGACCTGTTCAGGCAATTCTATCCACAGTAAAAATCCGCCTTTCGGGCGCGTAATACAGATTTCGCAGGGAAAATATTCCCGTATCCAGCAGGTATAAAGCACCATATTGCGCTGATAGTTCTGCCGCATCCGCCGGATATGGCGATGATAGTGACCTTCCAGCACAAACGTTGCTGCCGCCATTTGCGTGGACGGTACATTAAAGCTGCTGGTGGCATATTTCATATGCAGCAGTTTATCGTGATAACGCCCCGGCGCGACCCAGCCCACGCGCAGGCCTGGCGCAATGCTTTTACTGAACGAACTGCACAGCAGCACCCGACCATCGCTATCCCATGAATGAATGGTACGCGGGCGCGGATATTCCGTTGCCAGTTCGCCGTAGACATCATCTTCAAAAATCACAATATCATGACGCTGAGCGAGAGAGAGAACGGCTCGTTTGCGCGCGTCCGGCATAATAAATCCCAGCGGATTATTACAGTTTGGCACCAGAATGATGCCTTTAATCGGCCATTGTTCCAGCGCCAGTTCCAGTGCTTCAACGCTGATGCCTGTTTCTGGATCGGTTGGGATTTCAATCACGTTCACGCCTATGCCACGCAGCATCTGCATCGAACCGTAATAACAGGGCGATTCAACCGCGACAATATCGCCCGGTTTACACACCGCCATTAACGCCAGCGACATCGAGTTATGGCAGCCGCTGGTGATAATAATGTCATCGGCGGTGACCACCGAGCCGCTGTCGAGCATCAGGCGGGCAATCTGCTCGCGCAATACCCGCTGACCGGTTAACGAATCATAGCTGAGAACGGTTTGCAGATTATGCTGCACCACCCGGCTAAGCTCCCGCCAGAGCGGTTTCAGGCTGGGCGCCTCGACATCCGGCGTGCTTTTACTGAACGGAATAACAGAACTATCGCTATGCGCTTTCAGCATATCCAGCACCTGATCCCACTGGGTAATTTCCACCGGACGTTGCACCGGACGCGTCATCGGCGGCACTGGCGGCTGGGCTTTATGTTGCGCGACAAAATAACCCGAACGCGGCTGCGGGGTGATGAGCTTCATTGTTTCGAGCGTCTGATACGCCTGCTGCACGGTACTGATACTGACGCCGTGCTCCTGACTTAAGCTGCGCACCGACGGCAATTTCTCCCCGTGACGATACAGCCCCTGCTCAATCCGCTCGGCAAGTAGAGTCGCCAGATGTTGATAACGCGTCATGCTGTATTCCTTATATGAACCATACAGAGAGAAAAACCGGTACAGATGAGGCTAAAAAACCGGATGCAGATGCTGTTTTAACCTGTCTGTATGTTAAATAAAAGTAATATTTGCATCTGTATTGTGAACTGCCAGAAGGCGGATGATTAAGCCTCTGAAAGATGAGGAGGCAGCAGATGGAATTTCACGAAAACAAAGCCAAAGCGCCGTTTATTGGACTTGTGCAACTCTGGCAGGCGGTGAGGAGTTGGTGGCTGAAAAAGCAGACCCGGCGAGTGTTACAGCAAATGAGTGATGAGCGGTTGAGGGATATAGGGTTACGCAGGGAGGATGTGGAGTGAGGGGACAGTTCGTCGCGGATAAACAGGATTTCTCTATAACCTCCACAAGGAAGTGTTTATTATTGTGAAATCATCGCTTCACGGAAAGACGTCAGAATGAAAGCAACAGAAGCCCGTTTACTCGATTTTTTAAAACGTTCGCAGCAGTTTGTTATTCCCATTTATCAACGCACCTATTCATGGACAGAGCAACAATGTCGGCAACTTTGGGACGACATCATTCGTGCCGGAAAGCGTGATGATATATCAGCGCATTTTATCGGTTCGGTTGTTTATATAGAGCAGGGGTTGTATCAGGTTTCCGGTATTTCTCCGTTGCTGGTCATTGATGGTCAACAGCGTCTGACGACCGCAATGTTGCTGATTGAGGCTTTATCGCGCCATCTTGGCGAAGAAGAAGTTTTTGATGGCTTTTCGGCAATGAAATTGCGTAATTATTATTTACTCAATCCTTATGAGTCCGGTGAGAAAGGATTTAAATTACTGCTGACCGAGACCGATAAAGACAGTTTGCTGGCGTTAATAAAACAAAGACCAATGCCAGAAAACTATTCCCATCGAATAATGGAAAACTTTACTTTCTTTGATGAGCAAATTGCCAAACTCGGTGATGACTTGATCCCCTTATGTCGTGGGTTAGCAAAGTTATTAATTGTCGATGTTGCGCTTAATCGTGGTCAGGATAATCCGCAACTGATTTTTGAAAGTATGAATTCCACCGGTAAGGCGTTAAGTCAGGCCGATCTGGTGCGCAATTTTATTCTGATGGGCCTCGAACCAGAGCATCAAACCCGGTTGTATGAAGATCACTGGCGTCCAATGGAAGTCGCTTTTGGTCAGCAAGGTTACAGCGAATATTTTGACAGTTTTATGCGTCATTATCTGACGGTAAAAACAGGGGAGATCCCTCGGACAGATGAAGTCTATGAGGCATTTAAACTACATGCCCGCAGCCAGAGTGTTGCTGAAAAAGGTGTAGATCGGCTGGTTGAAGATATACACATCTACGCGGAGTATTACTGTGCAATGGCATTGGGTAAGGAAAGTGACAAATCGCTTGCCACGGCTTTTCAGGATTTGCGCGAGTTAAAGGTCGATGTTGCGTATCCTTTCTTACTGGCGCTTTATCATGACTATAAAAATGGCGTTTTGTCTCACGAAGATTTCCTGCGCATAATTCGTTTAATTGAATCTTATGTTTTCCGCCGTGCAGTGTGTGCAATTCCGACGAATTCTTTGAACAAGACGTTTGCCACTTTTTATAAAGTCATTAATAAAGAAAAATATCTGGAAAGCATTCAGGTACATTTTATGAACCTGCCTTCATATCGTCGTTTTCCCAACGATGATGAATTTAAACGGGAATTAAAAGTTCGCGATCTCTATAACTTCCGCAGTCGCAGCTACTGGTTACGACGACTGGAAAACGATAAACGCAGAGAGCGCGTGGAAGAGTTTACGATTGAACACATTATGCCGCAGAACGAAAATCTGTCGGCTAAATGGCGCGAAGAGCTGGGAAGCGACTGGCAGCGTATTCATAAAGAATTGTTGCATACGTTGGGGAATCTCACTTTAACGCGCTATAACTCCCGCTACAGTGACAGACCTTTCGCGGAAAAACGCGATATTGAAGACGGCTTTAAGCATAGCCCGCTCTATTTGAATATCGGTCTTGGACAGTGCGAAAAATGGGATGAAGCCGCCATTCGCGCCCGAGCCGATCGTCTGGCCGATCTCGCAGTTCAGGTCTGGCAAGCGCCTTCTCTTCCTGAAGAGGTTTTAGCTGTTTATCGGGGGCAGCCGGAGAACAAAACCAGTTACAGCCTGAATGATTTTCCTTTCCTTGCTGATGGTTCGCATAGCCGGGTGTTATTCGATCATCTTCGCGATGAAGTTATGCGCCTGGACGCAGGGATCACACAGGAAGTTTTAAAGCTGTATATTGCGTTTAAAGCGGAAACGAATTTTGTTGATGTTGTACCGCAAAAAAGCCGACTGCGGTTGTCGCTTAATATGCAGTTTCATGAACTGGTCGATCCGAAAGGTATTGCCAAAGATGTGACAAATGTTGGGCGCTGGGGCAATGGCGATGTGGAAATTGGTTTCAGCGACCTCACACAACTTCCTTACATTATGGGATTAATTCGTCAGGCATTTGAAAAACAGATGGAGAGCACGTTGGTATAACGCGGCGAATAATACCCGGTAGCACTTGGCGCTACCGGGTCAATCTATCAGGCAACTTTCTGTTTACCCGCAATCACCCCAATAAATTCCTGCACCTGCTTTTGTTTACGTGCTGACAGCTTGCACACCTGGCGCAGCGACTGCATCAGTTCGCTCTCTTCGGGGGCGGGTGGTTGGGCGGTGAGGACAATACAGCCTTCCATCACTTTGACATCTACCGCCGTGCCGGTGGCAAAACCGGCGGCTTCCAGCCACTGACCTTTCAGGGTGATGGCAGGAATACGGCTGTAATCCGGGTAGCGACTCGCATAACTCACGGTTAATTGACGGTTATTTGCCGGGGAGACTTCTGCTTCGAATGATTCTGAAATAGAATGCGTGTCAGTCATGATTACTATTCTCGTGAAATAGGGATTGTGATGAGCGGTGCGGGTGTGCGCCAACACACCCGCACCGCGCTAAATACCTGGATATATCATCAGTAAACACAGGGAAAGTCCAGCTAAAAATAGAATAAAATGGGCAATTTCTGGAGGGGTTTAAATATATTTATGTGGGTTATGATTGGCGTGAAATAATAAAAAGCGCACCGGAAAGGTGCGCCAGAAAATAATGATCAGGATTTTTTGCGCGAGGCTTTTTTACCCCCGCTGGCTGCGCGCTCGGCTTTGATTTTTTCCAGCAACGCGGCGGCGCTGTTTTCTCCACTGATCAAATCCGGGTTTTCGGCCCGCCACTGGGCGGTAAGTTCACCACGGAACGCTTTTGCCAGGATGGATTGCGTCAGGTTGTTGACGCGGGCCAGGGCGTTGTTGACCTGTTTTTCTATGGTGTCGGCGTAGGCGAAGAGTTGCTCGACGCGGCGAACGATTTCGGCTTGTTCGGGGATGGATAATAACTTAAATTTAAATTCTTTTACATCACGTATATAGATCGCTTGTTGCGCCGTAGCACCAGAGGCTGAGACTAATTGTTTTTGTCCAGAGATATTATTGAATACTAATTTCATAAAACTAGGCAACACTATATTTTTATTTAGTTTTATGAGTAGAACACTTCCCATGAGGCAAAACTTAGTATTAATTGATACCAAATGCGTTCTGCCTACAGTTGCACCTCTACTTACAATTAAAATATCATCTTTTTCAGGTGAACATCTACTCAATGCTTTATCCGCGGTTTCTTTTGATAAATATTTAACATTATCAAATAGTAATTCATTTTCTTGTACATCTTTTGCTGACAGTAAAGGTATACCGGCTTCAACTGTCTTAGGTGTTATATGTTCCCCATCAGTTATTTTTTCTGCAACTTCGACAAGTTTAACAATGTTGTCAGACTCCGGAGATTTTTCATTGGTTATTGATAAAGCACTTACAAGCACTGCCTGACGAAAACGTTTCAGGATTTGCGGAATTTGCTCAAGACGTGCTTTGGTGCTGTCTACCTGCGCCAGCAGCGTATCGAGTTTTTCAGCGATGATTTTTTGTTCGGCAAGTGGAGGAATTGGTACTATAAGCGTGGATAATTTTTGAGCATTTACATTTTGTAATGCATTTCCAGCCGACATAGAGGCAAGCTGAACCCAATAGTTGCCGGACTCTAAAAAACGCTTCAAGTAAAGCTCTGAAATATTATCAAAAGGTTTGAATCTGATCAGGTACGAAGCAAAGACAGCATTATTCGGTGGGTTTTTTACTAAAAAACTAAAACCTACGGAACCAGCCCGGGATATAACAATATCTCGATCTTGAAGCTGATATTTAAGTATATCATCAGGATTTTGCAAACAATAAGGTACAGTGGACCAATCCACAGTACCTTTAGTAATATCTGTAGTTCTTAAAAATTTTACATTACCTGTAAAGCTCGACTTAGTTGTATAACCATATTGTGGTTTACTACATATTTCAGAAAGGTAGGTTTCAACCCACCCCTCCGGCAATTTCCCCGCACTCATTCCTTCACCCCACCAAACGCTTCTTCCAGCAACTGACGCTGTGCATCCGCTTCATCGCTCGCCCCCAGTTCACGCATCAGCGCATCCAGTTCACCCAGCGCCTGTACCAGTTCGCCCATCGCTTCTGCCGCTAATACATCCGGCTCCGGTAGGTTGTCGGCATCAATGCTGTCTTTATCTTTCAGCCAGGAGATATCCAGCGAATCGGATTTCGCGGTGCGGATCCACTCGCGGCTGAACTTGCGCCAGCGGCTGGTAGCCAGATGCTGATCGGTGTTTTTGTTCTCTTCGCTGTCGGCAACTTCCGTCTCTTCGGCGTTAAAACTCCATTCACCTTCAGTGCGCGGGCTTAAGCCGTGCGGGTCTTCGCCAAACACGCGCTCAAACGGCTGCAGATGCTCGTCGGTAAACGGCGTGCGCTTGCCGAAGCTCGGCATATTGGTACGCAGGTCGTACACCCACACGTCATCGGTACAGTTCTTATCCTGATTCGGGTTCGCCACCGTCCCTTTGGTAAAGAACAGCACGTTGGTCTTCACGCCCTGCGCGTAAAAAATACCGGTCGGCAGACGCAGAATGGTGTGCAGATGACACTTATCCATCAGGTCACGACGAATGTCGGTGCCTTTGCCGCCTTCAAACAGCACGTTATCCGGCACCACCACCGCCGCACGACCGCCGGGGTGCAGCGTTTCGATAATATGCTGCATAAAGCACAACTGTTTGTTGCTGGTCGGGTGAACAAAGGTGCGGGTAATGTTGGTGCCTGCGGCGCTGCCAAACGGCGGGTTAGTAGCGACAATATGCGCCTTCGGCAGGTTTTCACCGTCGCTGCCCAGAGTGTTGCCCAGACGGATTGCGCCGCCGTGGTCGAGGTTGCCTTCAATATCGTGCAGCAGGCAGTTCATCAGCGCCAGACGACGGGTGCCGGGCACCAGTTCGAGGCCGATAAAGGCGCGGTGGATCTGGAAATCCTGCGTATCGCCATCAAGGTCGTCCAGATCGTTAGTCTGCGACTTAACGTAGCGGTCAGCTTCAATCAAAAAGCCCGCCGTACCTGCTGCCGGGTCCTGCACCACTTCACGCGGCTGCGGTTTCAGCAGATGAATAATGGTTTTAATCAGCGGACGCGGGGTGAAGTACTGGCCCGCGCCAGACTTGGTTTCGTTGGCGTTTTTCTGCAACAGCCCTTCGTACATATCGCCGAAGTCATCGCGCGACTTACCGTGCGCACCGTTGTACCAGTCCAGCGAATCCATATTTGTGACCAGTTCGGTCAACTGTTTCGGCTGGGTAATGGTGGTGTTGACGTTCTGGAACACCGCCTGCACCAGCTTTTGATTGTCGGCGCCCAGATGTACCAGCAGGTTACGGTAGAACTGCAACTGCTCCTGGCCGATGCGGGATTTCAGGTCATCCCAGCGGTAGCCTTCCGGAAGGTACTCCTCTTCCTGTCCGGTCTCTTTACACATTTTCAAAAACAGCAGCGAGGCGAGTTCATTGACGTAGTTTTGATAGGAAACGCCGCCATCGCGCAGGTTGTCGCACAGCTTCCAAAGCTTGGCGACCAGATCGTTATTGTTCATTGTGAGTTCCGTAAATTAAGCAGCGGCCCAAATTTATCGGGCCGCAGAAGAAGAAATTGCCGGGAATGATACCGTGTCAGGCGAGCTCGTCCCAGATGTAATCGCTGAATTTGCCCAGCAAGGTATCGAGATTATCGTCAAAGGTTCTTTGCAGCATCGCCTTCCCGCCGCGACGGTGGAAGTTGCCGGTTTTGAAGACATCGTCGTCGAGCACCACTTTTTCTTTCAGCGCCTGCGCTAAACGATCGAGCCAGCTTAATTGCTCGCTGCTCCAGTCGTTTTCGCCCTTAATGCGCGTAAGCGCGTGATCGACACGTTCCTCAAACGGTTTCAGCGCATCGCCCACCGCAGCGCGGCGAATATGACCAATCAGCCGGGCGGCGATATCTTCATTACGCGTCTCTTTCCACGCTTTGCGCAGGGAAGATTCCTCAAAGTGCTGTCGGTCAAACCACTCCTGTAGCTCGACCAGCCCTTTACGGGTGAGATCGCGCGGGCGATTGATCACCGCCTGCAACGCCGGTTGCGCGTTCGGGGAACGTTGCACCAGCGAGTCAAAGGCTTCGAGGAAATCCTGCGGCGTGTCGTAATCACCGTACAGCGATTTTACGCTCACCACTTCATCGTCAATATCGAGGAAGATCGGCGCATCATTCAGGTTGTTGATGTCGGTTTTCAGCTTTTCCAGACGGGCGATAAAGCCAGGCAGTTTGTTAAAGACTTCGGCGCTCCGGTGCGGCCCTTTTTCCCGCAGGCGCGAGGCGAAGCCGTTAAAGTTAACCCCCGCCGCGTCCTGGCATAGCTCATCCAGACGACGCACCTGTTTATCTATCGTTTCGCTGCGGTCACGGTTAAACGTGGCCAGGCCGATGATGCGCTGGAGCTTCGCCACCAGTTGTTCATGGCTGTGCTCGGCAAAACTGCGGCCATCCGCTTCGGTTATTTTATAGGTTTCCGAATCGGTAATTTCGTTGACCAGCGTTTGCAGTTCCACCTTCGGACGCACCACCACCGGACGCATGGTGTCGACGCTCTCCAGCGTGCTGTAGATATCGACGCAGTCGAAAATCTTAAAGCTGGTTTTATTCACGTCCGGGCATAAGCGCGTGGCGCGGCCTTTCATCTGCTCGTACAGAATACGGCTGCGTACTTTACGCAGGAACACGATGTTACAGATCGACGGAATATCGACGCCGGTCGTCAGCAGGTCGACGGTTACCACAATATTGGGCAGCCGCTCTTTATTGAAGCGGGTGATCATGGTCTGCACTTTGCGCGCGTCTTTATCGGCATCACCGGTGATCTTGATGATCGCGTCGTGCTCCAGTTGCGGATACTTTTTCTTGAACGCAGTACGCAACTCTTCCACCACCATATCGGCATGGGCATTGGTGACGCAGAAGACCAGCGTTTTTTGTGACCCGGTCGGGTCAAGGTAGTTGGTGAGTTCGTTACAGACGGCGCGGTTAAACGCCGGGATCACCAGGCCACGGTTAAAGTCGGCGACCTCAAAATCCTGATCGTCTTCCAGGGTGTCGTTGATCACTTCCCCCTGCGGGCTGATGCGCTCTACCTGTTCGCCTTTGGAGAGATAAACCCCTTCCTGCGCGTTGCGGGTGATGATCTGAATCGGCGGATCCTGGTCGATCAGAAAACCGTCGATAACTGCGGTACGGTAGGTATAACGGTAAACCGGCTCACCGAAAATCTGCACCGTATGCAGCGCCGGGGTGGCGGTGAGGGCGATTTTTACCGCATCGAAGTGATCGAGAATGCGACGATAGGCAGAAACGTAATCCAGCTGGCTGCGGAACTGCAGCTCTCCTTCGGTCTGCTCTTTATCGAGAATATAGCCGCGATGCGCTTCATCGACGACGATACAGTCGTAACGAGCCACCGGCATCGGTTCATCCGATTGCAGGGTGCGTTTCACCAGCGACTGTACGGTGGCAACGTGAATTTTGGTGCTGTCTTCCGGGAATTTATCCGTCAGCCCTTTAATATCGAAAATGCTGTTGAAGGTGTCGCCGTTAATACGCGTATCTTCAAACGCGCCCAGCGCCTGCTCGCCAAGAGAACGGCGATCGACAAGGAAGAGAATGCGTTTAAAACGCTGGGACTGGATCAGGCGGAACATCATGGCGATTGCCGTACGAGTTTTACCAGTACCCGTCGCCATCGCCAGCAGGATCTCTTGTTGACCCTTGACGATTGCCTTTTCTACCGCGCGGACGGCATCTTCCTGATAATAACGCAGGCCCAGCTCGCTCATGCCAGGGTTATCGGCAAACCACTGATTCTGTTTTTGCGGTTCGCTGCCGAGCATTTCCAGCAGCTCTTCCGGGCGATGCCACTCGGGTAAGGCTTTCGACATATTGCGGGTATCACGCACGTCGCGATACCAGATGCCACTTTTAGTCTTCATCGCTGCGCGGTATTCGCGCCCGTTGGTCGAGTAGCAGAAGGGGATTTTAAACCGTTGTTTGCCGCTGGTATCCTGCCAGCTGATTTCATACTCCGGCACCGCTTCATGCACTTCATCCGGTGAGTAATGTTCAAGCAAGGTTTCCCGCAGGAAGCCATTATCGAAGCATTTACTGTAGCGATACGACTCATTGAGCTTGCCGGGAACGTCGATATTTTTACGTTTCGCTTCTACCACCGCGATGGGTTTGAGGCCGACAAACAACACATAATCCGCAAAGCCCTGTTTACCCGTTTCATCTTTCCCGGTCGGCCATTCGGCAATGGCTTTGTTGACGCCGGGTTCAGGGCGTGCGCCTTTGGAGAAGCGCAGGGTTTTGCTATCGGCCTGCCAGCCTGCTTTACGCAGTTGTGCATCAATCAGGAAGCGGCTCTCTTCTTCGCTAAGGTTGAGCGTGCGCTTGATGGCCTGATCGGTAATTTCTTTGTGGTAAGCCTTACGTTCCTGTTCGGTCTGTTTGGCCAGTTCCGCGTTCTTCTCGGCGAGCTGTGCTTCCAGTGCAGCAAGGCGAGCCTGGGTTTGCGCTTCTGTTTCCTGCTGTTTGCCTTCCAGAATGGCGATATAGCCGTTCAGGGCAACCAGCTTCTGCTGTTGCGCTTCGACTTCTGCCTGAGTCTGCGCTTTTTCTCGTACCTGCTGTTCAAGCTGTTGTTTTAGCGTCAGCACTTCCTGGTGATAGAGGTTTTCACCACGTTCCGGCAACACAAACACCGGCACCGGGAAGTCATAATCTTTGGTGACCAGACGGTAGTACCAGACAGCCAGGCGGAACCCGAGTCGCAGGCACATCTGGGCATCGTCGAGATCGTTATGATATTCGTGCACTGCCTGGTTACCAATGCGGCGTAATTTGTGGAATACAGAGAGGATGTTGTCATCAACGAAGGCGATTTTGCCGAGTTCGCGCAGGAGATCGTGTTGATTCTCACAAGGGGGGATGTTGAGTAACAGACCAAGATGTTTCGCTGTGGCTTCGCCAAACATACGCATTTTAATCAGCGTCGTGTTGGGATCATCCGGGTAGTTATTTTCCGCCGCACAGGCGATGGCATAAGTGAAGTCGTTGACGCCCTTCAGGAATTCAAAATTGGATTTATTCATCATTGTTATTAATCCATTGCTGTGTGGGCCTGTCCAAATATTTAAGGCCCATAACATCTTATCTTAGCTTTCTGTACCTTTCCGGGCAATGACCGGAGTCACAGCAACTGACTAATTTCTAACGTGTTCGTCTATTTTGGTAGTGCTATAGTAGTCGCAATAACGACTCGTTTTTCTGGCCGGTGTTTCTTTACGTTTTTTGAAGGTGCTGAAGCTGGATTATTTTGAGTAAAAAACAGTGAACCATGCAATCAAGGATCCTCTAGTGACAACCAAACTACTGGACCTGAGCTGGAATGCAAATGCCATCCCGGCGATGCAAATTGTCGGTACGCGCGCGGCATTGTTTACCTTCAAAACGCATATGGCGGGTTTTGTCTGGGATGCCGCGCAACTGGAAAATAACCCTTATACCTTTGTTGAAGTTAAAACGCTGCTCGATGGCGTCACCGTTGGCGGGCACAAGGTCAGTGATACTGAGCAGGTGCTAAACCTGGCGGACAGCGCGAAAAAGTTGATCGAGCTGGTGCAGTCAGGCCGTTTTGATCTCGATAAAAAAACGTTCACGTTATTGCACGGCATTATTGCCCGCAATGAGGCGCCGGAGTGGGGCATTTTTCGCGGCGAAGGTGAAGAGTTGCATTACAATGCGCGCGTTCACCTCGGCGAGTTGGGCACCCATTTTCCTCCTGCTACCGAAGCGGGCGCACCAGAGCTGAACCGCATTTTTGCTGAGGGTGTCGCGCATATTAAAATGCTTCCCCCGTTTGAAGGCGCGCTGGCGATGTTCCTTTTCGGTGCCTACTATCAGTTTTTCTTCGACGGTAACAAGCGCACCAGCCGCTATATGATGAATGGCTGGTTAATGATGCACGGCTATAATCCAATCAGTATTCCAGCAGCGAAAGCCTTGGAATTTAACAGCAAAATGGTACGCTTTTATCACAGCAAAGACGCGACGGAGATGATGGCGTTTTTGGTGGAGTGCTATCAGCTCTGAGTAGACGCCGGATGCGGCTGCGCCTTATCCGGCCCATAAACCCTACTTCCTCAACCCCGCAAACGCCGCCCGAATCTCATCCTCCGGCAACTGAATCCCGATAAACACCATCGTGCTATGCGGTTTTTCATCGCCCCACGGGCGGTCCCAGTCGGCGCTGTAGAGGCGCTGGACGCCCTGGAACAGCAGGCGGTTAGGTTCGCCGTCAATCCACAGCATCCCTTTGTAACGCAGCAGTTTATCCGCCGACTCCAGCAGCAGGTTTTCCATAACGCGGGAAACTTCGCTGATATCTACCGGGTAATCCAGTTCCACCACAATCGACGAAATATCGTTTTG
Organism: Escherichia sp. MOD1-EC5433; assembly: GCF_002966005.1. NCBI lineage: Bacteria > Pseudomonadati > Pseudomonadota > Gammaproteobacteria > Enterobacterales > Enterobacteriaceae > Escherichia > Escherichia sp. MOD1-EC5433. The sequence goes on along the minus strand of NZ_PTRL01000006.1, from coordinate 272,925 downwards.
TTTGTCCGCGATAAAGTGGAAGCGCGGTTTGGCGCTGACGACGTTCTCTTCCAGCATAAAACCGTTGGTGTTGAACAGCAGGCCCAGGTCGATGTCGCCGTGGGTGACGGTGTAGACCGGTGCGCGGGCGTTGATGCGCGCCAGGCGTTCACGCAGTTTTTCTGCTTCGCCTGCGACGTCGGTTTTGGTCAGCAGAATACGGTCGGCGTAGCCAACCTGGGACTGGGCGATGGTGAACTGGTTCATCTGCTCATCGGCATGTACCGCATCCACCAGCGCAATCACGCCGTCCAGCAGGTAACGCTGGCATAAAATCTCATGAGAGAAAAAGGTCTGAATAATCGGGCCGGGATCGGCCATGCCGGTGCATTCAATCACCAGACGGTCGAACTGAATATTGCCCTTGTCGAGATTGTCCAGCAGGTCGAGTAGCGCGTCCTCCAGCTCGTTGGAGCGCGAACAGCAGATGCAGCCGTTGGTCAGCGTTTTGATCTGCGTGGCGCGGTCGCCAATCAGTTGATCATCAACGGAGACTTCGCCGAATTCGTTTTCAATCACGGCAATCTTGTAGCCGTGTTGTTCGTTAAGAATATGGCGCAACAGGGTGGTTTTGCCCGCGCCTAAAAAACCGGTGAGTAGGGTAACTGCAATCGGGTTCATGCTCTCTCCATTAACAACAGCGCATACCGCCTTTACCATCGCCGCCGTAGCGCGCGTTCTGGCGTTCGCGGAAGAATTCTTCATAGCTCATGTACGGCTTGTCGGGATGGTTGGTCTTCATATGCTCGACGTAGTTGTCGTAGTCTGGAATGCCAATCAACATCTTCGCCGCCTGGCCGAGATATTTTTTTGCCTGTCCTAAGTTACCAAACATTTTGCCTTCCAGATATGCGTAAAGCCCGGAAGGTCCGGGCTGGGGATTTGCCGGATGCGGCGTACACGCCTTATCCGGCAACCGGTTAGTGGTGCGAAGAGATCTTCACGCCGCCTTCCGGGATTGGAACGTACGGTGTTTCTTTGTCAGTACGTTTGTCGCTGTTACGCACCTTCAGCCAGGTTTTGAAACCGTAGAAGATGATGCTGTACACCACAATCAGGAACAGAATACTCAGGCCTGCGTTGGTGTAGTTGTTCACAACGATGTGGTTCATGTTGGCAATCTGCTGCGCCGTCAGGTCAGTACCGTTAGCAATCTTCTCTTTGTACTGGCTTGCCATGTAGAAGAAGCCTTCCATCTGCGGGTTGGTGCTGAACAGTTTCAGACCCAGCGCCCAGGTGGTGCAAATAAGCAGCCATACAGCCGGAACAACAGTTACCCAGATGTATTGGGTACGCTTCATCTTAATCAGCACAACGGTGCCCAGTACCAGCGCCACGGCTGCCAGCATCTGGTTAGAGATACCGAACAGCGGCCACAGGCTCTTAACGCCGCCCAGCGGATCGACCACGCCCTGATACAGCAGGTAGCCCCACAGACCCACACAGCCCGCCGTACCGATGATACCGGCAACCAGAGAGTCGGTTTTTTTCAGGAACGGGATGAAGTTACCCAGCAGGTCTTGCAGCATAAAGCGGCCAGAACGCGTACCGGCATCCAGTGCGGTCAGGATGAACAGGGCTTCGAACAGAATACCGAAGTGATACCAGAAGCCCATGTCAGCCATCGGCAGCACTTTGTGGAACACGTGTGCGATACCTACCGCCAGCGTCGGCGCTCCACCTGCACGGTTCAGGACAGAAGGCTCACCAATGTCTTTCGCGGTTTGCAGGATCTGCTCTGGCGAAATCACGAAGCCCCAGGAGCTGACGGTTGCTGCCGCGTGTGCGGTAACGTCTTTCAGCTGCGCCATGATGATCGGCGCGTTCTCGCCACCCATTTCATGCAGGTTAGGCATGGTGATGCCGAGACCCGCAGGCGGGGTGTTCATCGCGAAGTAAAGACCCGGTTCGATGATGGACGCAGCAACCAGCGCCATAATCGCCACGAAGGACTCCATCAGCATTGCGCCGTAGCCAATGAAACGCGCGTCGGTTTCGTTAGCCAGCAGTTTCGGCGTCGTACCGGAAGAGATCAGGGCGTGGAAGCCAGATACCGCACCACAGGCGATGGTGATGAACAGGAACGGGAACAGAGCGCCTTTCCACAGCGGGCCAGTACCGTCAATGTACTGGGTCATCGCAGGCATTTTCAGTTCCGGGTTCAGTACCACGATACCCAGCGCCAGGCCGACGATAACGCCGATTTTCAGGAAGGTTGCCAGATAGTCGCGAGGTGCGAGGATCAGCCACACTGGCAGCAGTGCAGAAACAAACGCATAGCCAATCAGCGCGAAGGTAATGGTGGTGTCTTTAAAGGTCAGTGCCGGACCCCAGTACGGGTCGTGAGCAATCACGCCGCCGAAGTAGATAGAGGCAACCAGCAGCACGATACCAATGACAGAGACTTCACCTACACGCCCCGGACGGATAAAGCGCATGTAGATACCCATAAACAGCGCAATCGGTACGGTTGAGCAAACGGTGAAGACACCCCACGGACTTTCGGCCAGGGCTTTAACCACAATCAGCGCCAGGACGGCAAGGATGATGATCATGATTAAGAAACAGCCAAACAGCGCGATAGTCCCCGGTACTGGTCCCATCTCTTCTTTGATCATCTCACCGAGAGATGCGCCGTTACGGCGAGAGGAGATAAACAGCACCATAAAGTCCTGTACCGCACCGGCCAGCACTACCCCCGCCAGCAACCACAGCGTGCCAGGCAGGTAGCCCATCTGTGCGGCGAGAACCGGACCGACCAGCGGACCAGCACCGGCGATAGCGGCGAAGTGGTGACCAAACAACACGTAACGGTTGGTCGGAACATAGTTCAGACCGTCGTTGTTAATAACCGCAGGCGTCGCGCGTGTGGGATCGAGTTTCATCACCTTCTGAGCGATGTACAGACTATAGTAGCGATACGCCACCAGATACACCGACACAGAGGCGACCACGATCCACAGGGCACTGACGTGCTCCCCCCGACGTAATGCAACTACCGCGAGGCAGAATGCACCGATGATTCCAAGAATCACCCAGGGTATGTGCTTGAATAGTTTTTTCGTATCCATAGTAAAACCTGGCATTTTACTCGTCGTCTTTTGGCTTACTGGTGCGGCAGCTACATTCGCTCCCCCAGTCACTTACTGTTGTAAGCACCCGGGGATTCACTCACTTGCTGCCTTCCTGCAAACCAAAATCCATAGAGTAATTTGTTAATCATAGGCCGAAGCCGTTCTAGGTTTGCGTTGCGTTTGAGGAGGTAAATTGACCGCTATCCTGCAGTGATGTTGCCAGAGTTACGCGCGCGTAAAGTAAGGTAAATAACTGAGTGGTTATATTAGGGACGTAAGCGGTCAGTTTTGCAGTTGAGCGGTATTGGGCGAGGTTTATGAAGGCTATTTATGTGATATTGATCACAACCGAAGCGATTTTTAGCCCTCGGTTGTGTTACTCATATAAAAATTATATTCACGCTATAAATATTAAATAACAATATAGCAATATGGTGTATTATTTATTTCTTTAAGTAAAACGTGTTTTTTACGAGATTTAGTAAGGTGAAATTTCTCATCTAAATAACTGTCGATGAGATAATCCAGTCTTTCCCTGTCTATCATGGGGGTGATGCCCAGGGTCCAGAAACTACGCAAATCAAGTTCAGAACGTTTAATTTTGGCACTTTTCTCTAAGTCTGCGATCATATTTTTAACACAACTAGTCGCGTCTCTGTTTTGTTTTATTTCAAGTGCGATATAGCTATCTTGCGTCCAGCCTTTTTTACGTAATAAGAAATCTGTGCGTAGTGTGGGGCGCTGGGGATTTCTGCGCTTATCACAGCAAAGTGTTTGTTCTCGCCACCATTCATGGCCTGTTGAGCAGAGCATATTGGCAAATTCAACCTGAAGCCACACTTCCCAACCAGTGATATTGTTTTGGTCAATAATATTAAGTTTTTGACAAATATCCTCACGTTCAAAAAAGAGATGTAATAGCGTTGAGAGATGATCGAAGTCACGGTTTAACATTTCAGATGTCCTTTCTTAAAAATTCACATATAGAACATATTTCGTTCAAAACAGATACAGTTAGTGTGAAAAAAATAAGAAAGAAAAATGTATCAATGAGTGGTTATTGTATTTTTGAACAAAAATAAAAAAGTGAGATAAATTTAACCAGTTTCAGGTCGCTACCTATAAAGTTTTCTCATTCCAGGCCGAAAATCCTGCTATCGGTCAACAGGAAAAGAGAAACCATGTTAAAACGTATCAGGATCGTGACCAGCTTACTGCTGGTTTTGGCCGTTTTCGGCCTTTTGCAACTGACATCAGGCAGCCTGTTCTTTAACGCTTTAAAAAAGGACAAAGAAAATCTCTCCGTCTTACAAACCATTCGCCAGCAGCAATCTACGCTAAATGGCAGTTGGGTTGCGTTGTTGCAGACGCGTAACACCCTCAACCGTGCGGGTATCCGCTACATGATGGATCAGAACAATATTGGCAGCGGTTCGACCGTCGCCGAGCTGATGCAGAGTGCCACTATTTCGCTGAAACAAGCGGAAAAAAACTGGGCAGATTACGAAGCATTACCGCGAGACTTGCATCAGAGCACAGCGGCTGCCACGGAGATCAAACGTAATTACGATATCTATCACAATGCACTGGCGGAGCTGATCCAGTTGTTAGGGGCGGGCAAAATCAACGAGTTTTTTGACCAACCTACTCAGGGATATCAGGACGGTTTCGAGAAGCAGTATATGGCGTACATGCAGCAAAACGATCGTCTCTATGACATCGCCGTCACCGATAATAATGCTGCCTTTAACCAGGCAATGTGGGTGCTGGCTGGTGTGCTGATTGTCGTACTGGCGGTTATCTTCGCCGTCTGGTTTGGTATTAAAACGTCGCTGGTGGCGCCGATGAATCGCCTGATCGACAACATTCGTCATATTGCTGGCGGCGATCTGGTGAAACCGATCGAGGTAGATGGCTCTAATGAAGTGGGGCAACTGGCAGAGAGTTTGCGCCATATGCAAAGTGAACTGGTACGTACCGTGGGTGATGTGCGTAATGGTGCTAATGCTATCTATAGCGGAGCCAGCGAAATCGCTACCGGTAATAACGATCTCTCTTCACGCACTGAGCAACAAGCCGCTTCGTTAGAAGAGACGGCAGCCAGCATGGAGCAATTGACTGCGACAGTGAAACAGAATGCCGAGAACGCGCGACAGGCAAGCCACCTGGCGTTAAGTGCTTCCGAAACGGCACAACGTGGCGGTAATGTGGTCGATAGCGTGGTACAAACCATGCGCGATATTTCCACAAGCTCGCAGAAAATCGCCGATATTATCAGTGTCATCGACGGCATTGCTTTCCAGACGAATATTCTGGCCTTAAATGCGGCGGTCGAAGCAGCACGCGCGGGTGAACAAGGCCGTGGTTTTGCGGTGGTCGCGGGAGAAGTGCGTAATCTGGCTCAGCGTAGCGCCCAGGCGGCGCGTGAAATTAAAAGCCTGATAGAAGATTCGGTTGGCAAAGTGGATGTCGGATCGACACTCGTCGAAAGCGCCGGGGAAACTATGGCGGAGATTGTCAGCGCCGTGACCCGTGTGACCGATATCATGGGCGAAATTGCCTCCGCTTCAGATGAGCAGAGTCGCGGTATCGATCAGGTTGGCTTAGCGGTTGTCGAGATGGACCGGGTAACACAACAGAACGCTGCGCTGGTGGAAGAGTCTGCCGCTGCTGCCGCCGCGCTGGAAGAGCAGGCCAGCCGCCTGACTGAAGCTGTGGCTGTATTTCGTATTCAGCAAGAGCAACAGCGTCAGCGCGAAGCGTTGGCGGTAAAAACGGTGGCACCGATGGTGTCGCGTAAAGCGGTAGTGGCTGATAGCGGGGATAACTGGGAAACGTTTTAATTGCCACAAAAAATGCCCGATAAGCGATGACTTATCGGGCAAGGGGAGATTACTCTTTATGCGGATCGCTAATGGGTTGATGTACCATGAAGATGTACGCCAGCGCGCCTGCTGCGGTGACGCAACCGCAGATGAGTAGCGCCAGACGGAATGAGTGAGTGGTATCGACAATAAAACCGGTAATAATCGGTGCTAATGAGGCACACATGAAGCTGGCAAAGTTCTGGATACTGCCCACTGACGCAGCCATGCGAGAAGCGACCGCTACGTGAACCAGCCCCCAGCAGGAGGTTCCAGCAAAGTGAAGGCAGAACAGCGCCATGCCAATCAGCAGAACCGCACTCATGGGGGTTGTCGCTTGCGGTACTACCAGAGTAAAGGCGGCTGAAATGAACATCCCGGTAACAATACAGAGCTTACGGTTCTTAATCGGCTTCATCCCGCCTTTGACCAGCCAGTCGGTCACATATCCGTTGAGTAGCATCCCGATCCCACCAAACAGGAAAGGTATTGCTGCCATCAAGCCCGTGCTTTTTAAATCCAGGTGATAGACTGTTTGCAGGTAACCTGGCAACCAGGCAATGTACAACCACCCCGCATAGTTCATACCACTGAAACCGAGCATCATTCCCCACATTGTGCGGTTACGAAACAGGCTGCGCCATTCGGCAAAAGTGAGTGGGTCGCGGCGGGTATTGACGCTACCGGCGTTGAGATAGGTTTGTTCAGCGGCGGTCAGCCCCACCTGCTCGCGGTTGCGATAGAACATAAACCAGGCGATGGCGAGAAAAATGCCCAGTAAGCCGATGGTTATAAACATCCCACGCCAGCCGATGGCCAGCATTATCGCTGCCAGAATCGGCGGGCTTATGGCAATACCAATGACGGAGGCCGCGTTGAAAAAGCCCATCGGGCGTCCACGTTCTTTGATGTTGTACCAGTCGTTAATCACTTTAACACCGCACGGGTTCATGGGAGCCTCGCCGATCCCCATACCTATGCGCATCAGCACGAACTGCGCCAGGCTGTGCACCATGCCAGACATTGCCTGAAACAGCGACCAGACGATCATCCCTAGCCCCAGCATCAGGCGTGGGCCTTTGCGGTCCAGCAGTATGCCTGCGGGCAATTGCGCAATCCCGTAAGAGAGAGAGAACACGGAGAGTAAAGCGCCCATCTCGGTGGCGTTTAACCCCAGTTCTCCACGAATAGTTACATTCGCTACCGACAGCGAACTGCGATCGAGAAAATTTATTACCGCAGCAATAAATAATAACAACATGGCGGTGGTTTGAATGTGTTTAATTCGTGGACTGCGTTGAATTAATCCATTTGGTGGCACGGGGATATCTACCGACGACGTTGAGCGAAAGGAAGATTGCGGATCGAGGGTAATATTTTCTTTTTCCACGCCGAACTCCTGTATCTATAATATATTAATTATTTGCGTAATTATGTATTGCGCAGGGTTAATATTAATGGCAGATGAAATCTTTAGGATTTCACTACCGCTCGCAAGAAAACATTTATAGTCGACTGGTTGCGAGCATAGGTAAGTCGGAAATTTCGGGTGTTTATATTTTGATAAAACCGTGCACAAACTAATAGTTTGCTGTTTTTAATCTGTATTTAATAAACGTACCGCTTGTTCTTCTTGATGGAACGAATCATCGCTTGTTTAGCTGAATTCAAATGGTTACGTAGTGCAAGCGTTGCATCCACATAGCTGCGGCAAACCAAAGCACTGAGAATAGTCATATGCTCATCTATGGCTATGATATTGCGCTGCCGGCGATCGTTTTCGTCCCATTGATAGTGGAAATGAAAGATGACGGAGATAATATCAATTGATTGATTGAAAAAGATATTGTCAGTGGCTGAAAGCAATAAGGAATGGAACTCTCTGTCCAGTTGCGAGAACGTGTGAAAATTACTGCCGATGTTGTTACGCAGCATTCGGTGGCGTTCGAGCATGGTTTTCACCTGAAACCAGCGCGGATCATTATCAGGCAGGGTGAGAAAACGCTGGATTGAGCGCGTTTCCAACATTTCGCGCAGTTCAAAAAGCTGCTCGGCGTAGGATTGATCGAAATGCTTTATCCTCCACTGACCGCGTTTTTCGCTTTGGGTGAGGTTATAGCACCATAATTTTAAAAGATATTTTCTTGCCGTAATCGAGCTGACACCTGCCGCTCGCGCCAGTTGCAGCTCAGAAAAAGTTTCACCAGGCAATAACTGACGCTGATTGATCATCGTGAAAAAAAACTGCTCAAATACTTTGTCTTGCTCGCTTATCGAAGCTGCGGGACAGGCAAAACCATCGTTGTGATCAGGTTTACGCGTGATGACGTGGTCATTCCCGACCTGCGTCAGGACACCGCATTCGCGTAAGTGGCTGAGAACATGACGCACCGTGGTGCGACTGACGTTGTACATTTCCGCTAGTGAGCTTTGCGATGGGAGTGGGGAAGGGATATGACCACATACCATCTCATCAATAAACTGGTTAACCACATTATGGCGTAAATTTTGTGAGCGACTCATATTTTTCTCCTTGTCGCGCTATTAAAACCCGATTTAAAACATTTTTATGCGTGTATTTTCACAAAATAGATTTTCTATTTCACTGGCATTTTTCATTTTCATTGATATCTAAGACAACAAAAAATGGAGAGCAGAATTATGCCTAAGATAAATACATTAATTTGCCAGAAACCGAAAGAATTAGTCTGGAAACAATATGAAATGCCAATTCCCGGTGGCGATGAAGTATTGATAAAGATTAAGTCTGTCGGAATTTGTGGTACTGATATTCATGCCTGGGGTGGAAATCAACCATTTTTTAGTTATCCACGCGTGTTAGGCCATGAAATATGTGGAGAGATTGTTGAATTAGGTAAAGATATTGCTGATCTCAAAAATGGCCAGCAAGTTGCAGTGATCCCTTATATCGCCTGTCAGCAATGCCCGGCGTGTAAAAGTGGTCGCACCAACTGCTGTGAAAGCATTTCGGTCATAGGGGTGCATCAGGATGGCGGTTTTAGTGAGTATTTAAGCGTGCCAGAGGCGAACATTTTGCCCGCAGACGGCATCGACCCACAGGCGGCAGCGTTGATTGAACCCTTCGCCATTAGTGCTCATGCGGTGCGCCGCGCGGCAGTTGCGCCTGGCGAGCAGGTGCTGGTGATTGGGGCGGGGCCAATCGGTCTCGGCGCGGCGGCAATTGCTAAAGTTGATGGCGCACAGGTGGTGGTGGTGGATACCAGCCCGGCGCGGCGTGAGCATGTGATAAGGCATCTGGAGCTGCCCGTTCTTGATCCGTTCGCAGAAGATTTTGATGACCAACTACGCGCGCAATTTGGCGGCTCTCTGGCGCAGAAAGTGATCGACGCGACAGGTAATCAACATGCGATGAATAACACTGTTAATCTGATTCGCCACGGTGGCACGGTAGTCTTTGTCGGCCTGTTTAAAGGCGATTTGCAAATCTCTGATCCAGAATTCCACAAAAAAGAGGCCACAATAATGGGCAGCCGTAACGCTACGCCGGAAGATTTTGCGAAAGTCTGGCGACTGATGGCGGAAGGGAAGATCACTGCCGGCATGATGTTAACCCATCGCTATCCGTTCGCCACGCTGGCAGAAACCTATGAGCGCGATGTGATTAACAATCGTGAGTTGATTAAGGGTGTGGTTACTTTCTGATAATGAGTGACTGGTAAAGTGGCTATGCAGTGTTGGACACTATTTTTATTTATCAATAATGTTTTGTTGGTCGGATAAGACGTTTACGCGTCTTATCCGACCTGTAAATCCGTCAGTGTTTACCCTTCACGCGCCACCACTTTAATTTCCACCATCCCGATACCGAGTTTACGCGGCGAGTGACCGAGAATATTCCCTTCGTTGGTTGCGACGGGTTCCGGCGGCACAATCACCAGGGTGTCGGCATCGGTTGGGTTATCGAAATGCAGCGTAGTGGTGGTCACTTCGTTGCCCAGCACAATGGTTTGTTCTTCATTGCCAACGCGTACCGGAATGGGGCGGCTGGCGTTATTACCGTAGGCTTTGGCGGTAATCACCAGATCAAATTTCTTCGGCAGCGGATGCTTGTACTCGATTTTCACTTCATCGCCAAGCTGTGCATTAGACCAGCGACCCCACGACTCCGGACGGGAAATCCCGCTAAACTGTTTCACCTCTTCCGGCGCACCCGCGACGTTAAAGATGAAACTGTCTGCTTTGTAGCGAATATCGTTATCGACAATCTTCAGTGTATCGACATTGCCTTTGTAGCGTGCCATGTCGATGACCGTGTCCTTAAATGCCGTTTTACCTTTCCATTCTGGCTTATCGACATGCTGCACAGTTTGTTGCCCGCCAAGTTGCCCCTGTGAAACACACCAGTCGGTAGAAAGCGCCAGTTCCGGCGCCCACAACTGCCCCATTTTGTAGCAGCGGTCAACCCAGATGAAATTATCACGTGGGGCGAAATCGGCCAGTTGGAAACGCAGTGGTGCGGAGTATTCACTTTCTGGCAGCGGTTCCACTCGTTTGTCTGAAACCCGCAGCAGCAGCGGCAAACGGAAATGACTACCCGAGAAGGCGATCATGTTTTTATTCTGATTGATGGTAAATTCTTTTATCTCGGTGGGGAATTTCCACAGACGAATGATATCCGGCTTCCACGCCAGTACTTTCTCTTTCATGTTCAGGAACACTTCTGACATTGACTGACCAGAAAGGCTACTGCGTCCGAGGCCGATAAAATTATCACCACCAAGGATATCCAGTACCGTAGCGCCGTTATCCATCGTGTTGCGCTTCACTGCCAGCGTCTCTTGCTGCGGTTTGTCGCCACGGATGACAAAAAACAGGTTATTGCGATCCTGCTTATTGAGGTATTTCCACGCCGTGTTATTCATCGCTAAATGGTCAGAAGAGACGACGATGACGGTATCTTTAAACCACGGTGACGCTTTGATTTTGTTGATAAACGTCGCGATGTTCTCCTGGCTGCAACTTACCGCGCTGAATGACTGGTTCGGTTTTCCGTCAAAATCATATTTTTTGCGATTACAGGTACGAGAGATAAAACCATCCGGGTGATGGGTATCGACCGTCAGGGTAAACAGTGAGAACCGCTGACCAGAGCGGGAAAGCTCTTCAAATTTTTTCCATGCTTCATCCAGCACGGTATCGTCGTAGAATCCCCAGTCGTTGCGATAATGCGGGTCTGCGACCACGCTTTTTAGTTCTTCCGAGCCGTACAAATGGTCGAAGCCGTGTGATTTCAGGAACACATCTTTACCGGCAAAACGCAGATTGGCTCCCTGTACGAAATAGTTCTGATAACCCGAGTTTTTCAGGATATCGCCCAGACAGATGTTCTGCGGGAAGAAGCTGGAAACGGATGCAGAAGCGTTGCCTTCAAATGGAGCAAAAAGCGGAATACCACACTGGGAAGCCACCATGCCCGCAATCGTGTAGTCCGTTCCCGGCAACTGCTGCGTGTGGCTGAAATCCAGACTTTCATTTTTCAGCGCGCCCAGTTCAGGCGTGAGATCCGGGAAAGCATCGTTGTCAAAATAGGTGCGTTCGAGGCTTTCTCCGTAGATATAAACCAGGTTGAGTTTCGGGTCAGGAATGGTTTTCGACGGTTCTTTATAATAAGCCGCAAAGTCCGGATCGCCGTCGCGCGACTGGGATTTCACCAGTTCTGTTATCTGACGAAACGCCGGGCTGGCATCGACAGAACCCAGTGCCAGCAAGAGCGCCAAAAGGCTGTAACCAAAATGGTGCGGATGATGACGTCGGCGGCGCAGGATCCAGCCCAGTGCACCGAAAACGACTGCCAGTGCCAGTGCAATGCCAATACCTGGCAGGATATATTTGCTGACGCCTGCACCGGTCAGGCTGTTGGTTAAGGTATAGAGAACCGCGTCGTTAATACCATCGCCAGTAAAATAGTCGCTGGCAAACAGGGTAATATTTAAAACGACAAATAACCCTAACACCGTTAACGTGGCGGCAAACCACCAGGTGTTACGTCCCGCTTTCCATGCGTAGATCAGCACAGAGGCGAGAAACAAGGCAAATGAGAGTAGTTCTGACAACGGGCGATCCTCACTAAACCAGGCTGTGTAGCCGATGCTTAAGATTTTTTGAGAAACACAATGTAATGGCGCTGCCATATTGCTGCAATTCTAGTGTCAAAAAAATGAGATGTTGTTAGGAATTAGTTTATAAACAGACTTTTTTGATCGAGGTTGTTTCCCGCATAGCAGGGGATGAAAGCGTCAGAAGTGGGAAAAAGAGAAGGGGATTGCCGCGCCAGCCGATTAACAGCTAAAACGCGGCGTTATGCGGATCAAGAGATAAAGTTCAGACCTTGCTTTAATACCAGATCGCAGGCTTTGGTTTTCACTTTCTCCGCCAGCGGAGTCGTACCGATGTTATCCAGATTAAGCTGCTGGCCATCTTTGGTTTTCAGCAAACCCTGAATGCCGTCCAGATAGTTGGTGTCTTCTTTCTGCTCTTCGCTGTTCAGACCCAGCTTCTCCAGTACCTGGTTTTTGATGTTTTCCGCATCGGTCACCGAAGCCAGCTTTTGCTTCGCGCAGTATTGCAGAATGCCTGCGGCATTGTTCATGTTATCTGCGCTTAATGCCTGATTGCCGCTACTAAGCAGGTTAGTTAATGAAGCGAGCGACCAGCCGCCTTCCTGTGTGGTGTTTTGATTGCCTAACTCGCTGGCGGCGCTGGAGAGCGCATCTTTCCAGGAAGCGGCATTCACCCCGGCGGAAATTAATGCGCTGGCGGTAATTGCACAGCACAGAAGGTGTTTAACAGTTTTCATCATCATTACTCAAGGTGGAATTTTGTCGCAGTATAACGCCGGGAATGGGGATTAATACTCTTTACCCGTTACCCGACTACGATAACTGTCCCAGTTGAAGATCACCCACAGACTGTTACCCAGGCGCATACGATCCATCACGCGTTCACCCAGCAACTTCGTCATTTCCTCCACATTGCTGTTTGTCAGCATTCCGGTTGGGCGCTTGGAAGAAGAGCGACGATCGACGATCTGATTGATGATCACTTTTTCGTATTTAGATTCGGTCTGCACGCCGATCTCGTCGATCACCAGTAGATCAACGTTGCTCAGATCGTTGAGCAGTTGTTCTTCACTGGCACCGCTATTTTTGAAGGTATCTTTCATCGCCGACATAATATCGGCAACAGTAATAATCAATACCGATTTGCCGCGCAGCAGTAGTTCGTTGCAGATTGCCGCCGCCAGATGGTTTTTACCGGTGCCCGGCTTGCCAGAAAAGATAAAGCTGGCGATGTTGCCGTCGAACTCTTCGACATACTGACGCGCTTTGCTCAACGCATTCATCTGCCCTTCGCATTCAACACGATAGTTCTCAAAGGAACAGTTCTGATGCAGTGGACGAATGCCGGAGCGGTTAAAGGTGCGCTGCATTTTCATCGCCCGATTCTCGCGCTCCAGAGCGGCGGAGCGGAGCGCCCCTTGTTCTTTCTGCCACGCCAGAAGTTCTTCACCCGTTTTGAAGGCGGGTTTGATATGGGCAGGCATCATTTTTTGCAGGCGTTGCATCAGGTCGCCAACGTTTTTCATCGTTAACCTCTGAATCCTGGTGGAATTTGGCTGTCAGGTTCGCTGACCGTGTTCACATCTCGTTTGGCTAGTCCGCCGTTGCTGGCGCGACCAATTTGCAGACTGCGCGCCAGTTTTTGCTGCCACTGTACATGATGAAAGACTTTACCTTCCGCCTGCCAGTAGGCAATGAATGAGGCCAGTTCTTCGGCGGTAGCGGGCTCTCTTAGTGCCACGCCCCACAACGCGGCCTGGCGAGTGAAGTCGGCATCGGGTCGCCAGTCTGGGTACATGGCAAATTTTCCCATCGGTACGGCAACGGGGGCAGTTTGCGGTTCCTGATAGAGTTGATCGTCCAGAGCGACATCGCTTCCCGGACGTGCCAGCTTTTCTTCCAGCGCCAGCAGTTCAGCAAGACGCGCGGGCGTGACGGCATAAAACGCCGGGGCGTTGTTAGCAAATACGGCAACCATTCCGCCTTCGGCTTTTGCCAGAACGGTCTGGTGATCGTGTACCAGGGCGTCAATACCAACGACGTCCGGGGTCAAAACTCTGGAAGACATACTGTTTCTCAATATGGAACGATGAACGAGAAGGGAGATTACTTTTATAGTAACACACGGATGAAAGGAGGCCGTCTCTCATCCGTGTGCTTTAAGCGAGGCAATTTTATACGCGAGGGCGCTTGCGGTACAACCATAATCCAGGAATGGAAAGACCGATGGATAATGCACCAACAATTGATGATGCCGTAAGAAAGTTGGTTAACAGGGTAATCATCAACGGCTCGCTATAACCTAACTGACTGATTTTTACAGCTGAAATCATTGCTGTATAAGCAGAAATGCCAGGGAACATGGGGATAACAGCCGCCACGGTAAAGACTTTTGGATGCGCCAGATACCAGCGCGACCATTGAATACCAATGGTGCCGACCAGCATAGATGCCATAAAGGTTGACCACTCAATATTCAGCCCGGTAGTCATTAAGATCATTCGTGAACCATGACCAATCGCGCCAAGCAGCGCACACCAGCGTAACGCCCGAACCGGAACATTGAATACCATCGCAAATCCGACCGCAGGAATTGCCGCGAGGATCATATCCTGCACCAACGCTATGAGAAATTCGATCATACCCATCCGCGTAGTCCCCAAATCGTCAGTGCCATCACCACGCCAACGCAGGTAGCCAACGTCAACAGGCTGGCAATTGCCCAGCGTGCCAGCCCGGTATTGATGTGGCCTTTAAACATATCGGCGACGGCATTAATCAACGGAAAGCCCGGCACCAGCAACAGAACGCTGGCCGCCATCGCTATGGTAGGCGTATGACTGAATGTCGGAAGTTGTAAAAGGAGGCCGGAAATCGTGGTGGCGGCAAATGCGGTGAGACAAAAGTTTATCTGCGGGTGAAGATGGCGTTGTGCCAGCAGTTGGCGGATGTACATGGCGATCATGCTGGCAAAGAACGTAATCAGCGCGCCGTCCCAGCCACCGTTATTCAGTTTGCAGAAACAGGCGCAAGAAAGTCCAACCATCAGGGCTACCAGCCAACGCGGATAGCGCAGAGGATGTATTTGACTAAAACGCTTCTCCACACCTTTGCAATCCAGCAATTTATGTTCCGCCAGAATCACAATGTGCTGTACTTCAGTAACCACATGCATATTAATGCCGCGATCCTGATTTTTACGTGTCGAGGTTAAACATTGACCATCTTTAATGGTGGTCAGCACAATTGCGTTGGAAGAGATGGAGCTTTCAACGCAGTCCATACCCAGCGCACGCCCAAGTCGTGAAGAAAGCTCATCCACCAGCGCACTTTCCGCCCCGTGCTGCAAAAGAAATAATCCGCACTGGATACATAGCCGTGTTACGGCTCGCTGTTGCTCAGTTTGCATAACTCGCCCTTTGTCATAGACGTGCAGCGTATTGTTCAAATAATGAGACCCCATTTGTATCATGAAGCGCGGTTGTTTTGGGGTTGGTTAAGATCAAAATTGCGCTGATTAATTCTGGTTATGGTCACAGGAAGCGGTCTGCGTCGGAGGTCAAATAAATATCCTCATGAATATTATCACTGAAATGAATTTATAGTTTTGTTTTTACTTGTTTAGCTAATAGCAGGGGAAATCAATTTTTCGAATCTGGATAAGAAATATCTTTCAGTTTTTATTGCTTTTTTTGTTGTTCTTTCGGACTAAAGGCCTTGTATTTCGCCTTTGGTCATTATTTTGAATGATATCGTAAACTGATTGGATTTGCGGTTTTTGATTAAGTATTTCTAACAACATAATTTAGATATTTTAAATGTGTCAGAGGTATTTTACCAGGTTATTATTTGATGCTAGCCTCCTGAAACATACAAAGGATTTTTGGTGTGTCAGGGGTAAACTGATATGAAAGTGAATGCTAAGGATAATTTATTCGCTAGATCTATTAATTTGTTGGAGTCATTTGAAGGATGAATATCCTGATTAAACCATCATGATTTATAGAGAGTGGATATGGAGGATATATGTTGCCAGGATGCTGCAAAAATGGAATTGTTATCAGTAAAATACCCGTTATGCAGGCAGGATTAAAAGAGGTCATGAGGACCCATCTACCTGAATATGAAATAACGAGTAGCGCCTCTGCGGAGGAGTTGACCTTATTACAATTACGTCGTGCTGGGTTAGTGATTGCCGATTTATCCGGCGAAATGGAAGACCCGCGTTCCGTTTGTGAACATTACTATTCATTGATCTCACAATACCGGGAAATACATTGGGTTTTCATGGTTTCGCGTGCCTGGTACTCCCCGGCAGTAGAACTGCTTATGTGCCCAACAGCGACGTTACTGTCCGATGTCGAACCCATTGAGAATCTGGTTAAGACCGTTCGTTCCGGCAATGCGTATGCGGATCGTATCAGCGCCATGCTGACCTCTCCGGCAATGACTGAAACTCAGGATTTTAGCTATCGCACCGTCATTCTGACCCTTTCAGAGCGCAAGGTACTGCGGCTGTTAGGCAAAGGATGGGGCATCAACCAGATAGCTTCATTGCTCAAGAAAAGTAATAAAACTATCAGCGCACAAAAAAACAGTGCGATGCGTCGGCTGGCAATTCACAGCAATGCTGAGATGTATGCATGGATAAATAGCGCGCAGGGTGCAAGAGAACTTAACTTGCCTTCTGTTTATGGAGATGCCGCAGAATGGAACACAACCGAATTAAGAAGAGAAATGTCGCACTTATAGAAAAATGCGTCATGAGCAGTATCGGTATTGAGAGTTTATTCAGAAAGTTTGCGGGTAACCCTTATAAGCTCCACACCTATACCAGCCAGGAGTCGTTTCAGGATGCCATGTCGCGGTTCTCGTTTGCGGCGGTTATTTTTTCTTTTTCTGCCATGAGAAGTGAGCGCAGAGAAGGATTATCTTGCCTGACTGAGCTGGCGATTAAATTTCCGCGTACCCGACGTTTGGTTATTGCAGATGATGATATTGAAGCACGGTTGATCGGTTCATTATCTCCATCACCACTGGACGGAGTATTAAGTAAAGCATCGACGCTGGAAGTTTTTCATCAGGAGTTATTTTTGTCATTAAATGGTGTGCGTCAGGCAACCGATCGGCTGAACAATCAGTGGTACATTAACCAAAGTCGGACGTTAAGCCCAACGGAGAGAGAAATATTGCGTTTTATGTCGCGTGGCTACTCAATGACACAAATTGCCGAGCAGCTTAAACGCAATATCAAAACGATCCGCGCGCATAAATTTAATGTGATGTCGAAATTGGGCGTCAGTTCTGATGCAGGGTTGTTGGAGGCCGCAGATATTCTGTTATGTATGCGGCATTGCGAAGCAAGTAATGTGTTGCATCCCTATTAATCCGCATGATGCCGGGTTTACTTCCCCGGCAGTGCTTTCATTTCAGCGTACAATCGCCACATTGCTGCACATCCGGTAGGCGATAACGCTGGCAGCAGGTTCGGCGCACCAGCAGGCCGTCGCGCAGTACCACGGTACGCCAGAGTGGATTGTCTTCGCCGCTGGTGAGTGTTTTCTCAAAAAAGAGGGCATGGCGGAGCGATTCAACCGTCGCCTCGCCAAGCAACTGCTTCATTTCTGTCAGATACCAGTTGATCAAATAGCCGGTATTACTCCAGATGAGTTTGCCGTTAATCTCTCCAGTCGCTTCTAATGCCTGCACTACCGGGACAAGTGCCTGGCTGATTAACGTTTCCATTCGCTGTTGTGGAGAATGCGTTGTTGCGTTTTTATCTTCACACACATCGACCCAGAAACAGGCGGCGCGTCCGGTTTCGTGAAACTCAACGTGGAAATGCTCCGGGGAAAGGTCTAACGCTTTTTCCTGCGTCAGCAGCGCCAGCATTAATGGTGGCACCATCAGGCCGATATACCATTGTGCCCACAACGAGATCAGCGGCTTGTTCTCGCGGATCATCATCGGTTGGTTGCGGTAGATATGATCGGAATAGACCGCCAGTAGAGAACTTAGCGCATTCGGTGATGACCATTGCGCCAGCGTCATGGCGTTAAGCGGGGCGGGTTCATCCAGACGGATAAACTCCAGCAAATGTTCACGATGTTTGGCGATCGTCGCACGTACGGCTTGTGCAAGCCCAGCATCCTGCGGCTGGAGATGCGTTCGCCAGATGACATCTTCAGGAAGCGGTGCGGAACGATAGGTCATAATCGTGATGGTAATCTAAATGATAATGATTGCTAATCCTAGCGATAGGTTTACCCGATAGCAAGGGATTTCTCTGGCTTGCAAATGATAAAAATTATCATATGATATTGGTTATCATTATCAATGAAAGAGATGAAACCATGTTGCAACGTACGCTGGGCAGTGGCTGGGGAGTGTTGCTGCCGGGATTGCTGATTGCAGGGCTGATGTATGCGGATTTATCGCCGGATCAGTGGCGGATTGTCATTCTGATGGGATTAGTACTGACGCCGGTGATGCTGTATCACAAACAGTTACGGCATTATGTATTGCTACCATCGTGCCTGGCGCTTATTTCTGGCGTCATGCTGATGATAATAAACTGGAATCAGGGATGATAAAGCAGGGAAGAAACAAGAGAGGAAGTAAAGATAATTGGTGCGAGGGGGGGGACTTGAACCCCCACGTCCGTAAGGACACTAACACCTGAAGCTAGCGCGTCTACCAATTCCGCCACCTTCGCACAGTCATCTTACTTTTTTTGATATCGCCTCGTTGGTGCGAGGGGGGGGACTTGAACCCCCACGTCCGTAAGAACACTAACACCTGAAGCTAGCGCGTCTACCAATTCCGCCACCTTCGCCCAGTGCGAGCAATATCAACGTGGTTTTTGGTGCGAGGGGGGGGACTTGAACCCCCACGTCCGTAAGGACACTAACACCTGAAGCTAGCGCGTCTACCAATTCCGCCACCTTCGCATACCATCAATTCTTAAAAAGAATTGCTACCACGGAGGCGCATTCTAGTGGTTTTCAGCTTTTCGTCAATAGTTAATTATCGCCTGATGCGTAATTGCTGGAAAAATGGTCATCAGGAGGCTAACGTGCAGGTTTTGTATGTCGGATAAGGCGTTCACGCCGCATCCGATATGGCATGTGGCAATGGATGCCAGATGCGACGCTGGTGCGTCTTATCTGGCCTACAAAGGGCTAACGAGCAGGTTTGGTAGGTTGGATAAGGCGCTCACGCCGCATCCAACAAGGCTTGCGGCGAGAGACTTAACCTTTCTTCGCCTGGCGGGTCATAATGGCGCGATACACCTTGAAGCGTCCGGTTTGCGCGATCACTTCGTGGAAGCCAAATGTCTCATCCAGCACGTCCGGATAAGGCAGGAAGGCGTTCGCTACAATTCGCAACTCGCCGCCGCTGTTAAGATGACGCACCGCGCCGCGAATCAGCGTTTGCGCCGCATCCAGGCTGGTTTGCATCCCATCGTGGAACGGTGGGTTGGAGATGATCATATCAAAACGACCTTTCACCTCGGAAAAGACGTTGCTGGCAAAGACTTCACCTTCAACACCGTTAGCAGCAAGCGTCGCGCGGCTGGCTTCTACCGCCGGTGCAGAGACATCGCACAAGGTGAGACGAATCTTCGGCGAATGGCGCGCAAAGGCAACTGAAAGCACACCCGCACCGCAGCCGACATCCAGCACTTTGCCTTTTGTGTGCGGGGTTAACGTCGAGAGCAGCAACTGGCTGCCGACATCCAGACCGTCGCGGCTAAACACGCCAGGCAGCGTTTTGACCGTCAGGCCATCGACGCTGTATTCGCCCCAGAATTTATCCGCATCAAACACCGGCTGTTTTTCCAGACGACCAAAATAGAGGCCACAGCGACGGGCGCTGTCTACCTTATTCAACGGCGCATAATCTGCCAGCATCTGCTCGGCGCTGCGCACGCCGCTGCGGTTCTCGCCAACGACGAAAATATCTGTCCCCACCGGCAGCAGAGAAAGTAAATTCATCAACTGGAACTGGGCTTCCGGTTTGTTCTTCGGCCAGTAGTAAATCAGCGTATCGCAATCTGCGACGTCATCTGCCGTGGCGACCAGACTAAAACGGGCATTATCTCCCATCTGGCGGCTTAATACCTGCCAGTGGTGGAATTGCTGGGTATGAGCACGACTGGTCGCGGTATCTAAACGCGCGGGCAGGTCATCCTGTAAGTCACCGGCAAACAGAATACGGCTTTGTTCGAAATCATCACTGTGGCGCAGCAAGACTTCACTTGCCGGGGTAAATGCAGACATGGAATGCTCCTCAATTGATACTGGCGGCGATTATAGCCATATGTTGGCGCGGTATCGACGAATTTGCTATATTTGCGCCCCTGACAACAGGAGCGATTCGCTATGACATCCCGACGAGACTGGCAGTTACAGCAGCTGGGCATTACCCAGTGGTCGCTGCGTCGCCCTGGCGCGTTGCAGGGAGAGGTCGCCATTGCGATCCCCGCACACGTTCGTCTGGTGATGGTGGCAAACGATCTTCCCGCCCTGACCGATCCTCTGGTGAGCGACGTTCTGCGCGCATTAACCGTCAGCCCTGATCAAGTGCTGCAACTGACGCCAGAAAAGATCGCGATGTTGCCGCAAGGCAGTCGCTGCAATAGCTGGCGGTTGGGCACTGATGAACCGCTATCACTGGAAGGCGCTCAGGTGGCATCACCGGCGCTCACCGAATTACGGGCAAACCCAACGGCACGCGCCGCGTTATGGCAACAAATTTGCACATATGAACACGATTTCTTCCCTCGAAACGACTGATTTACCTGCGGCTTTCCACATTGAACAACGCGCCCATGCCTTTCCGTGGAGTGAGAAAACCTTTGCCAGCAATCAGGGCGAACGCTATCTCAACTTTCAGTTAACGCAAAACGGTAAAATGGCGGCGTTTGCGATTACGCAAGTGGTGCTGGATGAAGCTACATTGTTCAATATTGCGGTCGATCCCGACTATCAGCGTCAGGGACTGGGAAGGGCGCTGCTTGAACATCTGATCGACGAACTGGAAAAACGCGGCGTGGCGACGCTATGGCTGGAAGTCCGTGCTTCAAATGCTGCCGCCATTGCCCTGTACGAAAGTTTAGGCTTTAACGAGGCGACGATTCGCCGCAATTACTACCCCACCACGGACGGTCGCGAAGACGCCATCATCATGGCGTTGCCAATCAGTATGTAAGACAAGGTGGAATAATGAAGTGGGACTGGATTTTCTTTGATGCCGATGAAACGCTGTTTACTTTTGACTCGTTCACCGGCCTGCAGCGGATGTTTCTTGATTACAGCGTCACCTTTACCGCTGAAGATTTTCAGGACTATCAGGCCGTTAACAAGCCACTGTGGGTGGATTATCAAAACGGCGCGATCACTTCATTACAGCTCCAGCACGGGCGTTTTGAGAGCTGGGCCGAACGGCTGAACGTCGAGCCGGGTAAACTCAACGAGGCCTTCATTAATGCGATGGCGGAAATCTGTACGCCGCTGCCGGGGGCGGTTTCCCTGCTTAACGCCATTCGTGGCAACGCCAAAATCGGCATCATCACCAACGGCTTTAGCGCCTTGCAACAGGTGCGTCTGGAACGCACGGGGCTGCGTGATTACTTCGATTTGCTGGTGATTTCCGAAGAAGTTGGCGTTGCCAAACCGAATAAGAAAATTTTTGATTATGCGCTGGAACAGGCGGGCAATCCTGACCGTTCACGCGTGCTGATGGTTGGCGACACCGCTGAGTCCGATATTCTCGGTGGCATCAATGCCGGGCTTGCGACCTGCTGGCTGAATGCACACCATCGCGAGCAACCAGAAGGCATCGCGCCCACCTGGATCGTTTCTTCGTTGCACGAACTGGAGCAGCTCCTGTGTAAACACTGATTGCCTCCCCCCCGTTGATGGGTAAAATAGCCGCAATTTTTCGTTTTCAACAAGCGCGGCGCGATGCCGCTTACTCAAGAAGAAAGAATTATGACGTTGTCTCCTTATTTGCAAGAGGTGGCGAAGCGCCGCACTTTTGCCATTATTTCTCACCCGGACGCCGGTAAAACTACCATCACCGAGAAGGTGCTGCTGTTCGGACAGGCTATTCAGACCGCCGGTACAGTAAAAGGCCGTGGTTCCAACCAGCACGCTAAGTCGGACTGGATGGAGATGGAAAAGCAGCGTGGGATCTCCATTACTACGTCTGTGATGCAGTTTCCGTATCACGACTGCCTGGTTAACCTGCTCGACACCCCGGGGCACGAAGACTTCTCGGAAGATACCTACCGTACCCTGACGGCGGTGGACTGCTGCCTGATGGTTATCGACGCCGCAAAAGGTGTTGAAGATCGTACCCGCAAGCTGATGGAAGTTACCCGTCTGCGTGACACGCCGATTCTCACCTTTATGAACAAACTTGACCGTGATATCCGCGACCCGATGGAACTGCTCGATGAAGTTGAGAACGAGCTGAAAATCGGCTGCGCACCGATTACCTGGCCGATTGGCTGCGGCAAGCTGTTTAAAGGCGTTTACCACCTATATAAAGATGAAACCTATCTCTATCAGAGCGGTAAAGGCCACACCATTCAGGAAGTACGCATTGTTAAAGGGCTGAACAACCCGGATCTCGACGCTGCGGTCGGTGAAGATCTGGCACAGCAGCTGCGTGACGAACTGGAACTGGTGAAAGGCGCGTCTAACGAGTTCGACAAAGAGCTGTTCCTTGCAGGTGAAATCACCCCGGTATTCTTCGGTACTGCGTTGGGTAACTTCGGCGTCGATCATATGCTGGATGGTCTGGTGGAGTGGGCGCCTGCGCCGATGCCGCGTCAGACCGATACCCGTACCGTAGAGGCGAGCGAAGATAAATTTACCGGCTTCGTATTTAAAATTCAGGCCAACATGGACCCGAAACACCGCGACCGCGTGGCGTTTATGCGTGTGGTATCCGGTAAATATGAAAAAGGTATGAAGCTGCGCCAGGTGCGTACCGCGAAAGATGTGGTGATCTCCGACGCGCTGACCTTTATGGCGGGTGACCGTTCGCACGTTGAAGAAGCTTATCCGGGCGATATCCTCGGTCTGCACAACCACGGCACTATTCAGATCGGCGACACCTTTACCCAGGGTGAGATGATGAAGTTCACCGGTATTCCGAACTTCGCGCCGGAACTGTTCCGTCGTATCCGCCTGAAAGATCCGCTGAAGCAAAAACAGCTGCTCAAAGGGCTGGTACAGCTTTCCGAAGAGGGCGCGGTGCAGGTGTTCCGTCCCATCTCCAACAACGATTTGATCGTCGGTGCGGTTGGTATACTGCAGTTTGATGTGGTGGTGTCGCGCCTGAAGAGCGAATACAACGTCGAAGCGGTGTATGAGTCAGTCAACGTCACCACCGCCCGCTGGGTAGAATGCGCGGACGCGAAGAAATTCGAAGAGTTCAAGCGTAAGAACGAAAGCCAACTGGCGCTCGATGGCGGCGATAACCTTGCTTACATCGCCACCAGCATGGTTAACCTGCGCTTAGCGCAAGAGCGTTATCCGGACGTTCAATTCCACCAGACCCGCGAGCATTAATTCTTGCCTCCAGGGCGCGGCAGCCGCTGCGCCCTGTCAATTTCCCTTCCTTATTAGCCGCTTGCGGAATGTTCTTAAAACATTCGCTTTCGCTTATGTTTGCTCGCTTTTTAGCCGATACGGCGAGCGGTTTCAAAATTGTGATCTATATTTAACAAAGCAATGACATTTGTGTCGGCGTTAAATACCGTTATGTACGTAGGTAACAGTATTTAAAACCGTTAACTGTCATTCGATTGATATTAATAACTGATTCAGAAGCTGTAACGGTCGTTATTCATCACCCATCGCTTTTGTGATGGCGACCATTGACTTCTGTCGAGGGTGAAGTCTCTCCCTATTCAGCAATGCAACCTCGTGTTGCCTGGCTCAAATTACGAGCAAACATACAGGAATAAATCGATGACTATGACAAGACTGAAGATTTCGAAAACTCTGCTGGCTGTGATGTTGACCTCTGCCGTCGCGACCGGTTCTGCCTATGCGGAAAACAACGCGCAGACCACCAATGAAAGCGCAGGGCAAAAAGTCGATAGCTCTATGAATAAAGTCGGTAATTTCATGGATGACAGCGCCATCACTGCGAAAGTGAAGGCAGCTCTGGTGGATCATGAAAATATCAAGAGCACTGATATCTCTGTCAAAACCGATCAAAAAGTCGTGACGTTAAGCGGATTTGTTGAAAGCCAGGCACAGGCCGAAGAGGCAGTGAAAGTGGCGAAAGGCGTTGAAGGCGTGACCTCCGTCAGCGACAAACTGCACGTTCGCGACGCTAAAGAAGGCTCTGTGAAGGGCTACGCGGGTGACACCGCCACCACCAGTGAAATCAAAGCCAAACTGCTGGCGGACGATATCGTCCCTTCCCGTCATGTGAAAGTTGAAACCACCGACGGCGTGGTTCAGCTCTCCGGTACCGTCGATTCCCAGGCACAGAGCGACCGTGCTGAAAGTATCGCCAAAGCGGTAGATGGTGTGAAAAGCGTTAAAAATGATCTGAAAACTAAGTAATTCGTCGTAATTCGTCCTCCCGAACTTTGTCGGGAGGCGCGATGTGCACCACACTAAAAATATCGCATTGAGTGATTTTCACGCTCATATCAAGCGGTGACATTAACTATGGTAAAGGAGACGCTTATGTTTCGTTGGGGCATCATATTTCTGGTTATCGCGTTAATCGCCGCCGCACTTGGGTTTGGTGGTCTGGCCGGTACCGCTGCAGGCGCAGCTAAAATTGTCTTTGTCGTCGGGATTATTCTGTTCCTGGTGAGTTTGTTCATGGGCCGAAAACGACCCTAGATTTCAGACCATTAAGAAAATTTTATCCAAAGCCAGTCCAGCGGACTGGCTTTTGCGGTTTTAGCGAATAATAAATTGCGTTACTTTGTCATTCTTTCACAACAAAAACAGGAAGGCAGAGGTGGGGCAGCGAATACCTGTAACGCTTGGTAATATTGCGCCGTTGTCGCTAAGGCCGTTCCAGCCTGGACGAATTGCGCTGGTGTGCGAAGGCGGTGGGCAGCGTGGAATTTTCACGGCTGGTGTGCTGGATGAGTTTATGCGCGCGCAGTTTAATCCTTTCGATCTCTATTTTGGCACGTCCGCCGGGGCGCAAAATCTTTCGGCCTATATCTGCAACCAGCCTGGTTACGCGCGTAAAGTCATCATGCGCTACACCACAAAACGTGAATTTTTCGATCCAGTACGTTTTGTCCGTGGAGGAAATCTTATCGATCTCGACTGGCTGGTGGAGGCGACTGCAAGCCAGATGCCGTTGCAGATGGATACCGCTGCGCGGTTGTTTGATAGCGGCAAATCGTTTTATATGTGCGCCTGCCGCCAGGACGATTACACGCCGAACTACTTTGTGCCGACCAAACAAAACTGGCTGGATTTGATTCGCGCCTCCAGTGCTATTCCCGGTTTTTATCGCACCGGAGTTTCACTTGATGGGATTAACTATTTTGATGGTGGCGTCAGCGATGCGATCCCGGTTAAAGAAGCGGCAAGACAGGGGGCGAAAACGCTGGTGGTGATCCGCACTGTGCCGTCGCAAATGTACTATACGCCTCAGTGGTTTAAACGTATGGAACGTTGGTTGGGTGACAGTAGCCTACAACCGCTGGTCAATCTGGTGCAGCATCATGAAACCAGTTATCGCGCCATCCAACAATTTATTGAGAAACCGCCCGGCAAGTTACGCATTTTCGAAATTTATCCGCCGAAGCCGCTGCATAGCATCGCGCTTGGCAGTCGGCTTCCGGCGCTACGCGATGACTATAAACTTGGGCGTTTATGCGGTCGCTATTTCCTGGCCACAGTCGGTAAAATGCTAACCGAAAAAGCACCGTTCACTCGCCATCTGGTGCCTGTGGCGACGCCGGAACCAATCGTCATTCCGCCTGCGCCAGTCGCCAACGATACGCTGGTTACCGAGGTGATAGACGCCCCGCAGGCGAATGACCCGACATTTAACAATGAGGATCTGGCTTGATTTGCCGTTTTATCGACACCCACTGCCATTTTGATTTTCCGCCGTTTAGCGGTGATGAAGAGGCCAGCCTGCAACGCGCGGCACAAGCGGGCGTAGGCAAGATCATTGTTCCGGCAACCGAGGCGGCAAATTTTGCCCGCGTGCAGGCGTTAGCGGAAAATTATCAGCCGCTGTATGCCGCATTGGGCTTGCATCCTGGTATGTTGGAAAAACATAGCGATGCGTCGCTGGAGCAGTTACAGCAGGCACTGGAAAGGCGTCCGCCGAAGGTGGTGGCGGTAGGGGAGGTAGGCCTGGATCTTTTTGGCGACAATCCACAATTTGATCGTCAGCAGTGGTTGCTCGACGAACAACTGAAGCTGGCGAAACGCTACGATCTGCCGGTGATCCTTCATTCACGGCGCACGCATGACAAACTGGCGATGCATCTTAAACGCCACGATTTGCCGCGTGCTGGCGTGGTTCACGGATTTTCTGGCAGCCTGCAACAGGCCGAACGGTTTGTGCAACTGGGCTACAAAATCGGCGTAGGCGGCACTATCACTTATCCGCGAGCCAGTAAAACCCGCGATGTCATCGCAAAATTACCGCTGGCGTCGTTGTTGCTGGAAACTGATGCGCCGGATATGCCGCTAAATGGTTTTCAGGGGCAGCCTAACCGCCCGGAGCAGGCCGCCCGTGTGTTTGCCGTGCTTTGTGAGTTACGCCCGGAACCAGCGGATGAAATTGCCGACGTGTTGCTTAATAACACGTATGCGGTGTTTAACGTGCCCGATGGCTGGTAAGGCCGTCCGTAAGTGAACACTGGTGCTGCTTGTTCCCCTCACCCTAACCCTCTCCCCAGAGGGGCGAGGGGACTGATTGTGCTTGATGTTGAGTTTTGCGACATCTCTGGCTTATCACAAATACAGCGCCGGAAATATCAATCGACTTACCCCGCGCTCCTTTAACGCGCCAGCCAACTGCTCAACATCTTCCGGCGTGGCGCTCGGCCAGCTTTGCGCCTCGCCATACACGCCGTGGGCATGAAACGCGTTCAGGCGTACCGGAACATCGCCAAGTCCCTTGATAAACGCCGCCAGCTCATCGATGTGTTGCAAATAATCCATCTGATTGGGGATTACCAATAAACGCAGTTCCGCCAGCTTGCCGCGCTCTGCAAGCAAACTGATGCTGCGCTTAATCTGTTGATTATCTCGTCCGGTTAACTGTTGATGACACGCGCTACCCCACGCTTTGAGATCGAGCATTGCGCCGTCGCATACCGGAAGCAATTTTTCCCAGCCGGTTTCGCTCAACATGCCGTTGCTGTCCACAAGACAGGTGAGATGGCGCAATTGTGGATCATTTTTGATAGCAGTAAACAGCGCCACCACAAACGGCAGCTGCGTCGTGGCTTCACCGCCGCTCACCGTTATCCCTTCAATAAACAACACCGCTTTGCGGATATGACTAAGCACCTCGTCCACGCCCATGGTTTGTGCCATCGGCGTGGCATTCTGCGGACACATCTTCAGGCAGGTGTCGCACTGCTCGCAGACTGCAACGTTCCACATTACTTTGCCGTCGGCAATCTGCAACGCCTGATGTGGACACTGCGGCACACATTCCCTGCAATCATTGCAGCGTCCCATCGTCCACGGATTGTGACAATTTTTGCAGCGCAGATTGCAGCCCTGCAAAAACAGAGCCAGACGACTGCCTGGCCCGTCAACGCAGGAGAAGGGGATAATCTTACTGACTAAAGCGCATCTGCTGTTCATGGCTTATCACGCGCGGCTGGCGTTCCAGAATACGAGTGTTACGTGCAGCTTCTTCGCCCAGCCAGGTGGTATTGGTACGTGAACCTTCGGCACGATATTTTTCTAAATCCGACAAACGCACCATATAACCGGTAACGCGAACCAGATCGTTACCGCTGACATTGGCGGTAAATTCACGCATTCCGGCTTTAAAGGCACCGAGGCAAAGCTGTACCAGCGCCTGCGGATTACGTTTGATGGTTTCGTCGAGCGTCAGAATGTCGCTGATCCCGGAGTAATAATATGCATGATGCGGGGCGACGGTTTGCAGATGGGTGATTGGATCTGGCTCATCGCCATACGGCAGGCGCGCCCCCGGCGTGGTGCCGATATCGGAACTGATCCCCGACTGTGCGTGTAACATGGCGCGTTTTTGCCAGCCATATTTCACTGGCGTGCTGGCGACAAACTCCGCCAGTTGCGCGCTGATGCGATAACCCACTTCATTTGCGGCAGCTTCTTTACCGTAGCGCGCGGCAATCCCTTCTTTCTCGCACAGCAAGTTAACCGCTTCCGCCAGCCCGTACATGCCAAACATCGGCACAAAACGTTCAGGATCAATCAACCCTTCTTTGACCAGGAAGCTATTCTCAAAGAAGTGTGATTGTTGATAGAGAAATTCACATCGCGCATCGATGATGGCGATCTGCTGCTGGCAGTAGTGCGGTAGAGTGCGCGTAAAGAAGTCATCCAGCGATTCGCTGCGCTCGGCAATGGCTTTCAGGTTAAGGCGTACCAGCGTGCTGCCACCACCCGCAAGCGGCAGTGAGTTGTAACAGCTCACAATCCCGTAGCCCCCTTTTGTGAAAATTTTATCATGCACCGGACCGTTGGCGATGTGCGGTTTGCTACATTCACAGATGTTCTTCGCCACTTCCAGCAGCAGGTCATCAGGGGTGATTTCAGGATCGTAGATAAAGGTCAGGTTCGGTGAAACCTGCTTCAACTCTGCGTCTGCACGTAAGATCGCGCGGGTAATGGGCGAATCAGACGGGCCGATATTGGCGTGCATAAAGGCGTCTGGCAGGGTTCTGTCGAGGTAACGCCAGAAACGTTTTATTCGAACATCGATCTCGTCTTGTGTTAGAATTCTAACATACGGTTGCAACAACGCATCCAGTTGCCCCAGGTAGACCGGCATCGATGTGACCGAAGGAACGTGGTGGTAAAGAATGGTCAGCAGAGAGAGTGCATCATCAAGATCTTTCGCGCCTTCCAGCTCCAGCCATTCGGAACCGTTCGCCAGAAAACGGGCGTAATCGGGTAAGACATAGCGCGGTTTGTACGGCGCATGACCTTCAAACATATCGCAGATTACACCCTCATCCAGCGCGCGGCGGGCCTCGGCAGGCAGCTGCGGATAAGGCAGATTGTTTTCTGCTTCCAGTGCCAGAAAATGGCGCTTCTGTTCCGGGCTAAGCACTGGGCTGGTGACAATTTGCTGGCAACGTTGTTGCAGTGCATTTTCATGAGAAGTGGGCATCTTCTTTTCCTTTTATGCCGAAGGTGATGCGCCATTGTAAGAAGTTTCGTGATGTTCACTTTGATCCTGATGCGTTTGCCACCACTGGCGCATTCATTTGAAAGTGAATTATTTGAACCAGATCGCATTACCGTAATGCAAATTTGTAAGTAGATTTTCTTAATTGTGATGTATATCGAAGTGTGTTGCGGAGTCGATGTTAGAATACTAACAAACTCGCAAGGTGAATTTTATTGGCGACAAGCCAGGAGAATGAAATGACTGATCTGAAAGCAAGCAGCCTGCGTGCACTGAAATTGATGGACCTGACCACCCTGAATGACGACGACACCGACGAGAAAGTGATCGCCCTGTGTCATCAGGCTAAAACTCCGGTCGGCAATACCGCCGCTATCTGTATCTATCCTCGCTTTATCCCGATTGCTCGCAAGACTCTGAAAGAGCAGGGCACCCCGGAAATCCGTATCGCTACGGTAACCAACTTCCCACACGGTAACGATGACATCGAAATCGCGCTGGCAGAAACCCGTGCGGCAATCGCCTACGGTGCCGATGAAGTTGACGTGGTGTTCCCGTACCGCGCGCTGATGGCGGGCAACGAGCAGGTTGGTTTTGACCTTGTGAAAGCCTGTAAAGAGGCTTGCGCGGCAGCGAATGTACTGCTGAAAGTGATCATCGAAACCGGCGAACTGAAAGACGAAGCGCTGATCCGTAAAGCGTCTGAAATCTCCATCAAAGCGGGCGCTGACTTTATCAAAACCTCCACCGGTAAAGTCGCGGTGAATGCGACGCCTGAAAGCGCGCGCATCATGATGGAAGTCATCCGCGACATGGGCGTAGAAAAAACCGTTGGTTTCAAACCGGCGGGTGGCGTGCGTACTGCGGAAGATGCACAGAAATATCTCGCGATTGCAGATGAACTGTTCGGTGCTGACTGGGCAGATGCACGTCACTATCGCTTTGGCGCTTCCAGCCTGCTGGCAAGCCTGCTGAAAGCTCTGGGCCACGGCGACGGTAAGAGCGCCAGCAGCTACTAAGTAAGATGCTTTACGCCTGATGCGCTGCGCTTATCAGGCCTACGAGACGTATCTACCCGTAGGCCGGATAAGGCGTAGACGCATCCGGCAAAAGCCGCCTCATACTCTTTTCCACGGGAGGTTACCTTGTTTCTCGCACAAGAAATTATTCGTAAAAAACGTGATGGTCATGCGCTGAGCGATGAAGAAATTCGTTTCTTTATCAACGGCATTCGCGACAACACTATCTCCGAAGGGCAAATTGCCGCCCTCGCGATGACCATTTTCTTCCACGATATGACAATGCCGGAGCGTGTCTCGCTGACGATGGCGATGCGAGATTCAGGAACCGTTCTCGACTGGAAAAGCCTGCATCTGAATGGCCCGATTGTTGATAAACACTCCACCGGCGGCGTCGGCGATGTGACTTCGCTGATGTTGGGGCCAATGGTCGCGGCCTGCGGCGGCTATATTCCGATGATCTCCGGTCGTGGCCTCGGTCATACTGGCGGTACGCTCGACAAACTGGAATCAATCCCAGGCTTCGATATCTTCCCGGATGACAACCGTTTCCGCGAAATTATTAAAGATGTCGGCGTGGCAATTATCGGTCAGACCAGCTCACTGGCTCCGGCGGATAAACGTTTCTACGCAACCCGCGATATTACCGCAACAGTGGACTCCATTCCGCTGATCACCGCCTCTATTCTGGCGAAGAAACTTGCGGAAGGTCTGGACGCGCTGGTGATGGACGTGAAAGTGGGTAGCGGCGCGTTTATGCCGACCTACGAACTCTCTGAAGCCCTCGCCGAAGCGATTGTTGGCGTGGCTAACGGCGCTGGCGTGCGCACCACTGCGCTGCTCACCGACATGAATCAGGTGTTGGCCTCCAGTGCCGGTAACGCGGTTGAAGTGCGTGAAGCGGTGCAGTTCTTGACGGGTGAGTATCGTAACCCGCGTCTGTTTGATGTCACGATGGCGCTGTGCGTGGAGATGCTTACCTCCGGCAAACTGGCGAAAGATGACGCCGAAGCGCGCGCGAAATTGCAGGCGGTGCTGGACAACGGTAAAGCGGCAGAAGTCTTTGGTCGTATGGTCGCGGCACAAAAAGGCCCGACTGACTTCGTTGAGAACTACGCGAAGTATCTGCCGACAGCCATGCTGACGAAAGCAGTCTATGCTGATACCGAAGGTTTTGTCAGTGAAATGGATACCCGCGCGCTGGGGATGGCAGTGGTTGCAATGGGCGGCGGTCGCCGTCAGGCATCTGACACCATCGATTATAGCGTCGGCTTTACTGATATGGCGCGTCTGGGCGACCAGGTAGACGGTCAGCGTCCGCTGGCGGTTATCCACGCGAAAGACGAAAACAGCTGGCAGGAAGCGGCGAAAGCGGTGAAAGCGGCAATTAAACTTGCCGATAAAGCCCCAGAAAGCACACCAACTGTCTATCGTCGTATCAGTGAATAATTGTATACTGATCTGATCATTTAAATTTGAAGCACTGAGTACGGAGAACATATGAAACGTGCATTTATTATGGTGCTGGACTCATTCGGCATCGGCGCTACAGAAGATGCAGAACGCTTTGGTGACGTCGGGGCTGACACCCTGGGTCATATCGCAGAAGCTTGTGCTAAAGGCGAAGCTGATAATGGTCGTAAAGGGCCACTGAATCTGCCAAATCTGACCCGTCTGGGGCTGGCGAAAGCACACGAAGGTTCTACCGGTTTCATTCCGGCAGGAATGGACGGCAACGCTGAAGTTATCGGCGCGTACGCATGGGCGCACGAAATGTCATCCGGTAAAGATACCCCGTCTGGTCACTGGGAAATCGCCGGTGTACCGGTTCTGTTTGAGTGGGGATATTTCTCCGATCACGAAAACAGCTTCCCGCAAGAATTGCTGGATAAACTGGTCGAACGCGCTAATCTGCCGGGTTACCTTGGTAACTGCCACTCTTCCGGTACGGTCATCCTGGATCAACTGGGCGAAGAGCACATGAAAACCGGCAAGCCGATTTTCTATACCTCCGCTGACTCAGTGTTCCAGATTGCCTGCCATGAAGAAACCTTTGGCCTGGATAAGCTCTACGAACTGTGCGAAATCGCCCGTGAAGAGCTGACCAACGGCGGCTACAACATCGGTCGCGTTATCGCCCGTCCGTTTATCGGCGACAAAGCCGGTAACTTCCAGCGTACTGGTAACCGTCACGACCTGGCTGTTGAACCGCCAGCACCGACCGTGCTGCAAAAACTGGTTGATGAAAAACACGGCCAGGTGGTTTCTGTCGGTAAAATTGCGGACATCTACGCTAACTGCGGTATCACCAAAAAAGTGAAAGCGACCGGTCTGGACGCGCTGTTTGACGCCACCATTAAAGAGATGAAGGAAGCGGGTGATAACACCATCGTCTTCACCAACTTCGTTGACTTCGACTCTTCCTGGGGCCACCGTCGCGACGTCGCGGGTTATGCTGCGGGTCTGGAACTGTTTGACCGCCGTCTGCCGGAGCTGATGTCACTGCTGCGCGATGACGATATCCTGATCCTCACCGCTGACCACGGTTGTGACCCGACCTGGACTGGTACTGACCACACCCGTGAACACATTCCGGTACTGGTGTATGGCCCGAAAGTAAAACCGGGTTCGCTGGGTCATCGTGAAACCTTCGCGGATATCGGTCAGACTCTGGCAAAATATTTTGGTACTTCTGATATGGAATATGGCAAAGCCATGTTCTGATAATGGGTGCGGCTTGATGCCCTCACCCCGGCCCTCTCCCACAGGGAGAGGGTGAAAACATGTTGATAAGGATAAAACAATGGCTACCCCACACATTAATGCAGAAATGGGCGATTTCGCTGACGTAGTTTTGATGCCAGGCGACCCGCTGCGTGCGAAGTATATTGCTGAAACTTTCCTTGAAGATGTCCGTGAAGTGAACAACGTTCGCGGTATGCTGGGCTTCACCGGTACTTACAAAGGCCGCAAAATTTCCGTAATGGGTCACGGTATGGGTATCCCGTCCTGCTCCATCTACACCAAAGAGCTGATCACCGATTTCGGCGTGAAGAAAATCATCCGCGTGGGTTCCTGTGGTGCTGTTCTGCCGCACGTAAAACTGCGTGACGTGGTGATTGGTATGGGTGCCTGCACCGACTCCAAAGTTAACCGCATCCGTTTTAAAGACCATGACTTTGCCGCTATCGCTGACTTTGACATGGTGCGTAACGCGGTAGACGCGGCTAAAGCTCTGGGCGTTGATGCTCGCGTTGGTAACCTGTTCTCCGCTGATCTGTTCTACTCTCCGGACGGCGAAATGTTCGACGTGATGGAAAAATACGGCATCCTTGGCGTGGAAATGGAAGCCGCTGGCATCTACGGCGTAGCAGCAGAATTTGGTGCGAAAGCCCTGGCTATCTGCACCGTATCTGACCACATCCGCACTCACGAGCAGACCACTGCTGAAGAGCGTCAGACCACCTTCAACGACATGATCAAAATCGCACTGGAATCCGTTCTGCTGGGCGATAAAGAGTAATTGTTTTTCGCTGAAAGGCGATTGTCGTGTTCAGCCGGAGCGGGAGACTGCTCCTGCTTTTTAGTATCTATTCATCAATAGCAACTGATTTATAGATTTACTATTATTTTTCATATGGATAGAAAATAAAATCCATTCAAGTATCTATTCACGAATCTATTCATTTATGTTCAGCCGTCATCCAGGAAGGGCATATCAGCAACTCTGGCGGACAACCATAAATTCTTGCCATTTTGCTTTTGATGTTTGAGCTAAGCCGCTCCGTCTTTTCGATCCGTTTTAGAGAGTTAATCGAGATACCTAACATTTTACTTAATTCAGCAAGCGATAATTTATGCCTGATACGCACAGCGGCTAGCCAGGAAATACGCTGGCTGAACATTAAGTTGATAATCTCCCGCTCCTGGTTTTCCAGAGCGATCATATTTCCTTCCTTGGATATTTTAATCAGCGAGTTACCGTACTGCCCCAGCCATCCACGCCGACAACTCCCGTAGCTCTTTTTCCTGTTCAGGGAAGTCGACCAGCAGAGCTTCGCACTCTTGTTGCAGCATATCTGCGCGGTACAGACAGCCTTGCAGTCGTCCGGCGAGAGCTTCCAGCGGTGCGGGGTTGAGGCTATCGGTAAACACCTGAGCGCGGGTGATATGGCCTTTTTCAACGTCGAAGTGCAGTTCCACTCCGCCCCATGTGAAGCGTTCATCCAGCAGATGCGAAAATGCCGGAGCCTGACCGAAGTTCCACTCCCAGCTACTCTGGCGGGCAAAGGTTTCGGCGAAGTTTGGCAGGTCTGGCGTTTTGTCCGGGGAGATAATTTCCGCTTCTGTGCGCTCGCCATAATGGGCGAAAAAGGCCTCGGTTATAGCCTCGCAAATTTGCTCATGGGTAATTCCCGGTAGCAATTCGGTCAGATTAGTCACGCGGGAACGTACCGAAGTAATGCCTTTCGCCGCCAGTTTCTTTTTATCCGGATTGAGATAGTTTGCCAGGCGGCTAAGGTCGGCATTGAGCAGCAAGGTGCCGTGGTGGAAGCCACGATCTTTGGTTTCGCGATAGGCCGAGCCTGAGACTTTGCGGTCGCCTTCGGTGGTTTTCACCACCAGATCGTTGCGCCCGGAGGCTTCGGCGGTGACGCCGAGCGCGTTCAGCGCATTGAGCACAATCGACGTGGAGATGGTTTTATCGTACTCCGGCTTGCCAGCCATAAAGGTAAAACAGGTATTGCCGAGATCGTGGAACACCGCGCCACCGCCGCTACTGCGCCGCGCCAGTCGGACGTTATCTTCTTCCATCCGCCGGGTATTACACTCTTTCCACGGGTTTTGTGCGCGACCAATCACTACGGTGTCGGCATTGCGCCAGAGAAACAGAACGCGCTGCGTGGCGGGCATCTGGCGAAAAATACATTCCTCAACCGCCAGGTTAAACCACGGGTCGTAAGAGTCAGAAATAAGCAGGCGTAATGTGGACATAACGATTTCCTTTCTTGTAGTAATGGGTCACTCTTTTTTCTCGCTTTCTTCCTCTTCCGGCACCGGTTTGCTGGCGGTTAACAGGAAGGGGGATTGCTGCCAGCGGGTGCGCTTACCCTGCAACAACGTGCGGGTAAGCACCACGCCGATTGCCAGCGAGAGCAGCAACATCAGGCGTAAAATGTTAGTGGTGTTATCCACCTGTTTGGCTTCGGTGGCGAGCGTATGGGTGTCGAGCGTCAGGCGCAGATAGCCGAGCGGACCATTTTTCCCCGCAATCGGTTCGACAATCTGCTGGTTAAAATAGCCGCCCGCTTTTTTACCGTCGAGCGCCAGCCGATCGCGCACTTCGACGCTTTCGCCTGCGCGGGCGATAAGATCGCCTTGCTCGTCATACACGCCCGCGTCGAGGATGCGGCTTTCGTCTGTTAACTGGCTGAGGATTGCCTGAATGCGTTTTTCATCCGGAGAGTCGGTACGCATTAGCGGCGCAACGTTCAGCGTCACCTGACGCGCCAGGGTGCGAGCCAGTTCTTCAAGTTGCGGATTACGCTGTCGCTGGTGGTTTTG
Organism: Escherichia sp. MOD1-EC5433; assembly: GCF_002966005.1. Taxonomy (NCBI): domain Bacteria; kingdom Pseudomonadati; phylum Pseudomonadota; class Gammaproteobacteria; order Enterobacterales; family Enterobacteriaceae; genus Escherichia; species Escherichia sp. MOD1-EC5433. The sequence continues at coordinate 236,884 of NZ_PTRL01000006.1, read as the reverse complement.
ACTAAACCATGACGCCCCCTGCATCAGCGCCACTAACAAGGCGAGGCAGAACAGGACAATCACTGCCCGATGCAGCCGGAATTTCAGTTTTGTGCGAGCCATCTTCCACCCTTTGAAAATTTGAGACTTAATGTTGCCAGAAGCAATGGATACAAGGTAGCCTCATGCGTTATTTTCCCTGCTTCGAACGATTTTACAGGAGCCTTAATGCCTAACATTACCTGGTGCGACCTGCCTGAAGATGTCTCTTTATGGCCTGGTCTGCCTCTTTCATTAAGTGGTGATGAAGTGATGCCACTGGATTACCACGCAGGTCGTAGCGGCTGGCTGCTGTATGGTCGTGGGCTGGATAAACAACGTCTGACCCAGTACCAGAGCAAACTGGGCGCGGCGATGGTGATTGTTGCCGCCTGGTGCGTGGAAGATTATCAGGTGATTCGTCTGGCAGGTTCGCTTACCGCGCGGGCTACACGCCTGGCTCATGAAGCACAACTGGATGTCGCGCCGTTGGGGAAAATTCCGCATCTGCGCACCCCTGGTTTGCTGGTGATGGACATGGACTCCACCGCCATCCAGATTGAATGTATTGATGAAATTGCCAAACTGGCCGGAACGGGCGAGATGGTGGCGGAAGTAACCGAACGGGCGATGCGCGGCGAACTTGATTTTACCGCCAGCCTGCGCAGCCGCGTGGCGACGCTGAAAGGCGCTGATGCGAACATTTTGCTTCAGGTACGTGAAAATCTGCCGCTGATGCCAGGCTTAACGCAGCTGGTACTCAAGTTGGAAACGCTGGGCTGGAAAGTGGCGATTGCCTCCGGCGGCTTTACCTTCTTTGCTGAATACCTGCGCGACAAGCTGCGCCTGACCGCCGTAGTAGCCAATGAACTGGAGATCATGGACGGTAAATTTACCGGCAATGTGATCGGCGACATCGTTGACGCGCAATATAAAGCGAAAACCCTGAACCGCCTCGCGCAGGAGTATGAAATCCCGCAGGCGCAGACCGTGGCGATTGGCGATGGTGCCAACGACCTGCCGATGATCAAAGCAGCAGGGCTGGGGATTGCCTACCATGCCAAGCCAAAAGTGAATGAAAAGACGGAAGTCACCATCCGTCACGCTGACCTGATGGGCGTGTTCTGCATCCTCTCCGGCAGCCTGAATCAGAAGTAATTGCACGCCCGCCATCCTGCGGGCAGCACAGCATTAACGAGGTACACCGTGGCAAAAGCTCCAAAACGCGCCTTTGTTTGTAATGAATGCGGGGCAGATTATCCGCGCTGGCAGGGGCAGTGCAGCGCCTGCCATGCCTGGAACACCATCACCGAGGTGCGTCTTGCTGCGTCGCCAACGGTGGCGCGTAACGAGCGTCTCAGTGGCTACGCTGGTAGCGCGGGAGTGGCGAAAGTCCAGAAACTCTCCGATATCAGCCTTGAAGAACTGCCGCGTTTTTCCACCGGATTTAAAGAGTTCGACCGCGTATTAGGCGGCGGGGTGGTGCCGGGAAGCGCCATTTTGATTGGCGGTAACCCAGGGGCGGGGAAATCCACGCTGCTGCTGCAAACGCTGTGCAAACTGGCGCAGCAGATGAAAACGCTGTATGTCACCGGCGAAGAGTCGCTGCAACAGGTGGCGATGCGCGCTCATCGTCTCGGCCTGCCGACTGACAATCTCAATATGCTGTCGGAAACCAGCATCGAACAGATCTGCCTGATTGCCGAAGAAGAGCAGCCGAAGCTGATGGTGATCGACTCCATCCAGGTGATGCATATGGCGGATGTTCAGTCTTCGCCTGGCAGCGTGGCGCAGGTGCGTGAAACAGCGGCTTATCTGACACGATTCGCTAAAACGCGCGGCGTGGCGATTGTCATGGTCGGGCACGTAACCAAAGATGGCTCGCTGGCTGGTCCGAAAGTGCTGGAACACTGTATTGACTGTTCGGTGCTGCTGGACGGCGACGCCGACTCCCGTTTTCGCACCTTACGCAGCCATAAAAACCGCTTCGGCGCGGTGAATGAGCTGGGCGTATTCGCGATGACCGAACAGGGACTGCGTGAAGTCAGCAATCCTTCGGCAATCTTCTTAAGCCGTGGCGATGAAGTGACCTCTGGCAGTTCAGTGATGGTGGTATGGGAAGGGACGCGCCCGCTGCTGGTGGAGATTCAGGCGCTGGTCGATCACTCGATGATGGCGAACCCACGCCGCGTGGCGGTCGGGCTGGAACAAAACCGTCTGGCGATCCTGCTGGCGGTGCTGCACCGTCACGGCGGTCTGCAAATGGCCGATCAGGATGTCTTTGTGAACGTGGTCGGCGGCGTGAAGGTAACGGAAACCAGCGCCGACTTAGCGTTACTGCTGGCGATGGTTTCCAGCCTGCGCGACAGGCCGCTGCCGCAGGATCTGGTGGTGTTTGGCGAAGTGGGGCTGGCAGGGGAGATCCGCCCGGTGCCCAGCGGTCAGGAACGAATCTCTGAAGCGGCGAAACACGGTTTTCGCCGGGCGATTGTTCCTGCGGCCAACGTGCCGAAAAAAGCGCCGGAAGGGATGCAGATTTTTGGCGTTAAGAAACTCTCCGACGCGCTTAGCGTGTTCGACGACTTATAATGAGAGATACGGAGGGAGATATGTCGTCATTTGATTACCTGAAAACCGCTATTAAGCAACAAGGCTGCACGTTACAGCAGGTTGCTGATGCCAGCGGTATGACCAAAGGGTATTTAAGCCAGTTACTGAATGCCAAAATCAAAAGCCCCAGCGCACAAAAGCTGGAGGCGTTGCACCGTTTTTTGGGGCTTGAATTTCCCCGGCAGAAGAAAACCATTGGTGTCGTATTCGGTAAGTTCTACCCGCTGCATACCGGACATATCTACCTTATCCAGCGCGCCTGTAGCCAGGTTGACGAGCTGCATATCATTATGGGCTTTGACGATACTCGCGACCGCGCGTTGTTTGAAGACAGCGCCATGTCGCAGCAGCCCACGGTGCCGGATCGTCTGCGCTGGTTATTGCAAACCTTTAAATATCAGAAAAATATCCGCATTCATGCTTTCAACGAAGAGGGCATGGAGCCGTATCCGCACGGCTGGGACGTGTGGAGCAACGGCATCAAAAATTTTATGGCCGAAAAAGGCATTCAGCCGGATTTGATCTACACCTCGGAAGAGACCGACGCACCACAGTACCTGGAACATCTGGGGATCGAAACGGTGCTTGTCGATCCGAAACGCACCTTTATGAGTATCAGCGGAGCGCAGATCCGTGAAAACCCGTTCCGCTACTGGGAATATATTCCTACGGAAGTGAAACCGTTCTTTGTGCGTACCGTGGCGATCCTCGGCGGCGAGTCGAGTGGTAAATCCACCCTGGTAAACAAACTCGCCAATATCTTCAACACCACCAGTGCGTGGGAGTTTGGTCGTGATTATGTCTTTTCGCACCTCGGTGGCGATGAGATTGCGTTGCAGTATTCCGACTACGATAAAATTGCGCTGGGTCACGCGCAATATATTGATTTTGCGGTGAAATATGCCAATAAAGTGGCGTTTATCGACACTGATTTTGTGACAACTCAGGCGTTCTGCAAAAAGTACGAAGGGCGTGAGCATCCGTTCGTGCAGGCGCTGATCGATGAATACCGTTTTGATCTGGTGATCTTGCTGGAGAACAACACGCCGTGGGTGGCAGATGGTTTACGCAGCCTCGGCAGTTCGGTGGATCGTAAAGAGTTCCAGAATTTGCTGGTGGAGATGCTGGAAGAGAACAATATCGAATTTGTGCGGGTTGAAGAGGACGATTACGACAGCCGTTTCCTGCGCTGCGTGGAGCTGGTGCGGGAGATGATGGGGGAGCAGGGTTAAGACCCAATGCCTGATGCGACGCTGACGCGTCTTATCAGGCCTACTGTTTTGCAACCTATTGAAATCACTGGGCTTGTAGGCCGGATAAGGCGTTCACGCCGCATCCGGCATTCGGAGTCCAATGCCTGATGCGACGCTGACGCGTCTTATCAGGCCTACTGTTTCGCAACGTATTGAAATCGCTGGACTTGTAGGCCGGATAAGGCGTTCACGCCGCATCCGGCATTTTACGCATTACTTCGCAATACGCTTGTACTTGATACGCTTCGGCTCCAGCGCGTCTGCGCCCAGCGTGCGTTTCTTATACTCTTCGTACTCGGTAAAGTTACCTTCGAAGAACTCAACTTTACCTTCATCCTGATAATCCAGAATGTGCGTCGCGATACGGTCGAGGAACCAACGGTCGTGCGAGATAACCATCGCGCAGCCCGGGAACTCCAGCAGGGCGTTTTCCAGCGCGCGCAGGGTTTCGATATCCAGGTCGTTGGTCGGTTCGTCGAGCAGCAGCATGTTGCCGCCAACCTGCAGCAGCTTCGCCAGATGCAGACGACCGCGCTCACCACCGGAGAGTTCGCCAACGCGTTTACCCTGATCAACCCCTTTAAAGTTAAAGCGGCCAACGTAGGCGCGGCTTGGCATCTCGGTGTTGCCAATCTTCATGATATCCAGCCCGCCGGAAACTTCTTCCCAAACGGTTTTGCTGTTATCCATTGAGTCACGGAACTGATCAACCGATGCCAGTTTCACCGTTTCACCTAAAGTGATGGTGCCGCTGTCCGGCTGTTCCTGACCAGAGATCATACGGAACAGGGTTGATTTACCCGCGCCGTTCGGACCGATGATCCCGACGATCGCCCCTTTCGGGATCGAGAAGCTCAGGTTATCAATCAGCAGGCGATCGCCGTAGGATTTACGCAGGTTGCTGACTTCCAGCACTTTATCGCCCAGACGCGGTCCAGGTGGAATAAACAGTTCGTTGGTTTCGTTACGTTTCTGATATTCGGTGTTGTTCAGCTCCTCAAAGCGCGCCAGACGTGCTTTACCTTTCGACTGACGGCCTTTAGTCCCCTGACGTACCCACTCCAGCTCTTTTTCAATCGACTTACGACGTGCTGCTTCTTGCGAAGCTTCCTGCGCCAGACGCTGATCTTTCTGCTCCAGCCAGGAGGAGTAGTTACCTTCCCACGGAATACCTTCGCCACGGTCAAGTTCGAGGATCCAGCCCGCAACGTTATCGAGGAAGTAACGGTCGTGGGTAATCGCCACAACGGTGCCTTCGAAGTCGTGCAGGAAGCGTTCCAGCCACGCTACGGATTCGGCATCCAGGTGGTTAGTTGGTTCGTCGAGCAGCAGCATGTCTGGTTTTTCCAGCAGCAGGCGGCACAATGCCACGCGACGACGCTCACCACCGGAGAGGTTAGCGATTTTCGCCTCCCAGTCTGGCAGACGCAGCGCATCCGCCGCACGCTCCAGTTGCACATTCAGGTTATGACCGTCGTGAGCCTGAATGATCTCTTCCAGACGACCCTGTTCAGCGGCCAGCTTGTCAAAATCGGCATCCGGATCGGCGTATAACGCATACACTTCATCCAGACGTTTCAGGGCGTTAACCACTTCAGAGACCGCTTCTTCAATGGACTCACGCACGGTGTGTTCCGGGTTCAGCTGCGGTTCCTGCGGCAGATAACCAATCTTGATATCCGGCTGCGGACGCGCTTCACCTTCGATATCTTTATCGATGCCCGCCATAATGCGCAGCAGGGTGGACTTACCGGCGCCGTTCAGACCCAGGACGCCGATTTTTGCCCCAGGGAAGAAACTCAGAGAGATGTTTTTCAAAATATGACGTTTCGGCGGAACAACTTTGCCGACACGATGCATGGTATAAACGAATTGAGCCACGTTGGACTTCGCCTCTATGTTTATCGTGATGATGAGTTTTCAAAGGCGAAGTGTAGCCTGTTTCCTTATCTAATCCCAGCCGGTCGATCACCCTCCCGATAAAAGTAAAAAAGTGTCCATAACGTGGCGCAAACGGCAATGACTGGTTAGCATAAATCTATTAGGCGGCAAGATGCTGCATTGATGTATTTACACTTAGAGGATGCGCTTGTGGAAAAAGCCAAACAAGTTACCTGGCGGCTGTTGGCTGCCGGTGTCTGTCTGCTGACGGTCAGCAGCGTGGCGCGAGCCGACTCACTGGATGAGCAGCGTAGCCGTTACGCGCAAATCAAGCAGGCCTGGGATAATCGACAAATGGATGTGGTCGAACAAATGATGCCATCCCTGAAGGATTATCCACTTTATCCCTACCTGGAATACCGCCAGATCACCGATGATCTGATGAATCAACCAGCGGTCACGGTCACTAACTTTGTTCGCGCTAACCCAACGCTTCCTCCGGCTCGCGCACTACAATCTCGTTTCGTCAATGAGCTGGCGCGGCGTGAAGACTGGCGTGGCTTGTTAGCTTTTAGCCCGGAAAAACCAGGGACTACCGAAGCGCAATGTAATTACTACTATGCGAAATGGAACACCGGGCAGAGCGAAGAAGCCTGGCAGGGGGCGAAAGAGCTGTGGCTAACCGGCAAGAGCCAGCCTAACGCTTGCGATAAGTTGTTTAGCGTCTGGCGCGCGTCCGGTAAGCAAGAGCCACTGGCTTATTTAGAGCGTATCCGCCTGGCGATGAAAGCGGGCAATACCGGATTAGTGACGGTACTCGCAGGTCAGATGCCTGCCGATTATCAAACTATCGCCTCGGCGATTATTTCTCTGGCGAACGATCCCAATACAGTGCTGACCTTCGCGCGTACTACCGGAGCGACTGATTTTACCCGCCAGATGGCAGCGGTGGCGTTTGCCAGCGTGGCGCGCCAGGATGCAGAAAACGCACGACTGATGATCCCGTCGCTTGCCCAGGCGCAGCAGCTTAATGAAGATCAGATTCAGGAGCTACGCGATATCGTCGCCTGGCGTCTGATGGGCAATGACGTCACCGACGAGCAGGCGAAATGGCGCGATGACGCAATTATGCGTTCGCAATCCACGTCGTTAATTGAACGACGCGTGCGGATGGCGCTTGGCACTGGCGACCGTTCTGGCCTGAATACCTGGCTGGCACGCTTGCCAATGGAAGCGAAAGAGAAAGATGAATGGCGCTACTGGCAAGCGGATTTACTGCTGGAACGCGGTCGTGAAGCGGAAGCAAAAGAGATTTTGCATCAACTCATGCAACAGCGTGGTTTCTACCCGATGGTTGCTGCACAGCGGATCGGCGAAGAGTATGAGCTGAAGATTGATAAAGCGCCGCAGAATATCGACAGTGCTCTGACTCAGGGGCCGGAGATGGCGCGCGTGCGCGAGTTGATGTACTGGAATCTCGATAACACCGCGCGTAGCGAGTGGGCCAATCTGGTGAAGAGCAAGTCAAAAACAGAGCAGGCACAGCTGGCGCGGTATGCTTTCAACAACCAATGGTGGGATCTTAGCGTTCAGGCGACGATCGCCGGGAAACTGTGGGATCATCTGGAAGAGCGATTCCCGCTGGCCTACAACGATCTTTTCAAACGCTACACCAGTGGCAAAGATATCCCGCAAAGCTATGCAATGGCGATTGCTCGCCAGGAGAGCGCCTGGAATCCGAAAGTGAAGTCGCCGGTAGGCGCCAGCGGTCTGATGCAGATTATGCCGGGCACAGCGACCCATACGGTGAAAATGTTCTCAATTCCAGGTTACAGCAGCCCAGGACAATTGCTGGATCCGGAAACGAACATCAACATTGGCACCAGTTACCTGCAATATGTTTATCAGCAGTTTGGTAATAACCGCATTTTCTCATCGGCAGCCTATAACGCTGGACCAGGACGGGTACGCACCTGGCTTGGCAACAGCGCCGGGCGTATCGACGCTGTGGCATTTGTCGAGAGTATTCCGTTCTCCGAGACGCGCGGTTATGTGAAGAACGTGCTGGCTTATGACGCGTATTATCGCTATTTCATGGGCGATAAACCGATGCTTTTGAGCGCCACAGAATGGGGGCGTCGTTACTGAACCGCCCGTTTATGATATGCTATCGTACTCTTTTGCGAGTACAACCGGGGGAGGCATTTTGCTTCCCCCGCTAACAATGGCGACACACTATGGCTCAACAATCACCCTATTCAGCAGCGATGGCAGAACAGCGTCACCAGGAGTGGTTACGTTTTGTTGACCTGCTTAAGAATGCCTACGAAAACGATCTCCATTTACCGCTGTTAAACCTGATGCTGACGCCGGATGAGCGCGAAGCGTTGGGGACTCGCGTGCGTATCGTAGAAGAGTTGTTGCGCGGTGAAATGAGCCAGCGTGAGTTAAAAAACGAACTCGGCGCGGGCATTGCGACCATTACTCGTGGATCGAACAGCCTGAAAGCCGCACCCGTCGAGTTGCGCCAGTGGCTGGAAGAAGTGCTGCTGAAAAGCGATTGATTTTGTAGGCCTGATAAGACGCGTCAGCGTCGCATCAGGCATTGCGCACCGAATGCCGGATGCGTCGTGAACGCCTTCTCCGTCCTACAATGGCTGATACACCGCATTATGAAACGGACTCAGCGCCAGGATCACCGCCTGGTGATAGACGCTGGTGCGGGTGAGTTTCCCGGCGGTAAACACGCCGATTGCTCCTTCTTTACGACCAATCTCATCAATGCCGGTATAGCGCGACATCACGGGGCCAAGCGCCTCACCTTCACGCACTTTCTCCAGAATCACCGCAGGCAACGGCAAAGTTGCTGAACGCGCTTCACCACGCTGGCTGGCGTTTTCAATCACCACCCAACTGAAGGTGCTGTCACCATCAATACCCGCTTCAATCGCTACCCAAAAATCAGCCTCTGGGCGTAAATGACGGGAATTTGCTACCCGATTTCGTGCGCCAGCGCGCGTTTCCTCACTGCCAAAGGGCTGTTCCGGTACGCCGCTCTCGACGGCAACGGACTCAATGTGGCAGGATCCTTCGCCGAAGATCTCGTGAAATGCCTGCAGAATGGCCTGAATTTTAGCGGGATTGGTGGTCGCACAGACAACATGGTGCATAATCAGGATTACTCACAAAATTAACGTTAAAGCAGTATACGGAAAAAAAGCATGTTACAGGTATACCTTGTCCGCCACGGTGAAACCCAGTGGAACGCCGAGCGACGTATTCAGGGCCAGTCTGACAGCCCGCTGACTGCAAAAGGTGAGCAACAGGCAATGCAGGTGGCGAACCGTGCCAAAGAGCTTGGCATTACGCATATCATCAGTAGTGATTTAGGCCGCACCCGGCGTACGGCGGAAATTATCGCCCAGGCTTGTGGTTGTGACATCATCTTTGATTCCCGCTTGCGTGAGTTAAATATGGGCGTGCTGGAGAAAAGACACATTGACTCTCTGACTGAAGAAGAAGAGAACTGGCGTCGTCAGCTCGTCAATGGCACCGTTGACGGGCGTATTCCTGAAGGCGAGTCGATGCAGGAACTTAGCGATCGCGTTAACGCAGCACTGGAATCTTGTCGGGATTTACCACCGGGAAGTCGACCGCTGCTGGTGAGCCACGGTATTGCGCTGGGATGCCTGGTGAGTACCATTCTGGGCTTACCGGCATGGGCAGAACGACGCTTACGTCTGCGTAACTGTTCTATTTCGCGCGTGGATTATCAGGAAAGCCTGTGGCTGGCATCTGGCTGGGTCGTTGAAACAGCAGGGGACATCTCGCATCTGGACGCCCCTGCATTAGACGAGCTACAGCGTTAACGACGTATCGGAATAAGCAGCTCGCAGCGCAGATTAATTGGGCGATCTCCCGCTTTGGCATCTTCTGCCGGGTAGTATCGCTCAATATCCTGGCCTTTACGGCGAGTCAGGTTGAGCATCGGCATACAGGTTCCGTATACCGTCAGAATAAACTCCTGCACGCCGGTTCCCAGACCTTCGTAGGTAAACATCACATAGTCGCCGCCCTGCAACAGCACCGGATGCCCGGTCAGTACATAGCCGTCGGCTTGATCCCGAGCCAGAGCCGTGGTGTAAAACACTTCTTGCTCGTCGTCTTTATCCTGGCTTGGACGCGTTTCGTTCAAACCGTAAAGCACTGGCGGAATGGTTGGCGAGTTACCGAGAAAATCGTGCCAGAACTGGTAGCGCATTTCATGGCGGAAATCAGAGATTTGCTCCAGCGAGCAGGAGTAGCTCTGGGTAACACCAATCAGCGGCGTATCTTCCAGGGTGACAAATTTGTGCTCTGGCATGGTAAATTCACCCAGACGTAGCGGCGGGCGAATACCAAAGGCGCTCCATTCAGGAGAACGGCGGTAAAGTGCGGGAGTCTGGGCAAACTGCTTCTTGAATGCGCGGGTAAATGTCTGTTGAGAGTCGAAGCGGTATTGCAGCGCGATATCCAGAATCGGACGCGCAGTCAGGCGTAGTGCGACCGCCGATTTCGACAAACGACGAGCACGAATATACGCGCCAATAGCATGGCCAGTGACATCTTTAAACATTCTCTGTAAGTGCCACTTGGAATAACCTGCTTTCGCCGCTACATTGTCGAGCGACAGGGGCTGATCCAGATGACCTTCCAGCCAGATTAAAAGGTCGCGAATAATGCCGGCCTGATCCATAAAATATCCTCATCCTTTCAACAACGAGCACCTGACATCAGGTAATTGGATAATAGCATTTTTTGCTGTTTTAGCATTCAGTGTTTTTTTCTTAGCAGAGTATGTTTTAGGTCTTGACGGAGATAAAAGAATTGAGATTTTGTTCTTAATCAATATGTTATTTATCGTGACGAACTAATTGCTCAGTGTAACTTATAAAAATGGTAACAATATGAAATACAAGCATTTGATCTTGTCCTTAAGCCTGATAATGCTGGGGCCATTGGCTCATGCGGAAGAAATTGGTTCGGTCGACACCGTATTTAAAATGATCGGCCCGGATCACAAAATTGTCGTAGAAGCCTTTGACGATCCCGATGTGAAAAACGTCACCTGTTATGTGAGTCGGGCGAAAACCGGCGGTATTAAAGGAGGATTAGGTCTGGCGGAAGATACTTCCGATGCGGCCATTTCCTGCCAGCAGGTAGGGCCGATTGAACTGTCGGATCGCATTAAAAACGGCAAAGCTCAGGGTGAAGTCGTGTTCAAAAAACGGACTTCTCTGGTCTTTAAGTCGTTACAGGTCGTGCGTTTCTATGACGCCAAACGCAACGCGCTCGCTTACCTGGCTTACTCCGACAAAGTTGTTGATGGTTCACCGAAAAATGCCATCAGCGCCGTTCCTGTCATGCCGTGGCGACAATAACAGAGGCGATTTATGCAACGGGAAACGGTCTGGTTAGTGGAAGACGAGCAAGGGATAGCCGACACGCTGGTCTACATGTTGCAGCAGGAAGGTTTTGCCGTCGAATTCTTTGAACGGGGCTTACCGGCGCTGGATAAAGCGCGCCTGCAGGTTCCTGACGTTATCATTCTCGATGTCGGCCTGCCTGATATTAGCGGTTTCGAACTGTGTCGCCAGTTGCTGGCGCTGCATCCTGCGTTGCCCGTACTATTTCTGACCGCCCGTAGTGAAGAGGTGGATCGCCTGCTTGGGCTGGAGATTGGCGCTGACGACTACGTGGCTAAACCATTTTCACCCCGCGAAGTGTGCGCCAGAGTGCGCACCTTACTGCGTCGGGTGAAGAAGTTTTCTACGCCGTCTCCCGTCATCCGTATTGGTCATTTTGAACTGAATGAACCTGCGGCGCAGATAAGCTGGTTTGACACGCCATTAACGCTGACGCGGTACGAATTTTTGTTGTTGAAAACGTTACTCAAGTCGCCAGGCCGTGTCTGGTCACGCCAGCAATTGATGGATAGCGTCTGGGAAGATGCACAGGACACTTACGATCGCACCGTCGATACTCACATCAAAACGCTGCGCGCCAAACTGCGCGCTATAAATCCCGACCTTTCGCCGATTAATACTCATCGCGGAATGGGATACAGTCTGAGGAGCCTGTAATGCGCATCGGGATGCGCCTGTTGCTGGGCTATTTTTTACTGGTGGCGGTGGCGGCCTGGTTCGTACTGGCAATTTTTGTCAAAGAAGTTAAACCGGGCGTGCGAAGGGCGACGGAAGGGACGCTGATCGACACCGCAACGTTGCTGGCGGAGCTGGCGCGTCCCGATTTGCTCTCTGGTGACCCCGAGCATGGACAACTGGCGCAGGCGTTTAACCAGCTACAAAATCGCCCGTTTCGCGCCAATATCGGCGGCATTAACAAAGTGCGCAATGAATACCATGTCTATATGACCGATGCGCAGGGCAAAGTATTGTTCGATTCGGCAAATAAAGCTGTGGGGCAGGATTATTCCCGCTGGAATGATGTCTGGTTAACGTTGCGTGGTCAGTATGGCGCGCGTAGCACGTTGCAAAATCCTGCCGATCCCGAAAGTTCTGTAATGTATGTTGCCGCGCCGATTATGGACGGTTCGCGGCTAATTGGTGTTTTGAGCGTAGGCAAACCGAACGCAGCGATGGCGCCGGTCATTAAACGCAGTGAGCGGCGAATTTTATGGGCGAGTACCATTTTGTTGGGGATTGCGCTGGTGATTGGCGCGGGAATGGTTTGGTGGATCAACCGCTCCATTGCCCGGCTCACCCGCTATGCTGATTCCGTTACCGACAATAAGCCCGTTCCTCTCCCTGAACTCGGCAGTAGCGAGCTGCGTAAGTTAGCGCAGGCGCTGGAAAGTATGCGCGTGAAGCTGGAAGGGAAAAACTATATAGAGCAGTATGTTTACGCATTAACCCATGAGCTAAAAAGCCCACTGGCGGCGATTCGTGGCGCGGCGGAAATTTTACGCGAAGGCCCGCCGCCGGAAGTAGTGGCTCGCTTTACCGATAATATTTTGACGCAAAATGCGCGAATGCAGGCGCTGGTTGAAACGTTATTACGCCAGGCAAGACTGGAGAATCGCCAGGAAGTGGTTCTTTCTGCGGTTGATGTAGCGGCATTATTTAACCGCATCAGCGAAGCGCGCACCGTGCAGCTGGCAGAAAAAAATATCACTCTGCATGTTATGCCCATTGAGGTTAACGTTGCTGCTGAACCTGCGTTACTGGAGCAGGCGCTGGGGAATTTACTGGATAACGCCATCGATTTCACTCCCGATCATGGCTGCATAACGCTTAGTGCTGTGGCAGATCAGGAGCAAGTCACGCTTAAGGTGCAGGATACCGGCAGTGGCATTCCTGACTACGCGCTGCCGCGCATTTTTGAACGTTTTTACTCTTTGCCACGTGCAAATGGGCAAAAAAGCAGTGGTCTGGGGCTGGCGTTTGTCAGCGAAGTTGCCCGTTTGCTCAATGGCGAAGTCACGCTGCACAACATGCCGGAAGGCGGTGTGCAGGCCTCGCTTCGGCTTCACCGTCACTTCACATAACTTCAAATTCTTCCCACATAGCCTTCATACACTGCCGCCATTGTAAAGGAGAAGACTATGTTGAAATCCCCCCTGTTCTGGAAAATGACCACTTTGTTTGGCGCGGTGTTGCTGTTGTTAATTCCATTAATGTTGATTCGGCAGGTGATTGTCGAACGTGCCGATTACCGTAGCGATGTTGAAGATGCAATTCGTCAAAGCACCAGCGGGCCACAAAAGTTGGTTGGGCCGCTTATCGCTATTCCTGTGACCGAGCTTTATACGGTGCAGGAAGAGGATAAAACTGTGGAGCGCAAGCGGAGTTTTATCCGTTTCTGGTTACCGGAGTCGTTGATGGTTGATGGCAATCAGAATGTGGAAGAACGGAAGATCGGTATTTATTCCGGCCAGGTCTGGCACAGTGATTTAACGCTGAAAGCCGATTTTGACGTTTCGCGTCTTAGCGAACTTAATGCGCCAAATATCACCTTAGGCAAGCCGTTTATCGTGATTAGCGTTGGTGACGCGCGTGGCATTGGCGTGGTGAAATCGCCTGAACTTAACGGAACGGCGTTGACTATTGAACCCGGCACCGGGTTAGAGCGAGGCGGGCAGGGCGTGCATATCCCTTTACCCGAAGGAGACTGGCTGAAGCAGAACCTGAAGCTGAATATGGCGCTGAATTTAAGCGGTACTGGTGATTTTTCTGTGGTTCCGACGGGACGTAATAGCGAGATGACCTTAACCAGCAACTGGCCGCACCCCAGTTTTTTAGGCGATTTTTTGCCAGCGAAACGGGAAATAAGTGCGTCCGGTTTTCAGGCGCAATGGCAAAGTAGCTGGTTTGCTAATAATCTCGGTGAGCGTTTTGCTTCAGGCAATGATAGCGGCTGGGAAAATTTCCCGGCGTTTAGCGTCGCAGTCACTACGCCAGCCGATCAGTATCAATTAACGGATCGGGCGACCAAGTACGCCATTTTGCTGATCTCGCTAACTTTTATGGCTTTCTTTGTTTTTGAAACATTAACGGCAAAGCGTTTACACCCGATGCAATATTTGCTGGTAGAGCTGTCATTGGTGATGTTTTATTTGCTCTTGCTGGCGCTTTCTGAACATACCGGTTTTACCGTGGCCTGGATAATCGCCAGTCTGATTGGGGCGTTAATGAACGGTATTTACTTGCAGGCAGTATTAAAAGGCTGGCGCAACAGCATGTTGTTTACCCTCGCGCTGTTGTTGCTGGATGGCGTGATGTGGGGACTGCTGAATTCTGCCGATAGCGCGCTGTTGTTGGGAACCAGTGTGCTGGTGGTGGCGCTGGCAGGCATGATGTTTGTGACACGTAATATCGACTGGTATGCGTTTTCACTGCCGAAAATGAAAACCAGCAAAGAAGCCACAATGGACGATGAGTTACGTATCTGGAAATAATGTTGAAAAATAAAAACGGCGCTAAAAAGCGCCGTTTTTTTGACGGTGGTAAGCCGATTAATCTTCCAGATCACCGCAGAAGCGATAACCTTCACCGTGAATGGTGGCGATGATTTCCGGCGTATCCGGCGTAGATTCGAAATGCTTACGAATACGACGGATTGTCACGTCTACAGTACGGTCGTGCGGCTTCAGCTCACGGCCGGTCATTTTCTTCAGCAGTTCAGCACGAGACTGAATTTTGCCTGGGTTTTCACAGAAGTGAAGCATGGCGCGGAACTCGCTGCGCGGCAGTTTGTACTGCTCGCCATCAGGGCCGATCAACGAACGGCTGTTGATGTCCAGTTCCCAACCATTGAACTTGTAGCTTTCAACGCTACGACGTTCTTCGCTGACAGTACCCAGATTCATGGTACGAGACAGCAAGTTGCGTGCACGAATAGTCAGTTCACGCGGGTTGAACGGTTTGGTGATGTAATCGTCTGCACCGATTTCGAGGCCGAGAATTTTATCGACTTCGTTGTCACGGCCAGTCAGGAACATCAACGCAACATTCGCCTGCTCGCGCAGTTCACGCGCTAACAGAAGACCGTTCTTACCCGGCAGATTGATATCCATGATCACCAGGTTGATGTCATATTCAGAGAGGATCTGATGCATTTCCGCGCCATCTGTCGCTTCGAAAACATCATAGCCTTCCGCTTCGAAAATACTTTTCAACGTGTTGCGTGTTACCAACTCGTCTTCAACGATAAGAATGTGCGGGGTCTGCATGTTTGCTACCTAAATTGCCAACTAAATCGAAACAGGAAGTACAAAAGTCCCTGACCTGCCTGATACATGCTGCAAATTAACATGATCGGCGTAACATGACTAAAGTACGTAATTGCGTTCTTGATGCACTTTCCATCAACGTCAACAACATCATTAGCTTGGTCGTGGGTACTTTCCCTCAGGACCCGACAGTGTCAAAAACGGCTGTCATCCTAACCATTTTAACAGCGACATAACAGGCTAAGACGTGCCGGACACCCAATAAAACTACGCTTCGTTGACATATATCAAGTTCAATTGTAGCACGTTAACAGTTTGATGAAATCATCGTATCTAAATGCTAGCTTTCGTCACATTATTTTAATAATCCAACTAGTTGCATCCTACAACTAATAAACGTGGTGAATCCAATTGTCGAGATTTATTTTTTATAAAATTATCCTAAGTAAACAGAAAGATATGTAGCGTTTTTTAACAATTGAACGGTTAGTACAGTCAAGAAATAGTTTAGCTTTTTTTAAGTTAAGTAAAGGGCTTTTTCTGCGACTTGCGTTAATATTTTGTAAATTCTCTCCGCGCAGTAAGTTGACATTCATCACTCTATTCGCGGTTATTTGGTCAAGAAGAGTAGCAACATGCGTTTGACGATTATTCTGGTCGCACCCGCCAGAGCAGAAAATATTGGGGCAGCAGCGCGGGCAATGAAAACGATGGGTTTTAGCGAACTGCGGATTGTCGATAGTCAGGCACACCTGGAGCCAGCCACCCGATGGGTTGCACATGGATCCGGTGATATTATTGATAATATTAAAGTTTTTTCAACGCTGGCTGAATCGTTACATGACGTAGATTTCACTGTTGCCACCACAGCGCGTAGTCGGGCGAAATATCATTACTACGCGACACCGGTGGAACTGGTGCCATTGTTAGAAGAAAAATCGGCGTGGATGGATCATGCGGCGCTGATCTTTGGTCGTGAAGATTCCGGGCTGACCAACGAGGAACTGGCACTGGCTGATATTCTTACCGGTGTGCCAATGGTGGCAGATTACCCTTCGCTCAATCTGGGGCAGGCGGTGATGGTCTATTGCTATCAATTAGCAACATTAATACAACAACCGACGAAAAGTAACGCAACGGCAGACCAACATCAACTGCGCGCTTTACGCGAACGTGCCATGTCGTTGTTAACGACGTTAGCGGTGGCAGATGACACAAAACTGGTCGACTGGTTACAGCAACGTCTGGGGCTTTTAGAGCAACGGGATACCGCAATGTTGCATCGTTTGTTGCATGATATTGAAAAAAATATCACCAAATAAAAAACGCCACGTCATGTGGTTTTTAGGTTTTCATTCTGACTGCAACGGGAAATCTGTCTCTGAGTGGATTAAAAAAAGAGTACCTGCCAGCAGCTTATGAACTGGTTGCCTTCCGTGAGTAAATTAAAATTTTATTGACTTAGGTCACTAAATACTTTAACCAATATAGGCATAGCGCACAGACAGATAAAAATTACAGAGTACACAACATCCATGAAACGCATCAGCACCACCATTACCACCACCATCACCATTACCACAGGTAACGGTGCGGGCTGACGCGTACAGGAAACACAGAAAAAAGCCCGCACCTGACAGTGCGGGCTTTTTTTTCGACCAAAGATAACGAGGTAACAACCATGCGAGTGTTGAAGTTCGGCGGTACATCAGTGGCAAATGCAGAACGTTTTCTGCGGGTTGCCGATATTCTGGAAAGCAATGCCAGGCAGGGGCAGGTGGCTACAGTCCTCTCTGCTCCCGCCAAAATAACCAACCATCTGGTGGCGATGATTGAAAAAACGATTAGCGGCCAGGATGCTTTGCCTAATATCAGCGATGCCGAACGTATTTTTGCCGAACTTCTGACGGGACTCGCCGCCGCCCAGCCGGGTTTTCCGCTGGCGCAACTGAAAACTTTCGTCGATCAAGAATTTGCCCAAATCAAACATGTTCTGCATGGTATCAGCCTGTTGGGACAGTGCCCGGACAGCATCAACGCTGCGTTGATCTGCCGTGGTGAAAAAATGTCGATCGCCATTATGGCCGGTGTACTGGAAGCGCGCGGTCACAACGTTACCGTTATCGATCCAGTCGAAAAACTGCTGGCTGTCGGTCACTACCTCGAATCTACCGTCGATATTGCTGAATCCACCCGCCGTATTGCTGCAAGCCGCATTCCGGCTGACCACATGGTGCTGATGGCAGGCTTCACCGCCGGTAATGAAAAAGGCGAACTGGTGGTGCTGGGACGCAATGGTTCCGACTACTCCGCTGCGGTGCTGGCTGCCTGTTTACGTGCCGATTGTTGCGAAATCTGGACGGACGTCGACGGGGTCTATACCTGCGACCCGCGTCAGGTGCCCGATGCGAGGTTGTTAAAGTCGATGTCCTATCAGGAAGCGATGGAGCTTTCCTATTTCGGCGCTAAAGTTCTTCACCCCCGCACCATTACCCCCATCGCTCAGTTCCAGATCCCTTGCCTGATTAAAAACACCGGAAATCCACAAGCGCCAGGGACGCTCATTGGTGCCAGCCGTGATGAAGATGAATTACCGGTCAAGGGTATTTCCAATCTGAATAACATGGCGATGTTCAGCGTTTCTGGTCCCGGAATGAAAGGGATGGTCGGCATGGCGGCGCGCGTCTTTGCAGCAATGTCACGCGCCCGCATTTCAGTGGTGCTGATTACGCAATCGTCTTCCGAATACAGCATCAGTTTCTGCGTTCCACAAAGCGACTGTGTGCGAGCTGAACGGGCAATGCAGGAAGAGTTCTATCTTGAACTGAAAGAAGGCTTACTGGAGCCGCTGGCAGTGACAGAACGGCTGGCTATTATCTCGGTGGTGGGCGATGGTATGCGCACGCTGCGTGGGATCTCGGCGAAATTCTTTGCCGCGCTGGCTCGCGCTAATATCAACATTGTCGCCATTGCCCAAGGGTCTTCTGAACGTTCAATCTCCGTGGTGGTAAATAACGATGATGCGACCACTGGTGTGCGCGTTACCCACCAGATGCTGTTCAATACCGATCAGGTTATCGAAGTGTTTGTGATTGGTGTCGGTGGCGTTGGAGGTGCGCTGCTGGAGCAACTGAAGCGTCAGCAAAGCTGGCTGAAGAGTAAACATATTGATTTACGAGTCTGTGGCGTTGCCAACTCGAAGGCGTTGCTGACCAATGTGCATGGTCTTAACCTGGAAAACTGGCAGGAAGAACTGGCGCAAGCTAAAGAGCCGTTCAACCTTGGGCGCTTAATTCGCCTGGTGAAAGAATATCATCTGCTGAATCCGGTTATTGTTGACTGCACCTCCAGCCAGGCGGTGGCGGATCAATATGCCGACTTCCTCCGCGAAGGTTTCCACGTGGTGACTCCGAACAAAAAGGCCAACACCTCGTCGATGGATTATTACCACCAGTTGCGTTACGCGGCGGAAAAGTCGCGGCGTAAATTCCTCTATGACACCAACGTCGGTGCGGGATTACCGGTCATTGAGAATCTGCAAAACCTGCTCAACGCAGGTGATGAGTTGATGAAGTTCTCCGGCATTCTTTCAGGTTCGCTTTCTTATATCTTCGGCAAGTTAGACGAAGGCATGAGTTTCTCCGAGGCGACCA
Source organism: Escherichia sp. MOD1-EC5433 (assembly GCF_002966005.1). Lineage (NCBI taxonomy): Bacteria > Pseudomonadati > Pseudomonadota > Gammaproteobacteria > Enterobacterales > Enterobacteriaceae > Escherichia > Escherichia sp. MOD1-EC5433. The sequence continues at coordinate 217,739 of NZ_PTRL01000006.1, read as the reverse complement.
CGCTGGCGCGGGAAATGGGCTATACCGAGCCGGATCCGCGTGATGATCTTTCTGGTATGGATGTGGCGCGCAAACTGTTGATTCTCGCCCGTGAAACTGGACGTGAACTGGAGCTGGCGGATATCGAGATCGAACCTGTGCTGCCCGCAGAGTTTAACGCGGAGGGTGATGTTGCAGCTTTTATGGCGAATCTGTCACAGCTCGACGATCTCTTTGCCGCGCGCGTGGCGAAGGCTCGTGATGAGGGCAAAGTTTTGCGCTATGTTGGCAATATTGATGAAGATGGCGTCTGCCGCGTGAAAATTGCTGAAGTGGATGGTAACGATCCGCTGTTCAAAGTGAAAAATGGCGAAAACGCCCTGGCCTTCTATAGCCACTATTATCAGCCGCTGCCGTTGGTTCTGCGCGGATATGGCGCGGGCAATGACGTTACGGCTGCCGGTGTCTTTGCCGATCTGCTACGCACCCTCTCATGGAAGTTAGGAGTCTGACATGGTTAAAGTTTATGCTCCGGCTTCCAGTGCCAATATGAGCGTCGGGTTTGATGTGCTTGGCGCGGCGGTAACGCCTGTTGATGGCGAGTTGCTTGGGGATGTGGTGACGGTTGATGCGGCAGAGACATTCAGTCTCAACAACCTTGGGCGGTTTGCCGACAAGCTACCGTCAGAGCCACGAGAAAATATCGTTTATCAGTGCTGGGAGCGTTTTTGCCAGGAATTGGGCAAGCAAATTCCAGTGGCGATGACTCTGGAAAAGAATATGCCGATCGGTTCGGGCTTAGGCTCCAGCGCCTGTTCGGTGGTCGCGGCACTGGTAGCGATGAATGAACACTGCGGCAAGCCGCTCAATGATACCCGCTTACTGGCCTTGATGGGCGAGCTGGAAGGGCGTATCTCTGGCAGCATTCATTATGACAACGTGGCACCGTGTTTTCTTGGTGGTATGCAGTTGATGATCGAAGAAAACGACATCATCAGCCAGCAAGTGCCCGGGTTTGATGAGTGGCTGTGGGTGCTGGCATATCCGGGGATTAAAGTCTCGACGGCAGAAGCCCGGGCTATTTTACCGGCGCAGTATCGCCGCCAGGATTGCATTGCGCACGGGCGACATCTGGCAGGCTTCATTCACGCCTGCTATTCCCGTCAGCCTGAGCTTGCCGCGAAGCTGATGAAAGATGTTATCGCTGAACCCTACCGTGAACGGTTACTGCCTGGCTTCCGGCAGGCGCGGCAGGCGGTTGCGGAAATCGGCGCGGTAGCGAGCGGTATCTCTGGCTCCGGTCCGACCTTGTTCGCTTTGTGTGACAAGCCGGATACCGCCCAGCGCGTTGCCGACTGGTTGGGTAAGAACTACCTGCAAAATCAGGAAGGTTTTGTTCATATTTGCCGGCTGGATACGGCGGGCGCACGAGTACTGGAAAAATAAATGAAACTCTACAATCTGAAAGATCACAACGAGCAGGTCAGCTTTGCGCAAGCCGTAACGCAGGGGTTGGGCAAAAATCAGGGGCTGTTTTTTCCGCACGATCTGCCGGAATTCGGCCTGACCGAAATTGATGAGATGCTGAAACTGGATTTCGTCACCCGTAGCGCGAAGATCCTTTCGGCGTTTATTGGTGATGAAATCCCGCAGGACGCACTGGAAGAGCGCGTTCGCGCGGCGTTTACCTTTCCGGCTCCGGTTGCCAAAGTTGAAAGCGATGTCGGTTGTCTGGAACTGTTCCACGGGCCAACGCTGGCATTTAAAGATTTCGGCGGTCGCTTTATGGCGCAAATGCTGACCCACATAGCGGGCGATAAGCCAGTGACCATTCTGACTGCAACCTCCGGCGATACCGGGGCGGCAGTGGCTCACGCTTTCTACGGTTTACCGAATGTAAAAGTGGTTATCCTCTATCCGCGCGGCAAAATCAGTCCCCTGCAAGAAAAGCTGTTCTGTACGCTGGGCGGCAATATTGAAACCGTTGCCATCGACGGCGATTTCGATGCCTGTCAGGCTCTGGTGAAGCAGGCGTTTGATGATGAAGAACTGAAAGTGGCGCTGGGGTTAAACTCCGCTAACTCCATTAACATCAGCCGCTTGCTGGCACAAATTTGCTACTACTTTGAAGCTGTGGCGCAGTTGCCGCAGGAAGCGCGCAACCAGCTGGTTGTCTCGGTGCCGAGCGGTAACTTCGGCGATTTGACGGCAGGCCTGCTGGCGAAATCTCTCGGTCTGCCGGTGAAGCGTTTTATCGCTGCCACTAACGTGAACGATACAGTGCCGCGTTTCCTGCACGACGGGCAGTGGTCGCCAAAAGCCACCCAGGCGACGTTATCCAATGCGATGGATGTTAGCCAGCCGAATAACTGGCCGCGTGTGGAAGAGTTGTTCCGCCGGAAAGTCTGGCAACTGAAAGAGCTGGGTTATGCAGCGGTGGATGATGAAACCACGCAACAGACGATGCGCGAGTTAAAAGAGCTGGGCTATACCTCAGAACCGCACGCTGCTGTGGCTTACCGTGCGCTGCGTGACCAGTTGCATCCAGGCGAATATGGTCTGTTCCTCGGCACCGCACATCCGGCGAAGTTTAAAGAGAGTGTGGAAGCGATTCTCGGTGAATCGCTGGCGCTGCCAAAAGAGCTGGCAGAACGAGCTGAATTACCGCTGCTTTCTCATTATCTGCCCGCCGATTTTGCCGCGTTGCGCAAGCTGATGATGAATCATAAGTAGTATCCATTAATTTCCTGAAAATGGCCGGGCTTGCGTTTATGCAGTTCGGCTTTTTTATGGAGAAAACATGAGAAAAATCGACAGAAAAAAAGGAGAAATTTTCAATAAATGCGGTAAATTAGCTCTTTCAATTGTAGAGAATGACAACGGGGATTCTTTTACCGTAAGCTCCTGATATCGGCCCATAACTGGCAATGATAAAAGGAGTCACCTGTGAAAAAGATGCAACCTATCCTACTCGCACTTTCCCTGATTCTGGTCGCTCCTATGGCAGCGCAGGCTGGGGAAATAATGCTAGTACCATCAGTGACATTACAGATTGGCGATCGCGACCACCGTGGTTACTACTGGGATGGCGGTTACTGGCGTGACCGTGACTGGTGGTATCGAAATTATGAATGGCGAGACAATCGCTGGCACCCACACGGATCGCCGCGTCATAATTGGTATAATGATCATCGAAATGATCACCGTGGAGATCATCGACACGATCACGGCGGCGATCATCGTCCAGGTCCGGACAGTCACCATCGGTAAATATAAATGCCGGATGACCTCCGGCATTTGAGACTGATGACAAACGCCAAATTGCCTGATGCGCTACGCTTATCAGGCCTACGTGATCTCTACAATATATTGAATCTACATGTTTTGTAGACCGGATAAGGCGTTTACGCCGCATCCGGCATTTACCACAAACTTAACGCAGTTCGTAGCGTTTAAACACCAGTTCGCCATTGCTGGAACTGGCTTCATCGAAGAAGTAACCTTCACTATTAAAACCAGTCAGTTGCTCTGGTTTGGTCAGGCGATTTTCAATAATAAAACGACTCATCAGGCCACGCGCTTTTTTAGCATAGAAGCTAATAACCTTAAACTTACCGTTCTTCTCATCGAGGAACACCGGCTTGATAATCTCAGCATTCAGTTTCTTCGGTTTCACTGATTTAAAATACTCATCTGACGCCAGATTAATCACTACCTGATCGCCTTGCGCTTCGAGCGCCTCGTTCAGCTTGTTGGTGATCACATCACCCCAGAATTGGTACAGATCTTTACCCCTGGCGTTCTCAAGACGGATACCCATCTCCAGACGATATGGCTGCATTAAATCGAGCGGGCGCAGTACGCCATACAAACCGGAAAGCATACGCAAATGCTGCTGGGCAAAAGCGAAATCGTCTTCACCGAAGGTTTCGGCCTGTAAACCGGTGTAGACATCGCCTTTGAACGCCAGAATCGCCTGTCGGGCATTCTCTGGCGTGAAATCTGGCTGCCAGTCATGAAAGCGAGCGGCGTTGATACCCGCCAGTTTGTCGCTGATGCGCATCAGCGTGCTAATCTGCGGGGGCGTCAGCTTCCGCGCTTCGTGAATAAGCTGCTGAGAGTTGTCTAACAGCTCCGGCAACGTATAGCGCGTGGTAGCCAACGGGCTTTGATAATCAAGCGTTTTCGCAGGTGAAATCAGAATCAGCATATCCAGTCCTTGCAGGAAATTTACAGCGACTGTAGCAAAAAAAGCGGATGAATTGATCGATAGTTGTGATTAGTCCCGCGAAACATCATCCCACGTATCAGGCGCGAGTTGCTGGTCGATATCCGGGTAGCGCAGTGGATCAAACACCGGACGCACACCAAGTTTACGCTGGCGAAGATAATCACTGGCAATGGTATGCACTACCGGAGAGAGCAGCAAAATAGCGGTCAGATTAGTGATCGCCATACACGCCATAATAATATCAGCCAGTTGCCACATCATGGGTAGGCTAAGTAGCGTGCCACCAATCACGGTGGTAAAGATGCAGATACGCAGGCACCAGATCGCTTTGGGGCTGTTCAGGCGTAAAAAGAAAAGATTATTTTCTGCATAAATGTAATTGGCGACGATGGAGCTGAAGGCAAACAGAATTACCACTATTGTGACAAACTCTGCCCCCCAGGAACCCATTAGTGCTCGCATCGCTTTCTGGAGAAGTTGTATACCCTCCAGCGGCATATAGGTTGTACCGTTTCCGGCCAGTAATATCAGCATGGCGCTCGCCGTGCAGATGACCAGGGTGTCGATGAAAATGCCAATCATCTGGACAATGCCTTGCGCAGCCGGATGCGGCGGCCAGGATGCCGCTGCCGCCGCTGCGTTTGGTGTCGAACCCATTCCCGCCTCATTAGAAAACATACTGCGCTGAAAGCCGTTTGTAACCGCCTGACTCAGGGTGTAGCCCGCCGCGCCGCCTGCCGCTTCCTGCCAGCCAAAGGCGCTTTCAAAAATAGACCAAATGACGTGAGGAAGTTGCTCGATATTCATCGCACAAATGACCAGACTGGCGAGTACCCAGATTAATGCCATCGCGGGGACAAACCATTGCATCAGTCGGGCTACGCCATGAATACCGTGGGTTATCGCCAACAGGGTAAAGACGGCGAGAATGATGCCAGTTACTAATGGTGGAACATCAAACGCAAAATTCATCGCGCGGGCAACGGCGTTTGCCTGAACACCGCTGAAAATCAATCCGTAGGCAATGAGCAAAAAGATAGCGAATAGCACGCCCATCCAGCGCATCCCCAATCCACGCGCCATATACCATGCTGGACCACCGCGAAACTGCCCATTAGCGTCACGTTCTTTATAAAGCTGGGCAAGGGAACATTCTGCAAAAGAGGTCGCCATGCCGATAAACGCGGCAATCCACATCCAGAAGATAGCACCGGGTCCACCGGCAGTAATGGCCAACGCAACACCTGCGAGGTTACCGCTGCCGACGCGCGCGGCAAGGCTGGTGCACAGTGACTGAAAAGAGGTTAAGCCACCCGGTTGGGGATGAACGCTATTTTTGAGACTTTTGCCAAACTGGCGAATATAGCGAAACTGAACGAATCCGGTGCGAAAAGTGAACCAGCAACCTGCACCGAAGAGCAGGTAGATCATCACTGATCCCCATAGGACATTGTTAATAAAAGAGAAAAAATCAGGCATTCGTATCCCTCTTGTCGCCGGCACGCGGTTACATTCCTGTGTAAACGTTACCAATTGATTAAGAATTATATACGATGTGCATTGGTAGATAACGCTTGGGTAGCATACTCGAGTTTTTGTTTAAAAATGGCGAGCGATATCAACGCAGTGTCAGAAAACCTAAACAGTCTCGCCTGGCTATAACCCTCTCGTCTGCGGTTGCGCTGTCGTTGCGTCGTGATATCATCAGGGCAGACCGGTTACATCCCCCTAACAAGCTGTTTAAAGAGAAATACTATCATGACGGACAAATTGACCTCCCTTCGTCAGTACACCACTGTAGTGGCCGACACTGGGGACATCGCGGCAATGAAGCTGTATCAACCGCAGGATGCCACAACCAACCCTTCTCTCATTCTTAATGCAGCGCAGATTCCGGAATACCGCAAGTTGATTGATGATGCTGTCGCATGGGCGAAACAGCAGAGCAACGATCGCGCACAGCAAATCGTGGACGCGACTGACAAACTGGCCGTAAACATTGGTCTGGAAATCCTGAAACTGGTTCCTGGCCGTATCTCCACTGAAGTTGATGCGCGTCTTTCTTATGACACTGAAGCGTCAATTGCGAAAGCAAAACGCCTGATCAAACTTTACAACGATGCGGGTATCAGCAACGATCGTATTCTGATCAAACTGGCGTCTACCTGGCAGGGTATCCGTGCTGCTGAACAGCTGGAAAAAGAAGGTATCAACTGTAACCTGACTCTGCTGTTCTCCTTCGCTCAGGCGCGTGCTTGTGCGGAAGCGGGCGTGTTCCTGATCTCTCCGTTCGTTGGTCGTATTCTTGACTGGTACAAAGCCAATACCGATAAGAAAGAGTATGCGCCGGCAGAAGATCCGGGCGTGGTATCTGTATCGGAAATCTACCAGTACTACAAAGAGCACGGTTATGAAACCGTGGTTATGGGCGCAAGCTTCCGTAACATCGGCGAAATTCTGGAACTGGCAGGCTGCGACCGTCTGACCATTGCACCGGCACTGCTGAAAGAGCTGGCTGAGAGCGAAGGGGCTATCGAACGTAAACTGTCTTACACCGGCGAAGTGAAAGCGCGTCCGGCGCGTATCACCGAGTCCGAGTTCCTGTGGCAGCACAACCAGGATCCAATGGCAGTAGATAAACTGGCGGAAGGTATCCGTAAGTTTGCTGTTGACCAGGAAAAACTGGAAAAAATGATCGGCGATCTGCTGTAATCATTCTTAGCGTGACCGGGAAGTCGGTCACGCTACCTCTTCTGAAGCCTGTCTGTCACTCCCTTCGCAGTGTATCATTCTGTTTAACGAGACTGTTTAAACGGAAAAATCTTGATGAATACTTTACGTATCGGCTTAGTTTCCATCTCTGATCGCGCGTCCAGCGGCGTTTATCAGGATAAAGGCATCCCTGCACTGGAAGAATGGCTGACATCAGCACTGACAACGCCATTTGAGCTGGAAACCCGCTTAATCCCTGATGAGCAGGCGATCATTGAACAAACCCTGTGTGAGCTGGTGGATGAAATGAGTTGCCATCTGGTACTCACTACGGGAGGGACTGGGCCGGCGCGCCGTGACGTGACGCCTGATGCAACGCTGGCAGTAGCTGACCGCGAGATGCCGGGCTTTGGTGAACAGATGCGCCAGATTAGCCTGCATTTTGTGCCGACGGCGATCCTTTCGCGTCAGGTTGGCGTGATTCGTAAACAGGCACTGATCCTTAACTTACCCGGTCAGCCGAAGTCTATTAAAGAGACTCTGGAAGGGGTGAAGGATGCTGAGGGTAACGTTGTGGTGCACGGTATTTTTGCCAGCGTACCGTACTGCATTCAGTTGCTGGAAGGGCCATACGTTGAAACGGCACCAGAAGTGGTTGCTGCATTCAGACCGAAGAGTGCAAGACGCGAAGTGAGCGAATAAAAAAATCCCCCCGAACGGGGGGATCTCAAACAATTAGTGGGATTCACCAATCGGCAGAACGGTGCGACCAAACTGCTCGTTCAGCACTTCACCCATCGCCAGATAGATTGCGCTGGCACCGCAAATCAGGCCAATCCAGCCTGCGAAATGGATGATTGCAGCGTTACCGGCAATATTACCGATAGCCAGCAGGGCAAACAGCACGGTCAGGCTGAAGAAAACGAATTGCAGAACGCGTGCGCCTTTCAGCGTGCCGAAGAACATAAACAGCGTAAACACGCCCCACAGACCCAGGTAGACACCAAGGAACTGCGCATTTGGCGCATCGGTCAGACCCAGTTTCGGCATCAGCAGAATCGCAACCAGCGTCAGCCAGAAAGAACCGTAAGAGGTAAAGGCGGTTAAACCGAAAGTATTGCCTTTTTTGTACTCCAGCAGACCGGCAAAAATTTGCGCGATGCCGCCGTAGAAGATGCCCATAGCAAGAATAATACCGTCCAGGGCGAAATAACCCACGTTGTGCAGGTTAAGCAGAATGGTGGTCATGCCGAAGCCCATCAGGCCCAGCGGTGCCGGATTAGCCAACTTAGTGTTGCCCATAATTCCTCAAAAATCATCATCGAATGAATGGTGAAATAATTTCCCTGAATAACTGTAGTGTTTTCAGGGCGCGGCATAATAATCAGCCAGTGGGGCAGTGTCTATGATCTTTTGAGGGGAAAATGAAAATTTTCCCCTGTGTCACGTATCAGACCTGAGTGGCGCTAACCATTCGCCGCAGACAGGCGATTTGTAACACTGCTGGAATTGTCACCCGAAAGGCAGTGCCGCTAACGGCTTTAACCCCATTTAATGCTGCACCCACCGGCCCTCCCAGACCCGCGCCGCGTAGCAGACCATGCCCAAGCACGCTCATCGCAGCGTGGGTACGCAAAATGCGGGTCAGCTGGCTGGAAAGCAGATGCGACACGCCTTTGGCCAGTTGTTTGTCTTTCATCAATAACGGCAGCAGCTCTTCCAGTTCGTTAACCTTTGCGTTGACGGCCTGCAAAAACTCCTTTTTATGCGTCTCGTCCATTTTCTTCCAGGTATTGCGCAGAAAATGTTCGAGTAACTGTTGCTCAATTGCAAAGGTAGACATCTCTTTATCGGCTTTCAGTTTCAGCCGTTTGGAGACATCGAGTAAAATAGCGCGATACCGTTTGCCGTGTCCGCGCAGTTTGTTAGCGATGCTATCGCCGCCAAAATGTTGTAATTCCCCAGCAATTAGCTGCCAGTTGCGGCGATGCTGCTCGGGATGCCCTTCCATCGATTTAAACAGTTCGTTGCGCATTAATACGCTGGACAGGCGGGTTTTGCCTTTTTCATTATGAGTGAGTAAGCGGGTAAAGTTTGCCAGCTGTTCTTCGCTGCAATGCTGTAGAAAATCTAAGTCTGAATCATGTAGATAGTTGACGTTCATGTCATTGTGGCTTCTGTATTAAAAGGTTAGTCGTCGCCGATAATTTTCAGCGTGGCCATATCCGATGAGTTCACCGTATGACCGGAAAAGGTGATTTTTGACACGCAGCGTTTGTTGTCGTTATCGCTGTTAATGTTGATCCAGCCGGTGGTTTGCCCTTCTTTGATTTCAGCCGGAATGTTCAGGCTTTGGCTGGCGCTACGGGCTGCTTTGAAATAAACCGACGCGGCACTTAACTGTAAATCGCCATGATCGGCAGTGAGTTGTATGCGTTTTACAATGCGGCAAACGGGGAGTTTCAACGTCAGATCGTTGGTCTCGTTACGCGGTATGGCAATGACGCCGAGGATTTTATGGTCGTTGGCCTGCGCGGTGCAGCACAGCATCAGGCCGAGCACGAGGCTGGCGGAAATCATAAAAATGGATTTCATTAAGATTCTCTTAGCGGGAAGAGGTAGGGGGATGAATACCCACTAGTTTACTGCTGATAAAGAGAAGATTCAGGCACGTAATATTTTCTTTTTATTACAATTTTTTGATGAATGTCTTGGCTGCGATTCATTCTTTATATGAATAAATTGCTGTCAGTTTCACGTCTTGTCCTGCCATATCGCGAAATTTCTGCGCAAAAGCACAAAAAATTTTTGCATCTCCCCCTTGATGACGTGGGTTACGACCCCATTTAGTAGTCAACCGCAGTGAGTGAGTCTGCAAAAAAATGAAATTGGGCAGTTGAAACCAGACGTTTCGCCCCTATTACAGACTCACAACCACATGATGACCGAATATATAGTGGAGACGTTTAGATGGGTAAAATAATTGGTATCGACCTGGGTACTACCAACTCTTGTGTAGCGATTATGGATGGCACCACTCCTCGCGTGCTGGAGAACGCCGAAGGCGATCGCACCACGCCTTCTATCATTGCCTATACCCAGGATGGTGAAACTCTGGTTGGTCAGCCGGCTAAACGTCAGGCAGTGACGAACCCGCAAAACACCCTGTTTGCGATTAAACGCCTGATTGGCCGCCGCTTCCAGGACGAAGAAGTACAGCGTGATGTTTCCATCATGCCGTTCAAAATTATTGCTGCTGATAACGGCGACGCATGGGTCGAAGTTAAAGGCCAGAAAATGGCACCGCCGCAGATTTCTGCTGAAGTGCTGAAAAAAATGAAGAAAACCGCTGAAGATTACCTGGGTGAACCGGTAACTGAAGCTGTTATCACCGTACCGGCATACTTTAACGATGCTCAGCGTCAGGCAACCAAAGACGCAGGCCGTATCGCTGGTCTGGAAGTAAAACGTATCATCAACGAACCGACCGCAGCTGCGCTGGCTTACGGTCTGGACAAAGGTACTGGCAACCGTACTATCGCGGTTTATGACCTGGGTGGTGGTACTTTCGATATTTCCATTATCGAAATCGACGAAGTTGACGGCGAAAAAACCTTCGAAGTTCTGGCAACCAACGGTGATACTCACCTGGGTGGTGAAGACTTCGACAGCCGTCTGATCAACTACCTGGTTGAAGAATTCAAGAAAGATCAGGGCATTGACCTGCGCAACGATCCGCTGGCAATGCAGCGCCTGAAAGAAGCGGCAGAAAAAGCGAAAATCGAACTGTCTTCCGCTCAGCAGACCGACGTTAACCTGCCGTACATCACTGCAGACGCGACCGGTCCGAAACACATGAACATCAAAGTGACTCGTGCGAAACTGGAAAGCCTGGTCGAAGACCTGGTGAACCGTTCCATTGAGCCGCTGAAAGTTGCTCTGCAGGACGCTGGCCTGTCCGTATCTGATATCGACGATGTTATCCTCGTTGGTGGTCAGACTCGTATGCCAATGGTTCAGAAGAAAGTTGCTGAGTTCTTTGGTAAAGAGCCGCGTAAAGACGTTAACCCGGACGAAGCTGTGGCAATCGGTGCTGCCGTTCAGGGTGGTGTACTGACTGGCGACGTGAAAGACGTACTGCTGCTGGACGTTACCCCGCTGTCTCTGGGTATCGAAACCATGGGTGGTGTGATGACGACGCTGATCGCGAAAAACACCACTATCCCGACCAAGCACAGTCAGGTGTTCTCTACCGCTGAAGACAACCAGTCTGCGGTAACCATCCACGTGCTGCAGGGTGAACGTAAACGTGCGGCTGATAACAAATCTCTGGGTCAGTTCAACCTGGATGGTATCAACCCGGCTCCGCGCGGTATGCCGCAGATCGAAGTTACCTTCGATATCGATGCTGACGGTATCCTGCACGTTTCCGCAAAAGACAAAAACAGCGGTAAAGAGCAGAAGATCACCATCAAGGCTTCTTCTGGTCTGAACGAAGATGAAATCCAGAAAATGGTACGCGACGCGGAAGCTAACGCCGAAGCAGACCGTAAGTTTGAAGAGCTGGTACAGACTCGCAACCAGGGCGACCATCTGCTGCACAGCACCCGTAAGCAGGTTGAAGAAGCTGGCGACAAACTGCCGGCTGACGACAAAACTGCTATCGAGTCTGCGCTGACTGCACTGGAAACTGCTCTGAAAGGTGAAGACAAAGCCGCTATCGAAGCGAAAATGCAGGAACTGGCACAGGTTTCCCAGAAACTGATGGAAATCGCCCAGCAGCAACATGCACAGCAGCAGACTGCCGGTGCTGATGCTTCTGCAAACAACGCGAAAGATGACGATGTTGTCGACGCCGAGTTTGAAGAAGTCAAAGACAAAAAATAATCGCCCTATAAACGGGTAATTATACTGACACGGGCGAAGGGGATTTTCCTCTCCGCCCGTGCATTCATCTAGGGGCAAATCAAAAAAAATGGCTAAGCAAGATTATTACGAGATTTTAGGCGTTTCCAAAACAGCGGAAGAGCGTGAAATCAAAAAGGCCTATAAACGCCTGGCCATGAAATATCACCCGGACCGTAACCAGGGTGACAAAGAGGCCGAGGCGAAATTTAAAGAGATCAAGGAAGCTTATGAAGTTCTGACCGACTCGCAAAAACGCGCGGCATATGATCAGTACGGTCATGCGGCGTTTGAGCAAGGCGGCATGGGCGGCGGCGGTTTTGGCGGCGGCGCAGACTTCAGCGATATTTTTGGTGACGTTTTCGGCGATATTTTTGGCGGCGGACGTGGTCGTCAACGTGCGGCGCGTGGTGCTGATTTACGCTATAACATGGAGCTCACCCTCGAAGAAGCTGTACGTGGCGTGACCAAAGAGATCCGCATTCCGACTCTGGAAGAGTGTGACGTTTGCCACGGTAGCGGTGCAAAACCAGGTACGCAGCCGCAGACCTGTCCGACCTGTCATGGTTCTGGTCAGGTGCAGATGCGCCAGGGCTTCTTCGCTGTACAGCAGACCTGTCCGCACTGTCAGGGGCGCGGTACGCTTATCAAAGATCCGTGCAACAAATGCCATGGTCATGGTCGTGTTGAGCGTAGCAAAACGCTGTCCGTTAAAATCCCGGCAGGGGTGGATACTGGAGACCGCATCCGTCTTGCGGGCGAAGGTGAAGCAGGCGAACATGGCGCACCGGCAGGCGATCTGTACGTTCAGGTTCAGGTTAAACAGCACCCGATTTTCGAACGTGAAGGCAACAACCTGTATTGCGAAGTACCGATCAACTTCGCAATGGCGGCGTTGGGCGGTGAAATCGAAGTGCCGACCCTTGATGGTCGCGTAAAACTGAAAGTGCCAGGCGAAACGCAGACCGGTAAGTTGTTCCGTATGCGCGGTAAAGGCGTCAAGTCTGTTCGCGGCGGTGCACAGGGCGATTTGCTGTGCCGTGTTGTCGTCGAAACACCGGTAGGTCTGAACGAGAAGCAGAAACAGCTGCTGCAAGAGCTGCAAGAAAGCTTCGGTGGCCCAACCGGCGAACACAATAGCCCGCGCTCAAAGAGCTTCTTTGATGGCGTGAAGAAGTTTTTTGACGACCTGACTCGCTAATTTACCCTGGCCTGCCCGTGGGCAGGCCAGGGTAAAAAAAATAGGGTGCGTTGAAGATATGCGGGCACCTGTAAAGTAGCGGGGATCGCTCCCCGCCGTTGCTCTTACTCGGATTCGTAAGCCGTGAAAACAGCAACCTCCGTCTGGCCAGTTCGGATGTGAACCTCACAGAGGTCTTTTCTCGTTACCAGCGCCGCCACTACGGCGGTGATACAGATGACGATCAGGGCGACTATCATCGCCTTATGCTGCTTCATTGCTCTCTTCTCCTTGACCTTACGGTCAGTAAGAGGCACTCTACATGTGTTCTGCATATAGGGGGCCTCGGGTTGATGGTAAAATATCACTCGGGGCTTTTCTCTATCTGCCATCCAGCTAATGCCTGAGACAGACAGCCTCAAGCACCCGCCGTTATTATACTGCTCTCTTTAATCCATTCTGTTTTATCGATTCTAATCCTGAAGACGCCTCGCATTTTTATGGCGTAATTTTTAAAGGATTCAATTATTTAACGTTGATTTAGCTTTTTATTGCGATTATTGACGATAAATTGGAGATATTTGAAATATCGCCTTAACAAACAGCTCCGGTTTATTGCAAATTAATTATTACTTATTCCGAATAAACCCCTCAGAAATCTTGACATTAAGCTATGATTATCAGGGCTTGAGGTCATCAGCCACCGCTTTCGGGCGCCAAAAACACTCCCTCTGCTGGTGACGCAATTTTCTTTATAGATCGTTAAAAGCGAATTATTCCTACACTATAATCTGATTTTAACGATGATTCGTGCAGAGTAAAATAGTAAAAACGATCTATTCACCTGAAAGAGAAATAAAAAGTGAAACATCTGCATCGATTCTTTAGCAGTGATGCCTCGGGAGGCATTATTCTCATCATTGCCGCTGTTCTGGCGATGATTATGGCCAACAGCGGTGCAACCAGTGGATGGTATCACGACTTTCTTGAGACGCCGGTTCAGCTGCGGGTAGGTTCTCTTGAAATCAATAAAAACATGCTGTTATGGATAAATGACGCGCTAATGGCGATATTTTTCCTGTTAGTTGGTCTGGAAGTTAAACGCGAGCTGATGCAAGGATCGCTGGCCAGTTTACGCCAGGCTGCGTTTCCGGTTATTGCCGCAATCGGCGGGATGATTGTCCCGGCATTGCTCTATTTGGCCTTTAACTACGCCGATCCTATCACTCGTGAAGGGTGGGCAATCCCGGCGGCGACTGATATTGCCTTTGCCCTCGGTGTCCTGGCGTTATTGGGAAGCCGTGTACCGTTAGCACTGAAGATCTTTTTGATGGCACTGGCTATTATCGACGATCTTGGAGCCATCATTATCATCGCCTTGTTTTACACTAATGACTTGTCGATGGCCTCTCTTGGCGTTGCAGCGGTAGCAATTGCGGTGCTCGCGGTGCTGAACATTTGTGGTGTTCGCCGTACGGGAGTTTATATTCTGGTCGGCGTGGTGTTGTGGACTGCAGTGTTGAAATCAGGCGTCCACGCAACGCTGGCAGGCGTCATTGTCGGTTTCTTTATTCCATTGAAAGAGAAGCATGGCCGTTCTCCGGCGAAGCGCCTGGAGCATGTATTGCATCCGTGGGTGGCTTATCTGATTTTGCCGCTGTTTGCTTTTGCCAATGCCGGCGTTTCTCTGCAAGGCGTGACGCTGGATGGCCTGACCTCCATCCTGCCATTAGGGATCATCGCCGGTTTGCTGATTGGCAAGCCGTTGGGTATTAGTTTGTTCTGCTGGCTGGCGCTGCGTTTGAAACTGGCGCATTTGCCGGAGGGAACCACTTATCAGCAAATTATGGCGGTTGGTATCCTGTGTGGTATCGGTTTTACTATGTCTATCTTTATCGCCAGCCTGGCCTTTGGTAGCGTAGATCCAGAACTGATTAACTGGGCGAAATTGGGCATTCTGGTTGGCTCAATCTCTTCGGCGGTAATTGGATATAGCTGGTTACGCATTCGCTTACGTCCATCAGTTTGACTGGACGATGTTCCGGGGAGCCATAAATGGCTCCCTTTTCATTCTTATCAGGGAGAGAAATGAGCATGTCTCATATCAATTACAACCACTTGTATTACTTCTGGCATGTCTACAAAGAAGGCTCTGTGGTTGGCGCAGCGGAGGCGCTTTATTTAACACCACAAACCATTACCGGACAGATCCGGGCGCTGGAAGAGCGCCTGCAAGGGAAATTATTTAAGCGTAAAGGACGCGGTCTGGAACCCAGTGAACTGGGGGAACTGGTCTATCGCTATGCCGATAAAATGTTCACGCTAAGCCAGGAAATGCTGGATATCGTCAACTATCGCAAAGAGTCCAACTTATTGTTTGATGTTGGTGTGGCTGATGCCCTTTCCAAACGCCTGGTCAGCAGTGTTCTGGATGCCGCAGTTGTAGAAGACGAGCAGATTCATCTACGCTGTTTCGAATCGACGCACGAGATGCTGTTAGAGCAGTTGAGTCAGCATAAGCTGGATATGATCATCTCTGACTGTCCGATCGACTCCACCCAACAAGAAGGGCTGTTTTCCATGAAAATTGGCGAGTGTGGCGTCAGTTTCTGGTGCACTAACCCGCTGCCGGAAAAGCCGTTTCCTGCCTGTCTGGAAGAGCGTCGTTTACTTATTCCGGGGCGTCGCTCAATGTTGGGACGCAAGCTATTAAACTGGTTTAACTCTCAGGGCTTAAACGTTGAAATTCTGGGGGAGTTTGATGATGCGGCGTTGATGAAAGCCTTTGGGGCGACGCATAACGCTATTTTCGTTGCACCTTCGCTGTATGCCAATGATTTTTATAATGATAACTCGGTTGTGGAGATTGGGCGAGTTGAGAATGTCATGGAAGAGTACCATGCGATTTTTGCCGAAAGGATGATTCAACACCCTGCGGTACAGCGTATTTGCAATGCTGATTACTCTGCGCTGTTTACGCCAGCCGCGAAATAACCATTCGTACTTTGCAGGCTGCAGTTTTGGCCTGCTGGAGACATAAAAAAACCCGCTTACGCGGGTTTTTTTACAAAGCTGACAACAAAAGGCGATTAAGCCAGTTTGTTGATCTGCGCAGTCAGGTTAGCCTTATGACGTGCAGCTTTGTTTTTGTGGATCAGACCTTTAGCAGCCTGACGGTCCACGATCGGTTGCATTTCGTTAAATGCTTTCAGTGCAGCAGCTTTGTCGCCAGCTTCGATAGCTGCGTATACTTTCTTGATGAAAGTACGCATCATAGAGCGACGGCTTGCGTTGTGCTTACGAGCCTTTTCAGACTGAATGGCGCGCTTCTTAGCTGATTTGATATTAGCCAAGGTCCAACTCCCAAATGTGTTCTATATGGACAATTCAAAGGCCGAGGAATATGCCCTTTTAGCCTTCTTTTGTCAATGGATTTGTGCAAATAAGCGCCGTTAATATGGCGGCGCTCGTTACGTAGTGATGGCGCAGGATTCTACCAGCTTGCGTGGTGTGAATACAGCTTTTCCGCGATAAAATTGCAGCAGGTCGTTAGTTTCTTACCGTGATTTGCGCCATGGCAATGAAAAGCCACTTCTTTCTGATTTCAGTACTCAATCGCCGGTTAACCTTGACCGCTGTACAAGGTATACTCGGACGATTTTCACTGTTTTGAGCCAGACATGAAGCTGATACGCGGCATACATAATCTCAGCCAGGCCCCGCAAGAAGGGTGTGTGCTGACTATTGGTAATTTCGACGGCGTGCATCGCGGTCATCGCGCGCTGTTGCAGGGGTTGCAGGAAGAAGGGCGCAAGCGCAACTTACCGGTGATGGTGATGCTTTTTGAGCCTCAACCGCTGGAACTGTTTGCTACCGATAAAGCCCCGGCACGCCTGACCCGACTGCGGGAAAAACTGCGTTACCTCGCAGAGTGCGGCGTGGAGTATGTGCTGTGCGTGCGTTTCGACAGGCGTTTTGCGGCGCTGACGGCGCAAAACTTTATCAGCGATCTACTGGTAAAGCATTTGCGGGTAAAATTTCTGGCTGTTGGTGATGATTTCCGCTTTGGCGCTGGTCGTGAAGGTGATTTCTTGTTATTACAGAAAGCTGGCGCGGAATACGGCTTCGACATCACCAGTACGCAAACTTTTTGCGAAGGCGGCGTGCGTATCAGCAGTACCGCTGTGCGTCAGGCATTGGCAGATGACAACCTTGCTCTGGCGGAAAGTTTATTGGGGCACCCGTTTGCCATCTCCGGGCGCGTTGTCCACGGTGATGAGTTAGGGCGCACCATTGGTTTCCCGACGGCAAATGTACCGCTACGCCGTCAGGTCTCCCCGGTGAAAGGGGTTTATGCGGTGGAAGTGCTGGGCCTCGGTGAAAAGCCGTTACCCGGCGTTGCAAACATCGGCACGCGCCCAACGGTTGCAGGTATCCGCCAGCAGCTGGAAGTGCATTTGTTAGATGTTGCAATGGACCTGTACGGTCGCCATATACAAGTAGTGCTGCGTAAAAAAATACGCAGTGAGCAGCGATTTGCGTCGCTGGACGAACTGAAGGCGCAGATTGCGCGTGATGAATTAACCGCCCGCGAATTTTTTGGGCTAACAAAACCGGCTTAAGCCTGTTATGTAATCAAACCGAAATACGGAACCGAGAATCTGATGAGTGACTATAAATCAACCCTGAATTTGCCGGAAACAGGGTTCCCGATGCGTGGCGATCTCGCCAAGCGCGAACCGGGAATGCTGGCGCGTTGGACTGATGATGATCTGTACGGCATCATTCGTGCGGCTAAAAAAGGCAAAAAAACCTTCATTCTGCATGATGGCCCTCCATATGCGAATGGCAGCATTCATATTGGTCACTCGGTTAACAAGATTCTGAAAGACATAATCATCAAGTCCAAAGGGCTTTCCGGTTATGACTCGCCATATGTGCCTGGCTGGGACTGTCACGGTCTGCCGATCGAGCTGAAAGTAGAGCAAGAATACGGTAAGCCGGGTGAGAAATTCACCGCCGCCGAGTTCCGCGCCAAGTGCCGCGAATACGCGGCGACCCAGGTTGACGGTCAACGCAAAGACTTTATCCGTCTGGGCGTGCTGGGCGACTGGTCGCACCCGTACCTGACCATGGACTTCAAAACTGAAGCCAATATCATCCGCGCGCTGGGCAAAATCATCGGCAATGGTCACCTGCACAAAGGCGCGAAGCCAGTTCACTGGTGCGTTGACTGCCGTTCTGCGCTGGCGGAAGCGGAAGTTGAGTATTACGACAAAACTTCTCCGTCCATCGACGTTGCTTTCCAGGCAGTCGATCAGGATGCACTGAAAGCAAAATTTGCCGTAAGCAACGTTAACGGCCCAATCTCGCTGGTAATCTGGACCACCACGCCGTGGACTCTGCCTGCCAACCGCGCAATCTCTATTGCACCTGATTTCGACTATGCGCTGGTGCAGATCGACGGTCAGGCCGTGATTCTGGCGAAAGATCTGGTTGAAAGCGTAATGCAGCGTATCGGCGTGACCGATTACACCATTCTCGGCACGGTAAAAGGTGCGGAGCTGGAACTGCTGCGCTTTACCCATCCGTTTATGGGCTTCGACGTTCCGGCAATCCTCGGCGATCACGTTACGCTGGATGCCGGTACGGGGGCTGTTCACACCGCGCCTGGCCACGGCCCGGACGACTATGTGATTGGGCAGAAATATGGCCTGGAAACCGCTAACCCGGTTGGCCCGGACGGCACTTATCTGCCGGGTACTTACCCGACTCTGGATGGTGTGAACGTCTTTAAAGCGAACGATATCGTCGTTGCGCTGCTACAGGAAAAAGGCGCGCTGCTGCACGTTGAGAAAATGCAGCACAGCTATCCGTGCTGCTGGCGCCACAAAACGCCGATCATCTTCCGCGCAACCCCGCAGTGGTTCGTCAGCATGGATCAGAAAGGTCTGCGTGCGCAGTCACTGAAAGAGATCAAAGGCGTGCAGTGGATCCCGGACTGGGGTCAGGCGCGTATCGAGTCGATGGTCGCTAACCGTCCTGACTGGTGTATCTCCCGTCAGCGTACCTGGGGCGTACCGATGTCGCTGTTCGTGCACAAAGACACTGAAGAGCTGCATCCGCGTACCCTCGAACTGATGGAAGAAGTCGCTAAACGCGTTGAAGTTGACGGCATCCAGGCGTGGTGGGATCTCGATGCGAAAGAAATCCTCGGCGACGAAGCTGACCAGTACGTGAAAGTGCCGGATACGCTGGACGTGTGGTTTGACTCCGGATCTACCCACTCTTCCGTTGTTGACGTGCGTCCGGAATTTGCCGGTCACGCAGCGGATATGTATCTGGAAGGTTCAGACCAGCACCGTGGCTGGTTCATGTCTTCCCTGATGATCTCCACCGCGATGAAGGGCAAAGCGCCGTATCGTCAGGTACTGACCCACGGCTTTACCGTGGATGGTCAGGGTCGCAAGATGTCTAAATCCATCGGCAACACTGTTTCGCCGCAGGATGTGATGAACAAACTGGGCGCGGATATTCTGCGTCTGTGGGTGGCATCAACCGACTACACCGGCGAAATGGCCGTTTCTGACGAGATCCTGAAACGTGCTGCTGACAGCTATCGTCGTATCCGTAACACCGCACGCTTCCTGCTGGCAAACCTCAATGGTTTCGATCCGGCAAAAGATATGGTGAAACCGGAAGAGATGGTGGTACTGGACAGATGGGCCGTGGGTTGTGCGAAAGCGGCTCAGGAAGACATCATCAAGGCGTACGAAGCATACGATTTCCACGAAGTGGTACAACGTTTGATGCGCTTCTGTTCCGTTGAGATGGGTTCCTTCTACCTCGACATCATCAAAGACCGTCAGTACACCGCGAAAGCGGATAGCGTTGCGCGTCGTAGCTGCCAGACTGCGCTGTATCACATCGCAGAAGCGCTGGTTCGCTGGATGGCGCCGATCCTCTCCTTCACCGCTGATGAAGTGTGGGGCTACCTGCCGGGCGAACGTGAAAAATACGTCTTCACCGGTGAGTGGTACGAAGGCCTGTTTGGTCTGGCAGACAGCGAAGCGATGAACGATGCGTTCTGGGACGAGCTGCTGAAAGTGCGTGGCGAAGTGAACAAAGTCATCGAGCAGGCACGTGCCGACAAGAAAGTGGGTGGCTCGCTGGAAGCGGCGGTAACGCTGTACGCAGAACCGGAACTGGCGGCGAAGCTGACCGCGCTGGGTGATGAATTACGATTTGTCCTGTTGACCTCTGGCGCTGCCGTTGCAGACTATAACGACGCACCTGCTGATGCGCAGCAGAGCGAAGTACTCAAAGGGCTGAAAGTCGCGTTGAGTAAAGCCGAAGGTGATAAGTGCCCACGCTGCTGGCACTACACCCAGGATGTCGGCAAGGTGGCGGAACACGCAGAAATCTGCGGCCGCTGTGTCAGCAACGTCGCCGGTGACGGTGAAAAACGTAAGTTTGCCTGATGAGTCAATCGATCTGTTCAACAGGGCTACGCTGGCTGTGGCTGGTAGTGGTCGTGCTGATTATCGATCTGGGCAGCAAATACCTGATCCTCCAGAACTTTGCTCTGGGGGATACGGTTCCGCTGTTCCCGTCGCTTAATCTGCATTATGCGCGTAACTATGGCGCAGCGTTTAGTTTCCTTGCCGATAGCGGCGGCTGGCAGCGTTGGTTCTTTGCCGGTATTGCGATTGGTATTAGTGTGATCCTGACGGTGATGATGTATCGCTCGAAGGCTACGCAAAAGCTAAACAATATCGCTTACGCGCTGATTATTGGCGGCGCACTGGGCAACCTGTTCGACCGTCTGTGGCACGGCTTTGTGGTCGATATGATCGACTTCTACGTCGGCGACTGGCATTTCGCCACCTTCAACCTCGCCGATACTGCAATCTGTGTCGGTGCGGCATTGATTGTGCTGGAAGGTTTTTTGCCTTCGAAAGCGAAAAAACAATAATAAAACCTGCCGGATGCAGCCTACCGATTGCTGCGAAATCGTAGGCCGCATCCGGCAAAAATCCTCAAATACAAGAGCAAACCTGCATGTCTGAATCTGTACAGAGCAATAGCGCCGTCCTGGTGCACTTCACGCTAAAACTCGACGATGGCACCACCGCCGAGTCTACCCGCAACAACGGTAAACCGGCGCTGTTCCGCCTGGGTGATGCTTCTCTTTCTGAAGGGCTGGAGCAACATCTGCTGGGGCTGAAAGTGGGCGATAAAACCACCTTCTCGCTGGAGCCAGATGCGGCGTTTGGCGTGCCGTCACCGGACCTGATTCAGTACTTCTCCCGCCGTGAGTTTATGGATGCAGGCGAGCCAGAAATTGGCGCAATTATGCTTTTTACCGCAATGGATGGCAGTGAGATGCCTGGCGTGATCCGCGAAATTAACGGCGACTCCATTACCGTTGATTTCAACCATCCGCTGGCCGGGCAGACCGTTCATTTTGATATTGAAGTGCTGGAAATCGATCCGGCACTGGAGGCGTAACATGCAGATCCTGTTGGCCAACCCGCGTGGTTTTTGTGCCGGGGTAGACCGCGCTATCAGCATTGTTGAAAACGCGCTGGCCATTTACGGCGCACCGATATATGTCCGTCACGAAGTGGTACATAACCGCTATGTGGTCGATAGCTTGCGTGAGCGTGGGGCTATCTTTATTGAGCAGATTAGCGAAGTACCGGACGGCGCGATCCTGATTTTCTCCGCACACGGTGTTTCTCAGGCGGTACGTAACGAAGCAAAAAGCCGCGATTTGACGGTGTTTGATGCCACCTGTCCGTTGGTGACCAAAGTGCATATGGAAGTCGCCCGCGCCAGCCGTCGTGGCGAAGAATCTATTCTCATCGGTCACGCCGGGCACCCGGAAGTGGAAGGGACAATGGGTCAGTACAGCAACCCGGAAGGGGGAATGTATCTGGTCGAATCGCCAGACGATGTGTGGAAACTGACGGTCAAAAACGAAGAGAAGCTCTCTTTTATGACCCAGACTACACTGTCGGTAGATGACACTTCTGATGTTATCGACGCGCTGCGTAAACGCTTCCCGAAAATTGTCGGGCCGCGCAAAGATGATATCTGCTACGCCACTACCAACCGTCAGGAAGCGGTACGCGCCCTGGCAGAGCAGGCGGAAGTTGTGTTGGTGGTCGGTTCGAAAAACTCCTCTAACTCCAACCGTCTGGCGGAACTGGCACAGCGTATGGGCAAACGCGCGTTTTTAATTGACGATGCGGCAGATATCCAGGAAGAGTGGGTAAAAGAAGCGAAATGCGTCGGTGTGACCGCTGGCGCATCAGCTCCGGATATTCTGGTACAGAACGTAGTCGCACGTTTACAGCAGCTGGGCGGTGGCGAAGCCATACCGCTGGAAGGCCGTGAAGAAAACATTGTTTTCGAAGTACCGAAAGAGCTGCGTGTCGATATTCGTGAAGTTGATTAAGTCATTAGCAGCCTAAGTTATGCGAAAATGCCGGTCTCGTTACCGGCATTTTTTATGGAGAAAACATGCGCTTGCCGATTTTTTTGGATACCGATCCAGGTATCGACGATGCCGCAGCGATTGCTGCCGCGATCTTTGCCCCACAACTCGATCTCCAACTGATGACGACTGTCGGAGGCAATGTCTCGGTGCATAAAACTACCCGAAATGCGCTGCAATTGCTGCATTTCTGGAATGCGGATATCCCACTCGCCCAGGGGGCGGCAACACCGCTAGTTCGCGCACCGCGTGATGCGTCTTATGTTCATGGCGAATCCGGCATGGAAGGTTATGACTTCGTTGAGCACAATCGGAAACCACTGGAGAAACCGGCGTTTCTGGCGATTCGTGATGCGCTAATGTGCGCGCCAGAACCGATTACGTTGGTGGCGATCGGCCCGTTGACGAATATCGCGCTATTGCTTTCACAGTGCCCGGAATGCAAACCACATATTCGTCGTCTGGTCATCATGGGTGGTTCTGCCGGTCGTGGCAATTTCACGCCAAATGCCGAGTTTAATATTGCTATTGATCCCGAAGCGGCAGCCCAGGTCTTCCAGAGCGGGCTGGAGATTGTGATGTGTGGCCTGGACGTTACCAATCAGGCGATGCTAACTCCCGAATACCTCACCACACTGCCGGAATTGAATCGCACCGGAAAAATGCTTCATGCACTGTTTAGCCACTACCGCAGCGGCAGTATGCAAAGTGGCTTGCGAATGCACGATCTCTGTGCCATCGCGTGGCTGGTGCGCCCGGACTTGTTCACTCTCAAGCCGTGTTTTGTGGCGGTAGAAACGCAGGGTGAATTTACTGCAGGTACGACAGTCGTCGATATTGACGGTCGGCTGGATAAACCGGCAAATGTTCAGGTTGCGCTGGATCTGGATGTGAAAGGTTTCCAGCAGTGGGTGGCGGAGGTGCTGGCGCTGGCGCCGTAACCAGTCACATGTTATCGGCATGTAGTCATTCACTGACTCATGCCTTTCACTGATATCCCTCCCTGTTTATCATTAATTTCTAATTATCAGCGTTTTTGGCTGGCGGCGTAGCGATGCGCTGGTTACTCTGAAAACGGTCTATACAAATTAACAAAAGAGAATAGCTATGCATGATGCAAACATCCGCGTTGCCATCGCGGGAGCCGGGGGGCGAATGGGCCGCCAGTTGATTCAGGCGGCGTTGGCATTAGAGGGCGTGCAGCTTGGCGCGGCGCTGGAACGCGAAGGATCTTCTTTACTGGGCAGCGATGCTGGCGAACTGGCCGGTGCCGGGAAAACCGGCGTTATCGTACAAAGCAGCCTTGATGCTGTAAAAGATGATTTTGATGTATTTATCGATTTTACTCGTCCGGAAGGCACGCTGAATCATCTGGCCTTTTGTCGCCAACACGGCAAAGGAATGGTGATCGGCACTACGGGTTTTGACGAAGCAGGCAAACAGGCGATTCGTAATGCCGCCGAAGATATTGCGATTGTCTTTGCCGCCAACTTTAGCGTCGGTGTCAACGTCATGCTTAAGTTGCTGGAGAAAGCGGCTCAGGTAATGGGTGACTACACTGATATCGAAATTATCGAGGCTCATCATCGACATAAAGTCGATGCGCCGTCAGGCACCGCGCTGGCGATGGGGGAAGCGATTGCCCATGCGTTGGATAAAGATCTGAAAGATTGTGCCGTTTACAGCCGCGAAGGGCATACCGGTGAACGCGTTCCCGGAACGATAGGTTTTGCCACCGTCCGCGCCGGAGACATTGTGGGCGAGCATACTGCGATGTTTGCCGATATTGGTGAGCGTCTGGAGATTACCCATAAGGCTTCCAGCCGTATGACTTTTGCCAACGGTGCGGTAAGATCGGCTTTGTGGCTTAATAGCAAGAAAAGTGGTCTTTTTGATATGCGAGATGTGCTTAATCTCAACAGTTTATAGTTATAAAATACTGTCAATGACGAAAAAATAACTTATTTAATCTAATGATTTTACAGGTCTTTATTTTTAAGGCCTGTTATTTTTGTTGTTTGGTGATGGTTTTTTACTAATGAGTGAGAAAGTAAGTGTTTTGTGGCTGATAATTGTTGTTTTAATGTAAATTTTGACCATCTGGTCTACTTTTCTTCTCCGGTTTTTGCATTTACATATTCTTCTCGCTGCGCAAGCGTTTTCTAGACCTTGTTAGATGGTGTTTTTGTCGGTTAGTGCCCGTAAAACAGGCATGAGGCATAAAATTATATAATAAATCCCGCTGTTGAGTTGACTTTTAGCTCCCATATCTCCAGAATGCCGCCGTTTGCCAGAAATTCGTCGGTAAGCAGATTTGCATTGATTCATCGCATCATTGTGAATTAATATGCAAATAAAGTGAGTGAATATTCTCTGGAGGGTGTTTTGATTAAGTCAGCGCTATTGGTTCTGGAAGACGGAACCCAGTTTCACGGTCGGGCCATAGGGGCAACAGGTTCGGCGGTTGGGGAAGTCGTTTTCAATACTTCAATGACCGGTTATCAAGAAATCCTCACTGATCCTTCCTATTCTCGTCAAATCGTTACTCTTACTTATCCCCATATTGGCAATGTCGGCACTAATGACGCCGATGAAGAATCTTCTCAGGTACATGCTCAAGGTCTGGTGATTCGTGACCTGCCGCTGATTGCCAGCAACTTCCGTAATACCGAAGACCTCTCTTCTTACCTGAAGCGCCATAACATCGTAGCGATTGCCGATATCGATACCCGTAAGCTGACGCGTTTACTGCGCGAGAAAGGCGCACAGAACGGCTGCATCATCGCGGGCGACAACCCGGATGCGGCGCTGGCGTTAGAAAAAGCCCGCGCGTTCCCAGGCCTCAATGGTATGGATCTGGCAAAAGAAGTGACTACCGCAGAAGCCTATAGCTGGACACAAGGGAGCTGGACGCTGACCGGCGGCCTGCCAGAAGCGAAAAAAGAAGACGAGCTGCCGTTCCACGTCGTGGCTTACGATTTTGGTGCCAAGCGCAACATCCTGCGGATGCTGGTGGACAGAGGCTGTCGCCTGACCATCGTTCCGGCGCAAACTTCTGCGGAAGATGTGCTGAAAATGAACCCGGACGGTATCTTCCTCTCCAACGGTCCTGGCGACCCGGCACCGTGCGATTACGCCATTACCGCCATCCAGAAATTCCTCGAAACAGATATTCCGGTATTCGGCATCTGCCTCGGCCATCAGCTGCTGGCGCTGGCAAGTGGTGCGAAGACCATCAAAATGAAATTTGGTCACCACGGCGGCAACCATCCGGTTAAAGATGTGGAGAAAAACGTGGTGATGATCACCGCCCAGAACCACGGTTTTGCGGTGGATGAAGCAACATTACCTGCAAACCTGCGTGTCACGCATAAATCCCTGTTCGACGGTACGTTACAAGGGATTCATCGCACCGATAAACCGGCGTTCAGCTTCCAGGGACACCCTGAAGCCAGCCCTGGGCCACACGATGCAGCGCCGTTGTTCGACCACTTTATCGAGTTAATTGAGCAGTACCGTAAAACCGCTAAGTAATCAGGAGTAAAAGAGCCATGCCAAAACGTACAGATATAAAAAGTATCCTGATTCTGGGTGCGGGCCCGATTGTTATCGGTCAGGCGTGTGAGTTTGATTACTCTGGCGCGCAAGCATGTAAAGCCCTGCGTGAAGAGGGTTATCGCGTCATTCTGGTGAACTCCAACCCGGCGACCATCATGACCGACCCGGAAATGGCTGATGCGACCTACATCGAGCCGATTCACTGGGAAGTGGTACGCAAGATTATTGAAAAAGAGCGCCCGGACGCGGTGCTGCCAACGATGGGCGGTCAGACGGCGCTGAACTGCGCGCTGGAGCTTGAGCGTCAGGGCGTGCTGGAAGAGTTCGGTGTGACCATGATTGGTGCTACCGCCGACGCGATTGATAAAGCAGAAGACCGCCGCCGTTTCGACGTGGCGATGAAGAAAATCGGCCTCGAAACCGCGCGTTCTGGTATCGCACATACTATGGAAGAGGCGCTGGCGGTTGCCGCTGAAGTTGGCTTCCCGTGCATCATTCGACCTAGCTTTACTATGGGCGGCAGCGGTGGCGGTATCGCCTATAACCGCGAAGAGTTTGAAGAGATTTGCGCCCGTGGTCTGGATCTCTCCCCGACCAAAGAGCTGCTGATTGATGAGTCGCTGATCGGCTGGAAAGAGTACGAGATGGAAGTGGTGCGTGATAAAAACGACAACTGCATCATCGTCTGCTCTATCGAAAACTTCGATGCGATGGGCATCCACACCGGTGACTCCATTACCGTGGCGCCAGCCCAGACGCTGACCGACAAAGAATATCAAATCATGCGTAACGCCTCGATGGCGGTACTGCGTGAAATTGGCGTTGAAACTGGCGGTTCCAACGTTCAGTTTGCGGTTAACCCGAAAAACGGTCGCCTGATTGTTATCGAAATGAACCCGCGTGTGTCGCGTTCTTCGGCGCTGGCATCGAAAGCCACCGGCTTCCCGATTGCCAAAGTGGCGGCGAAGCTGGCGGTGGGTTACACCCTCGACGAACTGATGAACGACATCACCGGCGGGCGTACACCGGCCTCCTTCGAACCGTCCATCGACTACGTGGTCACCAAAATTCCTCGCTTTAACTTCGAGAAATTCGCTGGCGCTAACGACCGTCTGACCACTCAGATGAAATCGGTTGGCGAAGTGATGGCGATTGGTCGCACGCAGCAGGAGTCTTTGCAAAAAGCCCTGCGCGGCCTGGAAGTGGGCGCGACTGGCTTCGACCCGAAAGTGAGCCTCGACGACCCGGAAGCCCTGACCAAAATCCGTCGCGAACTGAAAGATGCAGGCGCTGAGCGTATCTGGTACATCGCCGATGCTTTCCGCGCGGGTCTGTCTGTAGACGGCGTTTTCAACCTGACCAACATTGACCGCTGGTTCCTGGTGCAAATCGAAGAGCTGGTGCGTCTGGAAGAGAAAGTGGCGGAAGTGGGCATCACTGGCCTGAACGCTGACTTCCTGCGCCAGTTGAAACGCAAAGGCTTTGCCGATGCGCGTCTGGCAAAACTGGCGGGTGTGCGCGAAGCGGAAATCCGTAAGCTGCGCGACCAGTATGACCTGCATCCGGTCTACAAACGTGTGGATACCTGTGCGGCAGAGTTCGCCACCGACACCGCTTACATGTACTCCACTTATGAAGAAGAGTGCGAAGCGAATCCGTCTACTGACCGTGAAAAAATCATGGTGCTCGGCGGCGGCCCGAACCGTATCGGCCAGGGTATCGAATTCGACTACTGCTGCGTACACGCCTCGCTGGCGCTGCGCGAAGACGGTTACGAAACCATTATGGTTAACTGTAACCCGGAAACCGTCTCCACCGACTACGACACTTCCGACCGCCTCTACTTCGAGCCGGTAACCCTGGAAGATGTGCTGGAAATCGTGCGTATTGAGAAGCCGAAAGGCGTTATCGTTCAGTATGGCGGTCAGACCCCGCTGAAACTGGCGCGCGCACTGGAAGCCGCTGGCGTGCCGGTTATCGGCACCAGCCCGGATGCCATCGACCGCGCGGAAGACCGTGAACGCTTCCAGCACGCGGTTGACCGTCTGAAACTGAAACAACCGGCTAACGCCACCGTTACGGCTATTGAAATGGCGGTTGAGAAGGCGAAAGAGATTGGCTACCCGCTGGTGGTGCGCCCATCTTACGTTCTCGGCGGTCGGGCGATGGAAATCGTCTACGATGAAGCCGACCTGCGCCGTTACTTCCAGACGGCGGTGAGTGTCTCTAACGATGCGCCGGTGCTGCTGGATCACTTCCTCGACGACGCGGTAGAAGTGGATGTTGACGCCATCTGCGACGGCGAAATGGTGCTGATTGGCGGCATCATGGAGCACATCGAGCAGGCGGGCGTGCACTCCGGCGACTCCGCATGTTCGCTGCCGGCGTACACCTTAAGTCAGGAAATTCAGGATGTGATGCGCCAGCAGGTGCAGAAACTGGCCTTCGAATTGCAGGTGCGCGGTCTGATGAACGTGCAGTTTGCAGTGAAAAACAACGAAGTTTACCTGATTGAAGTTAACCCGCGTGCGGCGCGTACCGTTCCGTTCGTCTCCAAAGCCACCGGTGTTCCGCTGGCGAAAGTGGCGGCGCGCGTCATGGCAGGGAAATCGCTGGCTGAGCAGGGCGTAACCAAAGAGGTTATTCCGCCGTACTACTCGGTAAAAGAAGTGGTGTTGCCGTTCAACAAATTCCCCGGCGTTGACCCGCTGTTAGGGCCAGAAATGCGCTCTACCGGGGAAGTGATGGGCGTTGGTCGTACCTTCGCTGAAGCGTTTGCTAAAGCGCAACTGGGCAGTAACTCCACCATGAAGAAACAGGGCCGTGCGCTGCTCTCCGTGCGTGAAGGCGACAAAGAACGCGTGGTTGATCTGGCGGCAAAACTGCTGAAACAGGGCTTCGAGCTGGATGCGACCCACGGCACGGCGATTGTGCTGGGTGAAGCGGGTATTAATCCGCGTCTGGTGAACAAGGTGCATGAAGGTCGTCCGCACATTCAGGATCGTATCAAGAATGGCGAATATACCTACATCATCAACACCACGTCAGGTCGTCGCGCGATTGAAGACTCCCGTGTGATTCGTCGCAGCGCGCTGCAATATAAAGTGCATTACGACACCACCCTGAACGGCGGTTTTGCTACTGCGATGGCACTGAATGCCGATGCGACCGAAAAAGTTATTTCGGTACAGGAAATGCACGCGCAGATCAAATAATAGCGTGTCATGGCAGATATTTTTTATCCGCCAATTTGATCGAATAACTAATACGGTTCTCTGATGAGAACCGTTTTTTTTACCAGTAAGGACAATCTTTCCTGGAAACTCTATTTTTGATGATGTAAGCAGGATTTAGCTCACACTTATTGCCAGGGAAGTTGCATACTATCGATATATCCACAATTTTAATATGGCCTTGTTTGATTGCTTCAAAACGAGTCATAGCCAGACTTTTAATTTGTGAAACTGGAGTTCGTATGTGTGAAGGATATGTTGAAAAACCACTCTATTTGTTAATCGCCGAATGGATGATGGCTGAAAATCGTTGGGTGATAGCAAGAGAGATCTCTATTCATTTCGATATTGAACACAGCAAGGCGATTAATACCCTGACTTATATTCTGTCGGAAGTCGCAGAAATAAGCTGCGAAGTTAAGATGATCCCTAATAAGCTGGAAGGGCGGGGATGTCAGTGTCAGCGACTGGTTAAAGTGGTCGATATCGATGAGCAAATTTACGCGCGCCTGCGTAATAACAGTCGGGAAAAATTAGTCGGCGTAAGAAAGACGCCACGTATTCCTGCCGTTCCGCTCACGGAACTTAACCGAGAGCAGAAGTGGCAGATGATGTTGTCGAAGAGTATGCGTCGTTAATTTAATTTCGTTGATACCGCGCGGCCTGGTTGCCGGATGCGATGCTGGCGCATCTTATCCGGCCTACGGTTGCTCTCCAGCCAGGTCGGATAAGGCGTTTACGCCGCATCCGACGATGTTACCGTTTTGGCGTCACATCCGTCGTCCCCTGCAAACGGGGACGATTTTCCTCCATTTGCCTCAACGGTTGCGTTTCATGTAACGCTGCATGGCAACGCCCGACAAGATCCTGATACTCTTTAGTGTTCAATTGCTTCCAGTGCAACTCGTCATCGCTGACGCTGCGCACCGCACGGGCTGGCGTGCCCATCAACAACTGGCGTTTCTCGCCGCAAAAACCTGCTTTGACAAAGCTCATGGCGGCAACAATGCTCTCATCGCCAATGACCGCACCATCCATGATCACGCTGTTCATCCCGACCAATGCATCACGACCGATCACACAGCCATGCAGGATAGCGCCATGACCGATATGACCGTTTTCCCCGACAATGGTGTCAGTATCGCTGTAGCCGTGCATGATGCAGCCATCCTGAATATTGGCTCCCGCTTGCACAATCAGTCGTCCGTAATCACCGCGCAGCGAGGCGAGGGGGCCGATGTAGACACCGGCTCCCACAATCACATCGCCAATCAGTACTGCACTGGGATGGACAAACGCCGTCGGGTGAACCACCGGAATTAATCCCTCAAAGGCGTAATAGCTCACGGTTGTTAACGCCCTTTCCACACCGGATCGCGCTTCTCGGCAAACGCCAGCGGCCCTTCAATGGCATCTTCCGAATGCAGAACTGATGGATAGTGTTTCAACACGCCGCTGCGAATATAGCGATATGCCTCTTCTACTGGCATTTCGCTGGTGGTGCGGTAGATCTCTTTCAGCGCCGCAATCGCCAGCGGGGCGCTGTCAACCAGTTGCTGCGCCAGTTCGCGGGCGTTATCCATCAGTTCCGCCTGGCTAACCACGCGGTTGACTACCCCCCAACGCTGCGCCTCTTCTGCGCCCATTCTTCTGCCAGTCATTACCATTTCATTGACGATGGCAGGCGGCAGGATCTTCGGCAGACGCAGCACGCCGCCGCTGTCCGGGACAATACCCAGTTTGGCTTCCGGCAGGGCGAAGCTGGCGTTATCGGCACAAACAATAAAATCTGCCGCCAGCGCCAGTTCAAAGCCGCCGCCAAAGGCGTAGCCGTTCACGGCTGCGATAACCGGTTTATCGAGATTGAAAATTTCGGTTAACCCAGCAAATCCGCCTGGCCCGAAATCAGCATCCGGCGCTTCGCCTTCTGCTGCCGCTTTTAAATCCCAGCCAGCAGAGAAGAATTTCTCTCCGGCTCCGGTAATAATAGCGACGCGCAATTGCGGATCGTCACGGAAATTAAGAAATACTTCGCCCATCTCAAAGCTGGTTTTTGCATCAATAGCATTTGCTTTTGGACGATCAAGGGTAATTTCCAGAATTGATCCATTGCGGGTCAGATGTAATGATTCACTCATTCCTTTTCTCCATTTTTATTTTTTTCAGGGACGACAACATCCCTGCAAAGAATGCATTTATTTTTAGAACGTGATTATTAGCTGGCAGGATAATTCCCTGCCATTATGTTTATTTCAGATTCTTTCTGATTATTTTCCCCGAGCAATTACGTGGCAGATCTTTTCTGATCTCCAGATAAGATGGCACTTTAAATTTCGCCATATTTTGTTCGCAGAAGCGGAAAAATTCCTCTTCGCTCAATGTTTCACCTTCATTCAGTACCACGAACGCTTTAATGGCTTCATCGCGAATAGAATCTTTAATACCAACAACCACGATATCCTGAATTTTCGGATGGGCGGAGATAATATTTTCCAGCTCCACGCAGGAGACATTTTCTCCGCCGCGTTTGATCATGTTGCAGCGACGATCGACGAAATAAAAAAAGCCCTCTTCGTCGCGGTATCCGGTATCGCCAGTATGCAGCCAGCCATCGGCTTCCAGCACTTTCGCAGTGGCTTGCGGGTTGAGAAAGTACTCTTTGAAGATGGTTTTCCCTGGTTCGCCTTTAATGCAAATTTCGCCGATCTCACCTGCCGGGAGCGGACGATTGTGATCGTCGCGGATTTCCGCTTCGTAGCAAAACCCCGCCCGACCAATCGACGGCCAGCGACGCTTATCGCCGGGGCGATCGCCGATAATGCCGACGATGGTTTCCGTCATCCCATAAGACGTCAGCAAGCGAACGCCGAAGCGTTCACAAAAAGCGTCTTTTTCCTGCTCCGACAAGTTGAGATAAAACATCACTTCCCGCAGGCAGTGTTGTCGATCGTTCGCAGAAGGCGGTTGCACCATCAAGGTGCGGATCATCATCGGAATACATTCGGTGACGGTGGCACTATACTTCTGTACCTGTCCCCAGAAGGCGCGGGCGCTGTATTTCTCGACCAGCACAAAGGTGGCTCCGGCAGAAAACGCCGCCATCGCCGCTGTACACTGGCAGTCGATATGAAACGCAGGCATCACCGTCAGGTAGACGTCATCGTCACGCAGGGCGCACTGCCAGGCGGAGTAATATCCAGCGAAGCGCAGGTTGTAATGGGTAATCACCACACCTTTCGGTCGGGAGGTGGTGCCGGAGGTAAAGAGAATTTCCGCCGTATCGTCGGTCGATAGCGGCGGCACATAGCACAAGGTGGCAGGTTGTTGATCTTTCAGTTGAGTAAACGAACTGACGCCATCATCAGCGGGAAGCGCCACATCGGTCAGGCAAATGTGCCGTAGCTGCGTGGCATCTTCCTGCTGAATCTGTTGATACATAGGATAAAATTGCGCACTGGTCACCAGCAGGCACGCCTGGCTATTTTGCAGGATCCACGCACTCTCTTCGCGTAGCAGGCGGGCGTTAATCGGCACCATAATCGCGCCAATTTTTGCCAGCCCGAACCAGCAAAAGATAAATTCCGGGCAGTTGTCCAGATGCAGCGCGACCTTGTCGCCTTTGCGGATCCCCAGCGTATAAAACAGGTTTGCCGTGCGGTTAATCTCCTGATTTAACTGAAGATAACTGTACCGGTTAACGACTCCGCCGCTGGACTCACAAATCAGCGCCGTTTTATGGCCGTAAACGTCCGCCAGATCGTCCCACATTTGACGTAGATGTTGTCCGCCAATGATATCCATTGCACCTCTATCCATTTTGTTCGTTTGTTATTGGCGGGCGCTAGTCAGTCAAGCCAACTGGCGCCACGCGTTTAGTCCTCAACTTTGGCCAGACCTTTGCTGACCAACTCCTGAATGTCGTTTTCGCTGTAGCCGATATTTTTCAAAATGGCTGCCGTGTCCATGCCGTGTGAGGGCATTCCGCGCCAGATTTGTCCGGGATTATTTTTGAATTTCGGCATCACGTTCGGCCCTTTGCAGGTGCGGCCATCCATCGTTTGCCACTGAGTGATCGATTCACGGGCGACGTACTGTGGATTGCTTTCCAGTTCCGGTACGGTCAGTACTTTGGCACAGGCGATATTCAGTTCGGCAAAGCGTTCTTTTACTTCCGCGATGGTGTGTGCTGCCAGCCAGGCATCGAGTTTCTCTTCTACCAGCGGACCGTAAGGGCATTCGATACGGTGGATAAGCTGGGTGCCTTCCGGGATTTCCGGCGTACCAAGCAGATGCGCAAGGCCAATATCTTTAAAGCACTCTGCGATCTGAGTAATACCCACCAGCTCCATAACGATGTAGCCATCAGCGCATTTGTACAGACCGCAACCGGCGTAGTAGGGATCTTTACCTTTGGTCATGCGCGGGCACATTTCGCCGCCGTTGAAGTAATCCATCATGAAGTACTGACCCATGCGCAGCATCACTTCATACATGGCGATGTCGATACTTTCGCCTTTACCGGTTTCACGCACTTTGTGCAGTGCCGCCAGCGCCGCCGTGGTGGCGGTCAGGCCGGAGAAGTAATCGGCGGTATACGGGAAAGCAGGCATTGGCTGGTCAACATCACCGTTCTGAATCAGGTAACCACTGAAGGCCTGGGCGATGGTGTTATAGGCCGGAAGGTTGGTGTACTCCTCGGTGCCGTACTGCCCAAAACCGGACAAGTGAGCGATAACCAGTTTCGGGTTGTGCTGCCACAGGACTTCATCAGTAATACCACGGCGGGCAAAGGCCGGGCCTTTACTGGCTTCGATGAAGATATCGGTGGTTTCCATTAATTTCAGAAACGCTTCGCGGCCTTCATCTTTGAAAATATTTAACGACAGCGCGTGCAAATTGCGGCGGGAGAGCTGCGGGTAGTTCGGTTGAACGCGAATGGTGTCGGCCCAGGCGACGTTCTCGATCCAGATAACTTCCGCACCCCATTCTGCGAACATTTGCCCGGCAAACGGTCCGGCGATTTCGATACCGGAGAAGACAACGCGCAATCCGGCCAGCGGTCCGAATTTCGGCATGGGTAGATGATCCATATTAGCTCCTGAAAAATTTATGTAGCGCATGACTGCCGGATGCGGCGTAAACGCCTTATCCGGCCAACCGTAGGCCTGATAAGACGCGGCAAGCGTCGCATCAGGCAGCGCACGGACTTAGCGGTATTGCTTCAGCACCGCGCGACCCAGCGTCAGGATCTGCATTTCGTCAGATCCCCCGGAAACGCGGTCTACACGCAGGTCACGCCAGAAGCGGCTGATGCGGTGGTTGCCCGCAATCCCGACACCGCCCAGCACCTGCATTGCGCTATCCACCACTTCAAACGCTGCATTGGCGCAGAAGTATTTACACATCGCCGCATCGCCAGAGGTGATGGTGCCGTTGTCTGCTTTCCATGCTGCTTCATACAGCATGTTTTTCATGGAGTTTAATTTGATCGCCATGTGGGCGAATTTTTCCTGAATCAACTGGAAACGACCAATTGCCTCGCCAAACTGCACGCGCTGATTGGCGTAGCGCGCTGCATCTTCAAAGGCGCACATTGCCGTACCGTAGTTGGTCAGGGCTACCAGGAAACGTTCGTGGTCGAACTCTTCTTTGACGCGGTTAAAGCCGTTACCTTCCCGACCGAACATGTCTTTCTCGTCCAGTTCTACATCGTCAAAGGTGATTTCACAGCAGCTATCCATACGCAGACCGAGCTTCTCAAGTTTGGTCACTTTGATGCCCGGTTTGCTCATATCAACAAACCATTCGGTGTAGACAGGTTTGTCCGGAGAAGCCCCGTCGCGTGCCATCACCACGATGTACGGGGTGTAGGCGCTGCTGGTAATAAAACACTTACTACCATTAAGATAAATCTTACCATTTCTACGGGTATAAGTCGTTTTCAGGCTACCCACGTCGGAGCCAGCGCCCGGTTCAGTAATCGCCGAGTTCCACATCTGCTTACCCGTGCCACGGAACGCCATAATCTTGTCGATCTGCTCTTGTGTGCCTTCGCGCAGGAAGGTGTTAAACCCGCCCGGCAACTGGTACAGCACGTAGGTTGGCGCTCCCAGACGCCCCAGTTCCATCCACACAGCGGCAAGCGTGACGAATCCCGCGTCCAGACCACCGTGCTCTTCCGGGATCAGCAGGCTATCGATACCCATATCCGCCAGTGCTTTGACAAAACGTTCCGGGTAGACGCTGTCACGGTCACACTCGGCAAAATAGGCCTCCCAGTTTTCGCTGGCCATCAGTTCACGTATACCGGCGACAAACAGTTCCTGCTCATCATTTAAATTAAAATCCATCTTTCAACCTCTTGATATTTTGGGGGTTAATTAATCTTTCCAGTTCTGTTTCGCGTCTTTAATAAAGGAGAGCGTCACCATAATGTTGACGAAGAACAGCGGGCATCCTCCGGCGATAATGGCGGTTTGAATCGGTTTCAGGCCGCCGAGCGCCAACAGAACGATGCCGATAATGCCAACCAGGATTGACCAGCCGATACGTACCAGCAGTGGCGGTTCTTCGCCGTCGCGTACTTCGCGGCAGGTGGACATCGCCAGGGTATAAGAGCAGGCGTTAACCAGCGTAACGGTGGCAATAAAGCAGAGAATGAAGAAGCCCCACATGGTGGCGGTGCTGAGCGGCAGAGCGGCCCAGGTTTCGATGATGGCGCGCGCCACACCGTACTGTTCGATCAGGTTCGGAATGTTGATGATGTTTTTATCCATCAACAGCAGAGTGTTACTGCCGAGTACGGTCCACAGGATCCAGGTGGACGCTGTCAGTCCCAGCACCATGCCGAAGCACAGTTCACGCACGGTACGACCACGGGAGATACGGGCGAGGAAGATACTCATCTGGATAGCGTAAATCACCCACCATGCCCAGTAGAACACGGTCCAGCCCTGTGGGAAGCCGCCTTTAGCGATGGGATCGGTATAGAACAACATGCGCGGCAGATACATCAGCAACATCCCCACCGAATCGGTGAAGTAGTTCATGATGAAGCTGGCACCGCTGACAATGAACACCCAACCCAGCATCAGGAAGCTCAGGTAACTACGCACGTCACTGGCGATACGTACCCCTTTTTGCAGACCGCAGGCGACGCAAATGGCGTTGAGGATAATCCAGCAGGTAATGATGATAGCGTCCAGTTGCAGGGTATGCGGAATGCCAAACAACCATTGCATACACTCGGTCACCAGCGGCGTGGCAAGGCCCAGACTGGTGCCCATCGCGAAGATCAAGGCGACGAGATAGAAGTTGTCGACGATAGTGCCGAACAACCCTTTGGCGTGTTTTTCACCTACCAGCGGCACCAGGGTGGAGCTGGGGCGAATCACTTCCATTTTGCGGACAAAGAAGAAGTAAGCGAAGGCGACTGAAAGGAAGCTGTAAGTGGCCCACGGCAGAGGTCCCCAGTGGAACAAGCTGTAAGCCAGCCCCAACTCTTTCGCTCCTGTCGAGTTCGGTTCTAAGCCAAACGGCGGGGTGGAGATGTAGTAGTAGATCTCAATAGAGCCCCAGAACAGTACGGCAGCAGACGTACAGGAGGCGAACATCATAAAGATCCAACTGGCGGTGCTAAATTCCGGTGGTTCGTTACCTAAACGCTTTTTGGCATACGGGCCAAACACCAGCCAGAACCAGCCGAAAAGCATCACCACCATATACCATTCAAATGCCCATCCCCATACATTGGTGACGTAACTGAATACGGCATTAATAACGACATTCGCCGCATCCAGATCTCTGACTGTAAGCCAGCAAAGTATGCCAACGATTATTAACGGCGGAAAGAATACCTTCGGTTCTATTCCCGTTTTTCTCTTTTCATCTTTCATGAGTTAATTCCACTGTGAAAACGAATATTTATTTTGCGTTCCCGTTTGTTTTATTTTTGTTAACATTTAATATAATTATTATTAACCTCGTGAACGCGTTGATTGCTAACTCATAATGGGTATTCAGTTAGCCGTATTCTGTGATGGTAGTCACGTTTTTCTATCGGGTGAAAGCAAGGTGTTTTGATGTAAATATTCCTTGTTAATCAATTTATTATGTTTGATTGTGAGTAAAAAAATAGCATCTGACTTTCAATATTGGTGATCCATAAAACAATATTGAAAATTTCTTTTTTCTACGCCGTGTTTTCAATATTGGTGAGGAACTTAACAATATTGAAAGTTGGATTTATCTGCGTGTGACATTTTCAATATTGGTGATTAAAGTTTTATTTCCAAATTAAAGGGCGTGATATCTGTAATTAACACCACCGATATGAACGACGTTTCCTTCATGATTTCTGGAGATGCAATGAAGATTATTACTTGCTATAAGTGCGTGCCTGATGAACAGGATATTGCGATCAATAATGCTGATGGTTCATTAGACTTCAGTAAAGCCGATGCCAAAATAAGCCAATACGATCTGAACGCTATTGAAGCGGCTTGCCAGTTAAAACAGCAGGCGGCAGAGGCGCAGGTGACGGCCTTAAGTGTGGGCGGTAAAGCCCTGACCAACGCCAAAGGGCGTAAAGATGTGCTATCGCGCGGCCCGGATGAACTGATTGTAGTGATTGATGATCAGTTCGAGCAGGCACTGCCGCAACAAACTGCAACCGCACTGGCTGCGGCTGCCCAGAAAGCTGGCTTTGATCTGATCCTCTGCGGCGATGGTTCTTCTGACCTTTATGCCCAGCAGGTTGGGTTGCTGGTGGGCGAAATCCTCAATATTCCGGCCGTTAACGGCGTCAGCAAAATCCTCTCCCTGACGGCAGATACCCTCACCGTTGAGCGCGAACTGGAAGATGAAACAGAAACGTTAAGCATTCCGCTGCCTGCGGTTGTTGCTGTTTCCACTGATATCAACGCCCCACAAATTCCTTCGATGAAAGCCATTCTCGGCGCGGCGAAAAAGCCGGTTCAGGTGTGGTCGGCGGCGGATATCGGTTTTAACGCACAGGCAGCCTGGTCTGAACAACAGGTTGCCGCGCCGAAACAGCGCGAGCGTCAACGCATCGTGATTGAAGGCGACGGCGAAGAACAGATCGCCGCATTTGCTGAAAATCTTCGCAAAGTCATTTAATTACAGGGGATGCTATGAACACGTTTTCTCAAGTCTGGGTATTCAGCGATACCCCTTCTCGTCTGCCGGAACTGATGAACGGTGCGCAGGCTTTAGCTAATCAAATCAACACCTTTGTCCTCAATGATGCCGACGGCGCACAGGCAATCCAGCTCGGCGCTAATCATGTCTGGAAATTAAACGGCAAACCGGACGATCGGATGATCGAAGATTACGCCGGTGTCATGGCTGACACTATTCGCCAGCACGGCGCAGACGGTCTGGTGCTGTTGCCAAACACCCGTCGCGGCAAATTACTGGCGGCAAAACTGGGTTATCGCCTTAAAGCGGCGGTGTCTAACGATGCTAGCACCGTCAGCGTACAGGACGGTAAAGCGACAGTGAAACACATGGTTTACGGTGGTCTGGCGATTGGCGAAGAACGCATTGTCACGCCGTATGCGGTACTGACCATCAGCAGCGGCACGTTCGATGCGGCTCAGCTAGACGCGTCACGTACTGGCGAAACGCACACCGTGGAGTGGCAGGCTCCGGCTGTGGCGATTACCCGCACGGCAACCCAGGCGCGCCAGAGCAACAGCGTCGATCTCGACAAAGCCCGCCTGGTGGTCAGCGTCGGTCGCGGTATTGGCAGCAAAGAGAACATTGCGCTGGCAGAACAGCTTTGCAAGGCGATAGGTGCGGAGTTGGCCTGTTCTCGTCCGGTGGCAGAAAACGAAAAATGGATGGAGCACGAACGCTATGTCGGTATCTCCAACCTGATGCTGAAACCTGAACTGTACCTGGCTGTGGGGATCTCCGGGCAGATCCAGCACATGGTTGGCGCTAACGCGTCGCAAACCATTTTCGCCATCAATAAAGATAAAAATGCGCCGATCTTCCAGTACGCGGATTACGGCATTGTTGGCGACGCCGTGAAGATCCTTCCGGCGCTGACCGCAGCTTTAGCGCGTTGATCCACTCAGGCAGGGCTGTATTTCGGCTCTGCCGCTGACAGGGAGTTCTTATGTCCGAAGATATCTTTGACGCCATCATCGTCGGTGCAGGGCTTGCCGGTTCGGTTGCCGCACTGGTGCTCGCCCGCGAAGGGGCGCAAGTGTTAGTTATCGAGCGTGGCAATTCCGCAGGTGCCAAGAACGTCACCGGTGGGCGTCTCTATGCCCACAGTCTGGAACACATTATTCCTGGTTTCGCCGACTCCGCCCCCGTAGAACGCCTGATCACCCATGAAAAACTCGCGTTTATGACGGAAAAGTCAGCGATGACCATGGACTACTGCAATGGCGACGAAACCTCGCCATCCCAGCGTTCTTACTCCGTTTTGCGCAGTAAATTTGATGCCTGGCTGATGGAGCAGGCTGAAGAAGCGGGCGCGCAGTTAATTACCGGGATCCGCGTCGATAACCTCGTACAGCGCGATGGCAAAGTTGTCGGCGTAGAAGCCGATGGTGATGTGATTGAAGCGAAAACGGTGATCCTTGCTGATGGGGTGAACTCCATCCTTGCCGAAAAGCTGGGGATGGCAAAACGCGTTAAACCGACGGATGTGGCGGTTGGCGTGAAGGAACTGATCGAGTTACCGAAGTCGGTTATCGAAGACCGTTTTCAGTTGCAGGGTAATCAGGGCGCGGCTTGCCTGTTTGCGGGTTCCCCCACTGATGGCCTGATGGGCGGCGGCTTCCTTTATACCAATGAAAACACCCTGTCGCTGGGGCTGGTTTGTGGTCTGCATCATCTGCATGACGCGAAAAAATCGGTGCCGCAAATGCTGGAAGATTTCAAACAGCATCCGGCAGTTGCACCGCTGATTGCGGGCGGCAAGCTGGTGGAATATTCCGCTCACGTAGTGCCGGAAGCAGGCATCAACATGCTGCCGGAGTTGGTTGGTGACGGCGTATTGATTGCGGGTGATGCCGCCGGAATGTGTATGAACCTCGGTTTTACCATTCGCGGTATGGATCTGGCGATTGCCGCCGGGGAAGCCGCAGCAAAAACCGTGCTTTCAGCGATGAAAAGCGACGATTTCAGTAAGCAGAAACTGGCGGAATATCGTCAACATCTTGAGAGTGGCCCGCTGCGCGATATGCGCATGTACCAAAAACTACCGGCGTTCCTTGATAACCCACGCATGTTTAGCTGCTACCCGGAACTGGCGGTGGGCGTGGCGCGTGACCTGTTCACCATTGACGGCAGCGCGCCGGAACTGATGCGCAAGAAAATCCTCCGCCACGGTAAGAAAGTGGGCTTCATCAATCTAATCAAGGATGGCATGAAAGGAGTGACCGTTTTATGACTTCTCCCGTCAATGTGGACGTCAAACTGGGCGTCAATAAATTCAATGTCGATGAAGAGCATCCGCACATTGTTGTGAAGGCCGATGCTGATAAACAGGCGCTGGAGCTGCTGGTGAAAGCGTGCCCCGCAGGTCTGTACAAGAAGCAGGATGACGGCAGTGTGCGCTTCGATTACGCCGGATGTCTGGAGTGCGGCACCTGTCGCATTCTGGGGCTGGGGTCGGCGCTGGAACAGTGGGAATACCCGCGCGGCACCTTTGGTGTGGAGTTCCGTTACGGCTGATGTTGGTTTGATACGTAACGCCGTACTGACTCTCATTGCAAAAAAACAGGAATAACCCATGCAACCGTCCAGAAACTTTGACGATCTCAAATTCTCCTCTATTCACCGCCGCATTTTGCTGTGGGGAAGCGGTGGTCCGTTTCTGGATGGTTACGTACTGGTAATGATTGGCGTGGCGTTGGAGCAACTGACTCCGGCACTGAAACTGGACGCCGACTGGATTGGCTTGCTGGGCGCGGGAACGCTCGCCGGGCTGTTTGTCGGTACATCGCTGTTTGGCTATATCTCCGATAAAGTCGGACGGCGCAAAATGTTCCTCATTGATATCATCGCCATCGGCGTGATATCGGTGGCGACGATGTTTGTCTCATCCCCCGTAGAACTGCTGGTGATGCGGGTACTCATCGGCATTGTCATTGGCGCGGATTATCCCATCGCCACCTCAATGATCACCGAGTTCTCCAGCACCCGTCAGCGGGCGTTCTCCATCAGCTTTATCGCCGCCATGTGGTATGTCGGCGCGACCTGCGCCGATCTGGTCGGTTACTGGCTTTATGATGTGGAAGGTGGTTGGCGCTGGATGTTGGGTAGCGCGGCGATCCCGTGTTTGTTGATTTTGATTGGTCGATTCGAACTGCCTGAATCTCCCCGCTGGCTGCTACGCAAAGGGCGAGTAAAAGAGTGCGAAGAGATGATGATCAAACTGTTTGGCGAACCGGTGGCTTTCGATGAAGAGCAGCCACAGCAAACCCGTTTTCGCGATCTGTTTAACCGTCGCCATTTTCCGTTTGTCCTGTTTGTTGCCGCCATCTGGACTTGCCAGGTGATCCCAATGTTTGCCATTTACACCTTTGGTCCGCAAATCGTTGGTCTTCTGGGGCTGGGCGTCGGCAAAAATGCGGCGCTGGGAAATGTGGTGATTAGCCTGTTCTTTATGCTCGGCTGTATTCCGCCGATGCTGTGGCTAAACACTGCCGGACGGCGTCCATTGTTGATTGGCAGCTTTGCCATGATGACGCTGGCGCTGGCGGTTTTGGGGCTGATCCCGGATATGGGGATTTGGCTGGTGGTGATGGCGTTCGCGGTGTATGCCTTTTTCTCTGGCGGGCCGGGTAATTTGCAGTGGCTTTATCCTAATGAACTCTTCCCGACGGATATCCGCGCTTCTGCCGTGGGGGTGATTATGTCCTTAAGCCGGATTGGCACCATTGTTTCAACCTGGGCGCTGCCTATCTTTATCAATAATTACGGCATCAGTAGCACCATGCTGATGGGGGCGGGTATCTCGCTGTTTGGCTTGTTGATTTCCGTAGCATTTGCCCCGGAAACCCGTGGGATGTCACTGGCGCAGACCAGCAATATGACGATCCGCAGGCAGCGAAT
Organism: Escherichia sp. MOD1-EC5433; assembly: GCF_002966005.1. Lineage (NCBI taxonomy): Bacteria > Pseudomonadati > Pseudomonadota > Gammaproteobacteria > Enterobacterales > Enterobacteriaceae > Escherichia > Escherichia sp. MOD1-EC5433. Next base: position 175,341 of record NZ_PTRL01000006.1, on the reverse strand, counting down.
GGGGTAATTTGTTCAGATTTCTCTCTTTTCTGAATCAATATTATTGACTATAAGCCGCGTGAATATGTGACTACACTTTGTGGAAAACAAAGGCGTAACCGCGCAGGCTAACTATGATTCTCATAATTTATGCGCATCCTTATCCGCATCATTCCCATGCGAATAAACGGATGCTTGAACAGGCAAGGACGCTGGAAGGCGTCGAAATTCGCTCTCTTTATCAACTCTATCCTGACTTCAATATCGATATTGCCGCCGAGCAAGAGGCGCTGTCTCGCGCCGATCTGATCGTCTGGCAGCACCCGATGCAGTGGTACAGCATTCCACCGCTCCTTAAACTTTGGATCGATAAAGTCCTCTCGCACGGCTGGGCTTACGGTCACGGCGGTACGGCGCTGCATGGCAAACATTTGCTGTGGGCGGTGACGACCGGCGGCGGGGAAAGCCATTTTGAGATTGGCGCGCATCCGGGCTTTGATGTGCTGTCGCAGCCGCTACAGGCGACGGCGATCTACTGTGGGCTGAACTGGCTGCCGCCGTTTGCCATGCACTGCACCTTTATTTGTGACGACGAAACCCTCGAAGGGCAGGCGCGTCACTATAAGCAACGTCTGCTGGAATGGCAGGAGGCACATCATGGATAGTCATACGCTGATTCAGGCGCTGATCTACCTCGGTTCGGCGGCGCTGATTGTACCCATTGCAGTACGCCTCGGTCTGGGATCGGTACTTGGCTACCTGATCGCAGGCTGCATTATTGGCCCGTGGGGGCTGCGGCTGGTGACCGATGCCGAATCTATCCTGCACTTTGCTGAAATCGGCGTGGTGCTGATGCTGTTTATCATTGGCCTCGAACTCGACCCACAAAGGCTGTGGAAGCTGCGTGCGGCGGTGTTCGGTGGTGGCGCATTGCAGATGGTGATTTGTGGCGGCCTGCTGGGGCTATTCTGCATGTTACTTGGGCTGCGCTGGCAGGTAGCGGAACTGATCGGCATGACGCTGGCGCTCTCCTCTACGGCGATAGCCATGCAGGCGATGAATGAGCGTAACCTAATGGTGACGCAGATGGGACGCAGCGCCTTTGCGGTGCTGCTGTTCCAGGATATCGCGGCGATCCCGCTGGTAGCGATGATCCCGCTACTGGCGGCGAGCAGTGCCTCGACGACGATGGGCGCATTTGCTCTCTCGGCATTAAAAGTGGCGGGCGCACTGGTGCTGGTAGTATTGCTGGGGCGCTATGTCACGCGTCCGGCGCTGCGTTTTGTTGCCCGCTCTGGCTTGCGGGAAGTATTCAGTGCCGTGGCGTTATTCCTCGTGTTTGGCTTTGGTTTGCTGCTGGAAGAGGTTGGCTTGTCGATGGCGATGGGCGCGTTTCTGGCGGGCGTACTGCTGGCAAGCTCGGAATATCGTCATGCGCTGGAAAGCGATATCGAACCGTTCAAAGGTTTGCTGCTGGGGCTGTTTTTCATTGGCGTTGGCATGTCGATAGACTTTGGCACGCTGCTTGAAAATCCGTTGCGCATTGTCATTTTGCTGCTTGGTTTCCTCATCATCAAAATCGCCATGTTGTGGCTGATTGCCCGGCCGTTACAGGTGCCGAATAAACAGCGTCGCTGGTTTGCGGTGCTGTTAGGGCAGGGCAGTGAGTTTGCCTTTGTGGTGTTTGGTACGGCGCAGATGGCAAATGTGCTGGAGCCGGAGTGGGCGAAATCGCTGACCCTGGCGGTGGCGCTGTCGATGGCGGCAACGCCGATTCTGCTGGTGATCCTCAATCGCCTTGAGCAATCTTCTACTGAAGAAGCGCGTGAAGCCGATGAGATTGACGAAGAACAGCCACGGGTCATTGTTGCTGGATTTGGACGTTTTGGGCAGATCACCGGACGTTTACTGCTCTCCAGCGGGGTAAAAATGGTGGTGCTCGATCACGATCCTGACCATATCGAAACGTTGCGCAAATTCGGCATGAAAGTGTTTTACGGCGATGCCACGCGGATGGATTTACTGGAATCTGCCGGAGCGGCGAAAGCAGAAGTGCTGATTAACGCCATCGACGATCCGCAAACCAATCTGCAACTGACGGAGATGGTGAAGGAGCATTTCCCACATTTGCAGATTATTGCCCGTGCCCGCGATGTTGATCACTATATCCGCCTGCGCCAGGTAGGCGTTGAAAAGCCGGAGCGTGAAACTTTCGAAGGCGCGTTGAAAACCGGGCGGCTGGCGCTGGAAAGTTTAGGTCTTGGGCCATATGAAGCGCGAGAACGCGCGGATGTGTTCCGCCGCTTTAATATTCAGATGGTGGAAGAGATGGCAATGGGCGAAAACGACACCAAAGCCCGCGCGGCAGTCTATAAACGCACCAGCGCGATGTTAAGCGAGATTATTACTGAGGATCGCGAACATCTGTCATTAATTCAACGGCATGGCTGGCAGGGAACCGAAGAAGGCAAACATACCGGCAACATGGCGGATGAGCCAGAAACTAAGCCATCGTAATCAGAAAGTGTGATGTAGCACACGCTTTACAACTAACTGTTTGTTTTTGCGCAACTGTAATGAGGCGAGTCCAGGGGCATAGCGTGGACTCGCCAGCAGAATATAAAATTTTCCTCAACATCATCCTCGCACCAGTCGACGACGGTTTACGCTTTACGTATAGTGGCGACAATTTTTTTTATCGGGAAATCTCAATGATCAGTCTGATTGCGGCGTTAGCGGTAGATCGCGTTATCGGCATGGAAAACGCCATGCCGTGGAACCTGCCTGCCGATCTCGCCTGGTTTAAACGCAACACTTTAAATAAACCCGTGATTATGGGCCGCCATACCTGGGAATCCATCGGTCGTCCTCTGCCAGGACGCAAAAATATTATCCTCAGCAGTCAACCGGGTACGGACGATCGCGTAACGTGGGTTAAATCGGTGGATGAAGCCATCGCCGCGTGTGGTGACGTACCGGAGATTATGGTGATTGGCGGTGGACGCGTTTATGAGCAGTTCCTGCCCAAAGCGCAAAAACTGTATCTGACGCATATCGACGCAGAAGTGGAAGGCGACACCCATTTCCCGGATTACGAGCCGGATGACTGGGAATCGGTATTCAGCGAATTCCACGACGCCGATGCGCAGAACTCTCACAGCTATTGCTTTGAGATTCTGGAGCGGCGGTAATTCTGTATATTAGAATTCCGGCATCACTGATACGTGCAGATATCCGTGTATACTAGACGTATAAATTGTACAGGAGCACGATATCATGACTGCAAAACGTACCACACAAAGTGTGACCGTCACCGTCGACCGTGAGTTAGTCAATCGCGCTCGTGATGCAGGGTTAAATATGAGCGCCACCCTTACGGTTGCGCTCAATGCTGAACTTAAAAAACATGCAGCAACACGTTGGCGTGAAGAGAACGCAGAAGCTATCGCTGCGTTAAATCAATTGGCTGATGAAACCGGATGTTTCTCTGATGAGTACCGGAGCTTCTAGCGATGCAATTTACGGTATACCGCAGTCGCGGCAGGAACGCCGCGTTTCCCTTTGTTATCGATGTTACCAGCGACATTATTGGTGAGATTAATCGCCGTATCGTTATTCCATTAACACCTATTGAACGATTTAGCCGTATTCGCCCACCAGAACGGCTTAACCCAATCCTTTTACTGGTAGATGGCAAAGAATATGTGCTCATGACGCATGAGACTGCCACTGTTCCAGTTAACGCGCTGGGAACGAAATTTTGCGATGCCAGCGCGCACCGAACGTTGATTAAAGGAGCATTAGATTTTATGCTCGACGGGATTTAAGACGCGACCGCCTCTCCTTCGCCCAAATCCTTATGCCGGTTCGACGGCTGGACAAAATACTGTTTATCTTCCCAGCGCAGGCAGGTTAATGTACCACCCCAGCAGCAGCCAGTATCCAGCGCGTAAATACCTTCTGGCGTACCTTTGCCCTCCAGCGATGCCCAGTGACCAAAGGCGATGCTGTATTCTTCAGCGACAGAGCCAGGAATCGCAAACCACGGTTTCAGTGGGGCAGGGGCCTCTTCCGGCGATTCTTTGCTGTACATATCCAGTTGACCGTTCGGGAAGCAAAAACGCATACGGGTAAAGGCGTTGGTGATAAAACGCAGTCTTCCCAGCCCCCGCAATTCCGGTGACCAGTTATTTGGCATATCGCCGTACATAGCGTCGAGAAAGAAGGGATAGGAGTCACTCGACAATACTGCTTCTACGTCGTGAGCACACTCTTTGGCTGTCTCTAAGTCCCACTGCGGCGTGATCCCCGCGTGAGCCATCACCAGTTTTTTCTCTTCGTCGATTTGCAGCAGAGGCTGGCGACGCAGCCAGTTAAGCAGCTCGTCGGCGTCCGGCGCTTCCAGCAGCGGTGTCAGGCGATCTTTGGGTTTATTACGGCTGATCCCGGCGAATACCGCCAGCAGATGCAGATCGTGATTACCCAGAACCAGACGCACGCTGTCGCCTAAGGATTTTACATAGCGCAGAACATCAAGCGAACCAGGCCCGCGCGCGACCAGGTCGCCCGTCAGCCAGAGGGTATCTTTCCCAGGGGTAAATTCCACTTTATGCAGCAATGCGATCAGTTCATCGTAACAACCATGAACGTCGCCAATAAGGTATGTCGCCATATTATTTTAATGAATGAGTATTGGAACGGAGAGTCGGAATACAGGAATGTCGATGCTGAATGGAACGCCATTTTCATCGATCATTTCGTAGTGACCCTGCATGGTGCCCATCGGTGTTTCAATAATCGCACCGCTGGTGTACTGGTACTCTTCGCCAGGGGCGATATGCGGCTGAACGCCCACCACACCTTCGCCCTGGACTTCGGTTTCACGGCCATTGCCGTTGGTGATCAGCCAGTAACGCCCCAACAACTGCACTGGCGCTCGCCCCAGGTTGCGTATGGTTACGGTATAAGAAAAAACGTAACGTTCATTATCAGGTGAAGATTGCGCTTCAATGTAAACACTTTGAACCTGAATACACACTCGGGGCGAATTGATCATCGTTAACTCTCCTGCAAAGACGCGTTCTCCGCCAGATAGTTCGCCATCTGGCAATATTGCGCGACAGAGATATTTTCCGCTCGCATCGCCGGGTCGATGCCCATTCCCGTTAACACCTCGACGCTAAACAGGTTGCCGAGGCTGTTACGAATGGTTTTACGACGCTGGTTAAAGGCTTCGGTGGTGATACGGCTTAACACGCGAACATCTTTAACCGGGTAAGGCATCGTTGCATGAGGAACCAGGCGCACGACGGCGGAATCCACTTTTGGTGGTGGTGTAAAGGCTGATGGCGGTACTTCCAGCACCGGGATCACGTTGCAATAATATTGAGCCATGACGCTTAATCGACCATACGCTTTGCTGTTCGGTCCTGCAACCAGACGATTCACCACCTCTTTTTGCAACATAAAGTGCATGTCGGCAATGGCATCAGTATAGCTAAACAGATGGAACATCAACGGCGTGGAGATGTTATACGGCAGGTTACCGAAAACTCGTAGCGGCTGCCCCATTTTCTCGGCCAGCTCACCGAAGTTAAAGGTCATCGCATCCTGCTGATAAATCGTCAGTTTCGGGCCTAAGAACGGATGCGTTTGCAGACGTGCCGCCAGATCGCGGTCAAGTTCGATGACCGTCAGCTGGTCCAGACGTTCGCCGACCGGTTCGGTCAATGCCGCCAGACCGGGGCCGATTTCGACCATCGCCTGACCCTTCTGCGGGTTAATGGCAGAAACAATGCTGTCGATCACGAACTGATCGTTGAGAAAGTTTTGCCCGAAGCGTTTACGGGCTAAGTGGCCCTGGTGGACTCGTTTATTCATTGGGTATTAACAATCATTTTGATGGCGAGATTAAGCGCCGTAATAAAACTGCCGACATCGGCTTTGCCACGTCCCGCCAGTTCCAGCGCGGTGCCGTGGTCAACCGATGTGCGAATAAAGGGCAGGCCCAGCGTAATGTTCACACCGCGCCCGAAGCCCTGGTATTTTAGCACGGGAAGACCCTGATCGTGGTACATCGCCAGCACCGCGTCGGCGTTGTCGAGATATTTAGGCTGAAACAGGGTATCGGCAGGCAAAGGCCCGTTGAGTTTCATCCCCTGCGCCCGTAACTCGTCGAGCACCGGAATGATGGTGTCTATCTCTTCCGTGCCCATATGACCGCCTTCACCTGCGTGCGGATTCAGTCCACAGACCAGAATGCGCGGCTCAGCAATACCAAATTTGGTTTGCAAATCGTGATGCAAAATAGAAATGACTTCATGCAGCAGTGGTGGGGTGATGGCGTCAGCGATATCACGTAGCGGTAAATGCGTCGTTGCCAGCGCCACGCGAAGTTCTTCGGTTGCCAGCATCATCACGACTTTTTTTGCCTGCGAGCGTTCTTCGAAAAACTCGGTATGACCGGTAAACGGAATACCAGCGTCGTTAATGACGCCTTTATGCACGGGGCCGGTAATCAGTGCGGCAAATTCACCGTTCAGACAGCCATCACACGCTTGCGCCAGCGTCTCTACCACGTAATGCCCATTTTCAACCGTTAATTGCCCCGCAGTCACAGGTGCACGTAGCGCGACAGGAAGTAGCGTTAATGTGCCCGCAGTTTGCGGTTGGGCAGGGGAGTCTGGGGAATAAGGGCGGAGTGTAAGCGGCAAACCGAGCATCGCTGCCCGGTCGGTAAGGAGAGTGGCATCGGCACAAACAACCAGTTCGACCGGCCACTCACGCTGTGCAAGCTGGACAACTAAGTCCGGGCCAATCCCGGCGGGCTCGCCGGGAGTGATCACAACACGTTGGGTTTTAACCATTAGTTGCTCAGGATTTTAACGTAGGCGCTGGCACGTTGTTCCTGCATCCAGCTTGCTGCTTCTTCCGAGAACTTACGGTTCATCAGCATGCGGTATGCACGATCTTTCTGCGCAGCGTCGGTTTTATCAACATTACGGGTATCCAGCAGTTCGATTAAATGCCAGCCGAATGAAGAGTGAACCGGTGCACTCATTTGGCCTTTGTTCAGGCGGGTGAGTGCGTCACGGAACGCCGGATCAAAAATGTCCGCTGTTGCCCAACCGAGATCGCCGCCCTGGTTAGCAGAACCTGGATCCTGCGAGAACTCTTTCGCTGCGGCAGCAAAAGTCGTTTTACCACTCTTGATATCAGCAGCAATTTGCTCCAATTTCACACGGGCCTGTTCGTCAGTCATGATCGGCGACGGTTTCAGCAGAATATGGCGAGCATGAACTTCGGTCACCGAGATATTTTTGCTTTCGCCGCGCAGATCGTTAACTTTCAGGATATGGAAGCCAACGCCGGAACGAATCGGGCCAACAATGTCGCCTTTCTTCGCGGTGCTTAATGCCTGGGCGAAGATCCCCGGCAACTCCTGAATACGGCCCCAGCCCATCTGGCCGCCGTTCAGCGCCTGCTGGTCGGCAGAATGAGCAATCGCCAGCTTACCGAAATCAGCGCCGTTACGCGCCTGATCGACAATGGCGCGCGCCTGGCTTTCCGCTTCGTTCACTTGATCAGAGGTTGGGTTTTCCGGCAGCGGGATCAGGATGTGGCTCAGGTTCAGCTCAGTGCTGGCGTCGTTTTGGTTACCCACCTGCTGCGCCAGGGATTCGACTTCCTGCGGCAGGATGGTGATGCGACGACGCACCTCGTTGTTACGCACTTCAGAGATAATCATCTCTTTGCGGATCTGGTTACGATAGGTGTTGTAGTTCAGACCATCGTAAGCCAGACGGCTGCGCATTTGATCCAGCGTCATGTTGTTCTGTTTCGCGATGTTAGCAATCGCCTGATCCAGCTGCTCATCGGAGATTTTCACTCCCATTTTCTGCCCCATCTGCAAGAGGATTTGATCCATGATCAAACGTTCCATGATTTGGTGGCGCAGCGTCGCGTCATCAGGAAGTTGCTGCCTTGCCTGGGCGGCATTCATTTTTACCGACTGCATTAATCCATCAACGTCGCTTTCCAGCACGACGCCGTTATTGACGACGGCTGCGACTTTATCGACTACCTGGGGGGCAGCGAAACTGGTATTCGCGATCATCGCGATACCGAGAAGCAGCGTTTTCCAGTTCTTCATACTTTTTCCATTTCAATTAACCGCACTGCGGATTACGTGGTAAATCAACAAATCACAAAGAGTTTTGATACGGCAGAATGTTCGAACGCAGCATCTCTTGCGTACCGAGACCGTAGTTAGAGCTCAGGCCGCGAAGTTCGATGTTAAAGCCGATTGCGTTGTCATATACCGCATGTTGTTTATCGTTATCCCAACCGTTCAGCTTCCGCTCGTAACCGACGCGAATCGCATAACAGCAGGAGCTGTATTGCACGCCTAACATAGAGTCGGCTTGCTTGTTCGCATTGGTGTCGTAGTAGTAAGCCCCGACAATTGACCAACGATCGGCGATTGGCCAGCTGGCGACTGCGCCTACCTGCGAAATACCGTTTTTGTACTGCTCGGCAGTGGAATAGTACTTAGGCAGCGTAGCCTGAATATATTCCGGGCTGGCGTAACGGTAGTTCAGCTGTACCAGACGGTCTTCATCCCGGCGATATTCAATGCTGGAACTACTGGTCGCCACGTTATCCAGGCGAGTGTCGTACTGAATCCCGCCACGCAGTCCCCAACGTTCGGAAATGCGCCAGTAGGTGTCGCCTGCCCACACCAGTGATCCCGTTTTGTCGTCATTCTCCCATGTTATGTTGTCATCGCCAGTGCGAGACTCCGTGAAATAGTAGATTTGACCAACGGAAATATTAAAACGTTCAACGGCTGCGTCATCATATACGCGAGTTGTGACACCGGTCGTCACCTGGTTAGCAGAAGCAATACGGTCAAGACCACCGTAAGTCCGATCCCGGAAGAGGCCAGAGTAGTCAGATTGCAGCAGAGACGAGTCGTAGTTGTAGATGTCGCTCTGATCGCGATACGGCACATACAAATATTGTGCGCGCGGTTCCAGCGTCTGGGTGTAACCCGGTGCCAGCATCTCCATATCGCGCTCGAAGACCATTTTGCCGTCAACTTTAAATTGCGGCATTACACGGTTAACAGAATCTGCCAACTTATTGTTTTGCGGATTGCTGTTATACCAGTCAAGATTGGTCTGTTGATAGTGCGTCGCCATCAGTTTGGCTTCGGTATTCAGACTACCCCAGTTATTCGACAACGGAAGATTGATTGTCGGTTCAAGGTGCAGACGTGTGGCTTCTGGCATATTGCTATTGGTATTTACAAAATGCACAGCCTGACCATAGATGCGGGTATCAAACGGACCGAGATCGTTATGGTAGTAGTTGACGTCTAACTGCGGTTCAGCGGCGTAGCTGTTGCCACTGTTATCGTCAAAGACCTGGAATTGTTTGGTTGAAAGCGTAGCGTCAAAGTTCTGCACCGCATAGCCAACGCTGAATTTTTGCGTTGCGTAACCATCGGTACTGGAACCATATTTATTATCAAAATCGTTGAAATAGGTCGGGTCGCTGACTTTGGTGTAGTCGATGTTAAAGCGCCAAACCTGGTCCATCACTCCGGAGTGTTGCCAGTAGAACAACCAACGGCGTGAATTGCTATCTTCTGGATGTTCATCTTCATAGACTTTATCCGAAGGCAGATAATCCAGTTCCATCAAGCCTGCGCCTGCCTGGGTGAGATAACGGAATTCGTTCTCCCACATGATGTTGCCACGACGATGCATATAATGCGGCGTGATGGTGGCATCCATATTTGGCGCGATGTTCCAGTAATATGGCAGATAGAACTCAAAGTAGTTGGTGGTGGTGTATTTGGCGTTCGGGATCAAGAAACCAGAACGGCGTTTATCACCCACCGGCAACTGCAAATACGGGCTGTAAAAGATCGGAACCGGACCCACCTTAAAGCGGGCGTTCCAGATCTCCGCAACTTGTTCTTCGCGGTCATGAATAATTTCGCTACCTACCACGCTCCAGGTATCAGAACCTGGCAAACAGGAAGTAAAGCTACCGTTATCCAGAATGGTGTAGCGGTTTTCGCCACGTTGTTTCATCAGGTCCGCTTTACCACGACCCTGGCGACCCACCATCTGGTAATCACCTTCCCAGACGTTGGTATCTTTGGTGTTCAGATTCGCCCAGCCTTTCGGCCCTTTGAGGATCACCTGGTTATCGTCGTAATGGACATTACCGAGCGCATCAACAGTACGTATCGGCTCCGGTTGTCCTGGTGCCTCTTTTTGATGGAGCTGCACTTCGTCGGCCTGCAGACGGCTGTTACCCTGCATGATATCTACGCTGCCAGTAAACACGGCGTCATCGGGGTAATTCCCCTTTGCGTGGTCAGCATTAATCGTCACGGGTAAGTCGTTAGTATCGCCCTGTACCAGAGGACGGTCATAGCTTGGCACGCCCAACATACACTGTGAGGCGAGGTCGGCTGCCAGTCCCTGTTGACTGTAAAGGGCGGTGGCAATCATGGTGGCCAGGAGAGTGGGGATACGTTTTTTCATACGTTGATTTTATTGTTCCATCATCGGTAACGTTGCGCGTGACAAACGGTCAGAGACTAACGTACTCGTCATCTCTACGCTAGTGTTAATCCTGTCCGAATAGCGTCAGTGGTGTTAGGCACGGCATTGAATGACAGGTATGATAATGCAAATTATAGGCGATGTCCCACAATTGACCGCAGCCGGAAAACGGTAAAAGCACCTTTATATTGTGGGAGATAGCCCTGATATCCGTGTGTCGATTTGGGGAATATATGCAGTATTGGGGAAAAATCATTGGCGTGGCCGTGGCCTTACTGATGGGCGGCGGCTTTTGGGGCGTTGTATTAGGTCTGTTAATCGGCCATATGTTTGATAAAGCCCGCAGCCGCAAAATGGCGTGGTTCGCCAACCAGCGCGAGCGTCAGGCGCTGTTTTTTGCCACCACTTTTGAAGTGATGGGGCATTTAACCAAATCCAAAGGACGTGTTACTGAGGCTGATATTCATATTGCCACATTGCTCATGGATCGGATGAATTTACACGGTGCTTCCCGTACTGCGGCGCAAAATGCATTCCGGGTGGGAAAATCAGACAATTACCCGCTGCGCGAAAAGATGCGTCAGTTTCGCAGTGTCTGCTTTGGTCGTTTTGACTTAATTCGTATGTTTCTGGAGATCCAGATTCAGGCAGCATTTGCCGATGGTTCACTGCATCCAAACGAACGGGCGGTGTTGTATGTGATTGCTGAAGAGTTGGGGATCTCCCGCGCCCAGTTTGACCAGTTTCTGCGCATGATGCAGGGCGGAGCGCAATTTGGCGGCGGTTATCAGCAGCAGTCTGGCGGTGGTAACTGGCAGCAAGCGCAGCGTGGCCCGACGCTGGAAGATGCCTGTAACGTGCTGGGCGTGAAGCCGACGGATGATGCAACCACCATTAAACGTGCCTACCGTAAGCTGATGAGTGAACACCATCCCGATAAGTTGGTAGCGAAAGGTTTACCGCCAGAGATGATGGAGATGGCGAAGCAAAAAGCGCAGGAAATTCAGCAGGCGTATGAGCTGATAAAGCAGCAGAAAGGATTTAAATAAGTTTTAGGGCGAGTCAGACATTGTAGGCCGGATGCGGCGTGAACGCCTTATCCGGCCTACCGAGCTGCACCAGCGTGACTATTAAAAATCCGCAGGCGCCTTAAACGTCATACTATTGCCATATGCCGGATGGGTAATCGTCAACATCTCTGCATGTAGCAGCAAACGCGGTGCCATCGCCCTGGCTTCTGGTGAAGCATAAAAACGATCGCCGAGAATCGGATGACCCAGCGCCAGCATATGCACACGTAGCTGATGCGAACGTCCGGTAACCGGCTTTAACACCACTCTTGCCGTGTTATCCGCCGCATAATCCACCACTTCATATTCCGTCTGCGCAGGCTTCCCCGTTTCGTAACAGACTTTCTGTTTCGGGCGGTTTGGCCAGTCGCAAATCAATGGCAGATCTATCAGACCTTCGGCGGGGGATGGATGCCCCCAGACGCGAGCCACATACTGCTTTTTCGGCTCGCGCTCGCGGAACTGGCGTTTTAATTCCCGTTCCGCCGCTTTGGTCAGCGCCACTACAATCACGCCGCTGGTGGCCATATCCAGACGATGCACCGATTCTGCCTGCGGATAATCACGCTGAATGCGCGTCATCACGCTGTCTTTGTGCTCTTCCAGACGCCCCGGCACAGACAACAAACCGCTCGGCTTGTTGACCACCATAATGTGGTCATCCTGATACAGGATAACCAGCCAGGGTTCCTGCGGTGGATTGTAGTTTTCCATCCCCATTTTCGACTCCGTTACTGATGCGTCACAACGATTAAACGCAGGGCATCCAGACGCCAGCCTGCCTGATCCAGGCTTTCCATCACCTGCTGACGGTTGCTCTCAATGGCGGTCAACTCGTCGTCACGAATGTTCGGGTTCACCGCGCGCAGAGCTTCCAGACGCGACAGTTCCGCAGACAGTTTTTCGTCAGCTTCGTTACGCGCCGCATCAATCAGTGCACGAGCAGACTTCTCAATCTGCGCTTCACCCAGTTGCAGGATAGCGTGAACCTCTTGCTGGACGGCGTTAACCAGCTTGCTACCGGTGTGGCGATTCACTGCGTTAAGCTGACGGTTAAAGGTTTCAAACTCTACCTGCGCCGCCAGGTTGTTGCCGTTTTTATCCAACAGCATACGTACCGGCGTCGGCGGCAGGAAGCGGTTAAGCTGCAACTGCTTCGGCGCTTGTGCTTCAACCACGTAAATCAGCTCCACCAACAGCGTACCTACCGGCAACGCTTTGTTTTTCAACAGTGAAATCGTACTGCTACCGGTATCGCCAGAAAGGATCAGATCCAGACCGTTGCGGATCAGCGGATGTTCCCAGGTAATAAACTGCGCATCTTCACGCGCCAGCGCCACTTCACGATCAAAGGTGATGGTGATGCCATCTTCCGACAGACCCGGGAAGTCCGGCACCAGCATGTGATCGGACGGTGTCAGCACGATCATGTTGTCGCCGCGATCGTCCTGATTGATACCAATAATATCGAACAGATTCATGGCGAAGGCGATCAGGTTGGTATCGTCATCCTGCTCTTCAATGCTTTCTGCCAGTGCCTGGGCTTTTTCGCCACCGTTGGAGTGGATCTCCAGCAGGCGGTCACGCCCCTGCTCCAGCTGTGCTTTCAGGGCTTCATGCTGCTCGCGGCAGTTTTTGATCAGCTCATCAAAGCCTTCGGTTTGATCGGGTGAAGCCAGGTAGTTAATCAGATCGTTGTACACGCTATCGTAAATAGTGCGTCCGGTCGGGCAGGTGTGCTCGAAGGCATCAAGACCCTCGTGATACCAGCGCACCAGCACTGACTGAGCGGTTTTTTCCAGATAAGGTACGTGGATCTGAATATCGTGCGCCTGACCGATACGATCCAGACGACCAATACGCTGCTCCAGCAGGTCTGGGTTGAACGGCAGATCGAACATTACCATGTGGCTGGCGAACTGGAAGTTACGCCCTTCAGAACCGATTTCCGAGCACAGCAGCACTTGTGCGCCGGTATCTTCTTCAGCGAACCATGCGGCTGCGCGGTCACGTTCGATAATCGACATGCCTTCGTGGAACACCGCTGCGCGAATACCTTCACGCTCGCGCAGCACCTGCTCCAGTTGCAGCGCGGTGGCGGCTTTAGCGCAGATCACCAGCACTTTCTGAGAGCGATGGCTGGTCAGGTAGCCCATCAGCCACTCAACGCGCGGATCGAAGTTCCACCAGGTGGCGTTATCACCTTCAAATTCCTGATAAATACGCTCCGGGTAGAGCATATCGCGGGCGCGGTCTTCCGCACTTTTACGTGCGCCCATGATGCCGGAGACTTTAATAGCCGTCTGATATTGCGTCGGCAGCGGCAGTTTAATAGTGTGTAGCTCGCGTTTCGGGAAGCCTTTCACACCGTTACGGGTGTTACGGAACAGCACGCGGCTGGTGCCGTGGCGATCCATCAGCATCGAAACCAGCTCCTGACGGGCGCTCTGGGCATCTTCGCTGTCGCTGTTTGCTGCTTGCAACAGCGGCTCGATATCCTGCTCGCCGATCATCTCGCCAAGCATGTTCAGTTCGTCATTGCTCAGTTTGTTACCTGCCAGCAGCATGGCAACGGCGTCCGCAACCGGACGATAATTTTTCTGCTCTTCAACGAATTGCGCAAAATCGTGGAAACGGTTCGGGTCCAGCAGACGCAGACGGGCGAAGTGGCTTTCCATCCCCAGCTGTTCCGGGGTTGCGGTCAGCAGCAGAACGCCAGGCACATGCTCTGCCAGTTGTTCAATGGCCTGATATTCACGGCTCGGCGCATCTTCGCTCCACACCAGGTGATGCGCTTCATCGACCACCAGCAGGTCCCACTCGGCTTCACAGAGATGTTCCAGACGCTGTTTGCTACGACGGGCAAAATCCAGCGAGCAAATCACCAGCTGTTCGGTGTCGAACGGGTTGTAGGCATCGTGCTGGGCTTCGGCGTAACGCTCATCATCAAACAGGGCAAAGCGCAGGTTGAAACGGCGCAGCATTTCTACCAGCCACTGATGCTGTAAGGTTTCCGGGACGATAATCAGCACACGTTCAGCAGCGCCAGAGAGCAACTGCTGATGCAGGATCATCCCAGCTTCAATGGTTTTCCCTAAACCCACTTCGTCAGCCAGCAGAACGCGCGGCGCGTGGCGGCGACCAACATCATGAGCGATGTTGAGCTGGTGCGGGATCAGACTGGTACGCTGACCGCGCAGGCCGCTGTACGGCATACGGAACTGTTCGCTGGAATACTTACGTGCGCGATAACGCAGCGCAAAGCGATCCATACGGTCGATCTGCCCGGCAAACAGGCGGTCTTGCGGTTTGCTGAACACCAGTTTGCTATCAAGGAAAACTTCGCGCAGGGGCACGCCGGCTTCTTCAGTATCCAGGCGAGTACCGATATAGGTCAGCAAGCCATTTTCTTCTTTTACTTCTTCGACTTGCATCTGCCAGCCGTCGTGGCTGGTAATGGTATCACCAGGGTTGAACATCACGCGGGTCACGGGGGAATCACTGCGTGCGTACAGACGGTTTTCACCAGTAGATGGGAAAAGCAGAGTGACAGTTCGCGCATCCACCGCGACAACGGTTCCAAGTCCCAATTCGCTTTCTGTATCGCTGATCCAGCGTTGACCAAGTGTAAAAGGCATATGTGTTCGGCTCTATATCTTTAATTGCAGGCAATAACTACCCGCTACCGGGCTTATGTGGTAGTGGCGTTATTCAGGTCCAGGAATGGAAAGGGCGCTATGGTACTGGATGGCAAAGGATTCGTCACGCATCAAAATGGTATCTGGCGAACTCTTTTTTTTGCTCAAAATAGCCCAAGTTGCCCGGTCATAAGTGTAGCAAAATTATCCTCAATAAAGGGGAGTATTCCTTCCGCCACCGGTTGAAGCTGGCGAGTCAGATAGTGTTCGTAATCCAGCGGTGAACGTTGATAGTCCAGCGGCTCCGGGCCGTTAGTGGTCCAGACATATTTAATGGTGCCTCGGTTCTGATATTGCAAGGGGCGTCCGCGCTTTTGGTTTTCTTCATCGGCAAGGCGAGCGGCGCGTACATGAGGCGGCACATTACGCTGATATTCGCTCAGTGGGCGGCGTAGCCGTTTGCGGTAAACCAGCCGTGCATCCAGTTCACCTGCCATCAGTTTGTCGATGGTTTCGCGGATATAATCCTGATATGGCTCGTTGCGAAAGATGCGCAAATACAGCTCCTGCTGAAACTGCTGAGCCAGTGGTGTCCAGTCGGTACGCACGGTTTCCAGCCCTTTAAACACCATCCGCTGCTTGTCGCCTTCCTGAATCAGTCCGGCGTATCGCTTCTTACTGCCGGTATCGGCTCCGCGAATAGTTGGCATCAGAAAACGGCAGAAATGAGTTTCATACTCCAGTTCCAGCGCACTGGTCAGCCGTTGTTTTTGCAGCGTTTCCGCCCACCAGGTGTTAACGTGCTGCACCAGTGCACGACCGATTTTCGCCGCCTCTTCTTCGCAATGAGCGCCTTTCAGCCAGACAAACGTTGAGTCGGTATCGCCATAGATCACGTCATAGCCCTGCGCTTCAATCAACGCTTTGGTTTGCCGCATGATCTGATGACCGCGCATGGTGATCGAGGACGCCAGGCGCGGATCGAAGAATCGGCAGGCGGTGGTGCCGAGTACACCATAAAATGCATTCATGATGATTTTCAGTGCCTGCGACAGGGGCTTATTGCCCTGACGTTTGGCTTCATCGCGGCCGTGCCAGATGTTAGTTACGATCTCTGGCAGGCAATGTTTTTCCCGCGAGAACCAGGCTTCGAGAAAACCTTCGGTGCTGTGCTCTGGATCAGGCTGCGCCATGCCTTCCACCAGCCCGACGGGATCAATCAGAAAGGTGCGGATGATCGATGGGTACAGGCTTTTGTAGTCCAGCACCAGCACCGAATCATACAGCCCTGGTTGCGAATCCATCACGTAGCCGCCAGGGCTGGCGTGCGGTGGAACTTCGCCGAGATTGGGCGCGACATATCCGGCGCGATGCATTCGCGGGAAATAGAGATGACCAAACGCCGCCACCGAGCCCCCGTGGCGGTCTACCGGCAGGCCGTTAACCGTCGCTCGTTCGAGCAAAAACGGCATGATTTCGGTTTTGTGGAAGATCTGGGTGACCAGTTCGCAATCTTTCAGGTTATAAGTCGCCAGTGCGGGCTTATCTTCGGCGAAACGGCGGTCAATTTCGTCCATCCGATCCCACGGGTTATCGATAGATTTTCCTTCGCCTAATAACTCCTGAGCGACGGTTTCCAGCGAGAACGAAGAGAAATTCCAGAATGCGGATTTCAGCGCCTCGATACCGTCGATAATCAGTCGCCCTTTGGCCTGGGCAAAAAAGACACCGTTTTTAAAGCCGTGCTCGCGCCACTCCAGCTCGCTGTTATCGCGCCCCAGCCGCAGCGGAATACGATAACGCTCGGCATGTTTTTGCAGCATTCGCAGATCGAACTGCACCACGTTCCAACCGATGATCACATCAGGATCGTAGTTGGCAAACCAGGCGTTGAGTTTTTCCAGCAGTTGCGGACGGCTGGCGACGTACTCCAGTTCGAAATCAAGTGAGGAAGCGTCGCCATTCTCTGGCCCCAGCATATAAACGATGCGCTGCCCACAGCCTTCCAGGCCGATACAGTACAGCTCACCGTGGCGGGTAGTTTCAATATCTATAGAGACCCACTTGAGCGGCGGGCGGTAGTCGGGATGCGGTTTCAGACGGGCATTAACGATAGCGCCATCACGCAAATCACCCTCGACCCACACAGGAGCGGTAATAAACCGCTCCATCAGATAGCGTTCAGGCGGGCGCACATCGGCCTCGTAAACGGTAACGCCACTTTCACGCAGGCGCTTCTCGTAATTCATCAACTGGCGATGGGCGCGACAGTAAAGGCCATACACCGGCTGACGGTGAAAATCCTTTAACGCCAGCGACGTCAGGCGAAATCCTTGCTCACCCTGCAAAATATGTTGAGCGCGGGGAACGTGATCGGCGGGAATAAACGCCACGGACTCTTGCGGCGCAAGCGTAACCTGCAACGGCCCGTTGTCCGTCGCTAACCAAAAGGAAACTTCGGTTCCTTGCGGGGTATCCCGCCAGTGTCGGGTTAAGATAAAACCTGCCTGCGCCACGTTGAAAATCCAATAAAAAACCAGGCTTGAGTATAGCCTGGTTTTGGTTGACTGGCTGTGGTTTTATACAGTCATTACTGCCCGTAATATGCCTTCGCGCCATGCTTACGCAGATAGTGCTTATCCAGCAACGTTTGTTGCATATCCGGTAACTGCGGCGCTAACTGGCGGCAGAAAATCCCCATATAAGCGACTTCTTCCAGCACGATGGCGTTGTGCACCGCATCTTCGGCATTTTTACCCCACGCAAATGGACCGTGAGAATGCACCAGTACGCCTGGCATTTGCGCCGCGTCGATCCCCTGTTTTTTGAAAGTTTCAACGATGACGTTACCGGTCTCCCACTCATATTCGCCGTTGATTTCCGCATCGGTCATTTTACGCGTACAGGGAATGGTGCCGTAGAAATAGTCGGCGTGGGTGGTGCCGGTTGCCGGAATCGACTGACCTGCCTGCGCCCAGATGGTGGCGTGGCGGGAGTGCGTATGCACAATGCCACCAATGGACGGGAATGCCTGATAGAGCAGCCGGTGAGTTGGCGTGTCGGAGGAGGGCTTTTTCTTGCCTTCAACCACTTCACCGGTTGCGATACTGACCACGACCATATCGTCGGCGGTCATGGTGCTGTAATCGACGCCGGAAGGTTTGATCACAAAGACGCCGCGCTCGCGATCAACGGCGCTGACGTTGCCCCAGGTCAGCGTGACCAGGTTGTGTTTTGGCAGCGCCAGATTGGCTTCTAATACCTGACGTTTGAGATCTTCTAACATGTTAACTCCAGAGAGGTCATTTCCCCTCACCCCGACCCTCTCCCCAAAGGGGCGAGGGGGAAAAGAATGCCGGATGCGCTTTGCTTATCCGGCCTACAAAATCTCAGCGCGTAGGCCTGATAAGACGCGCCAGCGTCGCATCAGGCGTTGAAAGCCCGATGCGGCTAATTAGCGACGAAATCCGTAATACACTTCGTTCCAGCGCAGCGCGTCTTTAAACGCTGGCAGGCGGGTGTCGTTATCAATCACCGTGATTTCAATGTCGTGCATCTCGGCAAACTGGCGCATATCGTTCAGGTTCAGCGCATGGCTGAAAACGGTATGGTGCGCGCCACCAGCAAGGATCCACGCTTCGGAAGCAGTTGGCAGATCCGGCTGTGCTTTCCACAACGCATTCGCTACCGGCAGTTTCGGCAGGGAGTGCGGGGTTTTCACCGTGTCGATGCAGTTAACCAGCAGACGATAACGATCGCCGAGATCAATCAGGCTGGCGACAATGGCCGGACCGGTTTGGGTGTTGAAGATCAGGCGGGCAGGATCGTCTTTACCGCCAATGCCAAGGTGCTGAACGTCGAGGATCGGTTTCTCTTCTGCGGCGATCGACGGGCAGACTTCCAGCATATGGGAGCCGAGCACCAGGTCATTACCTTTCTCGAAGTGATAGGTGTAATCCTCCATAAAGGAGGTGCCGCCCTGCAGACCGGTTGACATCACCTTCATGATGCGAAGCAGGGCGGCAGTTTTCCAGTCGCCTTCGCCCGCAAAGCCGTAGCCCTGCTGCATCAGACGCTGTACGGCCAGACCAGGAAGCTGTTTCAGACCGTGCAAATCTTCAAAGGTGGTGGTGAACGCGTGGAAGCCACCTTGTTCCAGGAAACGCTTCATCCCCAGCTCAATACGTGCCGCTTCCAGCACGTTCTGCCGTTTTTCGCCGTGGATTTGTGTGGCAGGCGTCATGATGTAGCTGCTTTCATACTCATCGACCAGCGCGTTAACATCGCCATCGCTGATGGAGTTCACCACCTGCACCAGATCGCCAACCGCCCAGGTATTCACCGAGAAACCGAACTTGATCTGTGCGGCAACTTTATCGCCGTCAGTGACCGCCACTTCACGCATGTTATCGCCAAAACGGCAGACTTTCAGATGACGCGTATCCTGTTTAGAGACCGCCTGGCGCATCCAGGAGCCGATACGCTCATGCGCTTGTTTATCCTG
Source organism: Escherichia sp. MOD1-EC5433 (assembly GCF_002966005.1). Taxonomy (NCBI): domain Bacteria; kingdom Pseudomonadati; phylum Pseudomonadota; class Gammaproteobacteria; order Enterobacterales; family Enterobacteriaceae; genus Escherichia; species Escherichia sp. MOD1-EC5433. The sequence goes on along the minus strand of NZ_PTRL01000006.1, from coordinate 155,567 downwards.
CCAGTGACCGGTAACGACGGCATGTTGCTGACGCATACGCGCGCCGATGAAGCCGAACTCGCGGCCGCCGTGCGCGGTCTGGTTCAGGTTCATAAAGTCCATATCGATACTGTCCCACGGCAGCGCCGCGTTAAACTGGGTGTGGAATTGCAGCAACGGTTTGTTGAGCATGGTCAGGCCGTTGATCCACATTTTTGCCGGGGAGAAAGTGTGCAGCCACACCACCAGACCGGCGCAACGATCGTCGTAATTGGCGTCGCGGCAAATAGCAGTGATTTCATCCGGCGTGGTACCCAGCGGTTTCAGCACCAGTTTGCAGGGCAGTTTCGCTTCTGTATTCAGCGCATTAACAACGTGCTCGGCATGTTGGGTGACCTGACGCAGGGTTTCCGGGCCATACAGATGCTGGCTACCAATGACAAACCACACTTCATAATTATCAAAAATCGTCATTTTCGTGTCCTTATAGAGTCGGAACGGCCTGGGCAGCCTGTGCCGGGGCGGAAGTTGGAAGATAGTGTTGTTCGGCGCTCATCGCCCATTGCTGATAGCGGCGATAAAGCTGTTCAAAGCGTTGTGCCTGTTCGCTGCGCGGTTGTAGGGTTTTCTCTACCGCACTGGCCATTTTTTGCTGTGCTGATGGGATGTCTGCGTGTACTTTCGCGGCGACGGCAGCGAAAATTGCCGCACCGAGCGCACAGCACTGGTCAGAGGCTACAATTTGCAGCGGGCGATTCAGCACGTCGCAGCAGGCCTGCATAATGACCTGGTTTTTCCGCGCGATGCCGCCCAGCGCCATCACGTTATTGACGGCGATTCCCTGATCGGTGAAGCACTCCATGATTGCGCGTGCGCCAAAGGCGGTGGCGGCAATCAAACCGCCGAACAGCAGCGGAGCGTCGGTAGCGAGGTTCAGATCTGTAATCACCCCTTTCAGGCGTTGGTTCGCGTTCGGTGTGCGACGACCGTTAAACCAGTCGAGCACCACCGGCAGGTGATCCAGAGAAGGATTTTTGGCCCACGCCTCGGTCAGCGCCGGAAGCAGTTGTTTTTGGCTGGCGTTGATTTGCTCTTTCAGTTCCGGATATTGGGCGGCGAGCTGTTCCAGAGGCCAGCCGAGTACGCGACCAAACCAGGCGTAGATATCACCAAATGCCGATTGACCTGCTTCCAGACCGATAAATCCAGGCACCACGCTGCCATCAACCTGGCCGCAAATGCCTTTCACCGCGCGTTCGCCGACGCTGTGTTTGTCGGCAATCAGAATGTCGCAGGTGGAAGTGCCGATAACTTTTACCAGCGTGTTAGGCTGTGCACCCGCGCCGACCGCGCCCATATGGCAGTCAAACGCGCCGCCGGAAATCACTACACTTTCAGGCAAACCGAGACGCTGCGCCCATTCCGGGCATAAGGTGCCCACCGGAATATCGGCAGTCCAGGTGTCAGTGAACAACGGGGAAGGTAAATGACGGTTGAGGATCGGATCCAGCTCATCAAAGAAACTGGCTGGTGGCAGGCCACCCCAGCTTTCATGCCACAGTGATTTATGCCCGGCGCTGCAACGTCCGCGACGAATATCCTGCGGGCGCGTGGTGCCGGAAAGCAGGGCAGGAACCCAGTCGCACAGCTCAATCCACGATGCGGCAGATTGCGCAACGGCGCTGTCCTGACGGGTAACGTGGAGAATTTTCGCCCAGAACCATTCGCTGGAATAAATACCGCCAATATAGCGGGAGTAGTCAACTTTGCCCGGTGTGTGACATAAGCGGGTGATCTCTTCCGCTTCTTCAACCGCTGTGTGGTCTTTCCACAATACGAACATTGCGTTCGGGTTTTCGGCAAACTCCGGGCGCAGCGCCAGCACGTTGCCGTCGGCGTCGATTGGCGCAGGCGTGGAGCCGGTGCTGTCCACGCCAATACCGACCACTTCATCCCGTTGTTCGGCGCTAAGCTCTGCAAGCACGGTTTTCAGCGCCGCTTCCATTGACTCAATGTAGTCACGCGGATGATGACGGAACTGGTTATTCGGGGCATCACAAAATTGCCCTTTCTGCCAACGGGGATACCACTCTACGCTGGTGGCGATCTCTTCACCGGTGGCGCAGTCCACCGCCAAAGCTCGCACAGAATCACTGCCAAAATCGAGGCCAATTGCAATCGCCATCGTTTCACTCCATCCAAAAAAACGGGTATGGAGAAACAGTAGAGAGTTGCGATAAAAACAGTCAGGCAGTATTCGCTAATCTTATGGATAAAAATGCTATTGCATAGCAAAGTGTGACGCCGTGCAAATAATCAATGTGGACTTTTCTGCCGCGATTATAGACACTTTTGTTACGCGTTTTTGTCATGGCTTTCGTCCCTCCTTGTTACAAAATGCTTTTCACAAGCGGGGTTGTCGGTTGGATTAGTGAAGATAGCCCACCAGAGACGCAATGCTGATGATGTTTAATGCAATATGGACAATTGGTTTCTTCTCTGATTGGCGGGAGTATGAAAAGTATGGCTGAAGCGCAAAATGATCCCCTGCTGCCGGGTTACTCGTTTAACGCCCATCTGGTGGCGGGTTTAACGCCGATTGAGGCCAACGGTTATCTCGATTTTTTTATCGACCGACCGCTGGGAATGAAAGGCTATATTCTCAACCTCACCATTCGTGGACAGGGTGTGGTGAAAAATCAGGGACGAGAATTTGTCTGCCGGCCGGGCGATATTTTGCTGTTCCCTCCGGGCGAAATTCATCATTACGGTCGTCATCCGGAGGCTCGTGAATGGTATCACCAGTGGGTTTACTTTCGTCCGCGCGCCTACTGGCACGAATGGCTTAACTGGCCGTCGATATTTGCCAATACCGGTTTCTTTCGCCCGGATGAAGCGCACCAGCCGCATTTCAGCGACCTGTTTGGGCAAATCATTAACGCCGGGCAAGGGGAAGGGCGCTATTCGGAGTTGCTGGCGATAAATCTTCTTGAGCAATTATTACTGCGGCGCATGGAAGCGATAAATGAGTCGCTCCATCCACCGATGGATAATCGGGTACGCGAGGCTTGTCAGTACATCAGCGATCATCTTGCGGACAGCAATTTTGATATCGCCAGCGTCGCGCAGCATGTTTGCCTGTCGCCGTCGCGTCTGTCGCATTTGTTCCGCCAGCAGTTAGGGATTAGCGTCTTAAGCTGGCGCGAGGATCAACGCATTAGTCAGGCGAAGCTGCTTTTGAGCACCACCCGGATGCCTATCGCCACAGTCGGGCGCAATGTTGGCTTTGATGATCAACTCTATTTCTCGCGGGTATTTAAAAAATGTACCGGGGCGAGTCCGAGTGAGTTCCGTGCCGGTTGTGAAGAAAAAGTGAATGATGTAGCTGTCAGGTTGTCATAACTGGTAACGAATCAGACAATTGATGGCTTGACGGAGTGGCAATGGGTTTGCAGAATCCCTGCTTCGTCCCTTTGACAGGCACATTATGCAAGCATTGCTGGAACACTTTATTACCCAATCCACCGTGTACTCATTGATGGCGGTGTTATTGGTGGCTTTTCTGGAGTCGCTGGCGCTGGTCGGGTTGATTCTACCCGGTACGGTGCTGATGGCGGGGCTGGGGGCGCTGATTGGCAGTGGCGAGTTAAGTTTCTGGCACGCCTGGCTGGCAGGGATCATTGGCTGCCTGATGGGCGACTGGATCTCCTTCTGGCTGGGCTGGCGTTTTAAAAAGCCGTTGCATCGCTGGTCATTTCTGAAGAAAAACAAAGCACTACTCGATAAAACCGAACATGCGCTGCATCAGCACAGCATGTTCACCATTCTGGTCGGTCGTTTTGTCGGCCCGACGCGTCCGCTGGTGCCAATGGTGGCGGGGATGCTGGATCTGCCGGTGGCGAAATTTATCACGCCAAATATTATCGGCTGTTTGTTGTGGCCGCCGTTTTACTTCCTGCCGGGGATTCTGGCGGGCGCGGCGATTGATATTCCTGCCGGGATGCAGAGCGGTGAGTTTAAGTGGCTGTTGCTGGCGACGGCGGTGTTTTTGTGGGTTGGTGGCTGGCTGTGTTGGCGGTTATGGCGCAGCGGTAAAGCAACTGACCGTTTAAGTCATTATTTGTCGCGTGGTCATTTGTTGTGGCTGACACCGTTGATATCTGCCACTGGCGTGGTGGCGCTGGTGGTGTTAATTCGCCATCCGTTGATGCCGGTGTATATCGATATTTTGCGGAAAGTGGTTGGGGTTTAGGGGATAGTTTGCACTGGCGCTGGTTTGTTCCCCTCACCCTAACCCTCTCCCCAGAGGGGCGAGGGGACTGTACGTGCGCTTTTAACCTTTAATTCCCAACAGAGGCGAAGCACTCGCCTTACCGCTCAACAACTCATCGGTCTTACCCTGCCAGGCGATGCGCCCGTCGGCGACCACCACCGAGCGCGTGGCGATCCGCGCCGCATCTTCCACACTGTGCGACACCATCAATAGCGTCATTTTTTGCTGCTGGCAGCTCGTGCTCACCAGCGTCAGCATCTCCTGACGCAGCGCCGGATCGAGCGCGGAGAAGGGTTCATCGAGCAATAAAATGGGCTGTTCACGCACCAGACAACGCGCTAACGCCACGCGCTGCCGTTGACCGCCGGAAAGCTCGCCCGGTAACCGTGCCATTAAATTATCAATCCCCATTTGACGGGCGATAGCGTGCATTTTCTCCTGCTGTACCGCGTTCAGCTTCAATCCCGGATTCAACCCCAGCCCGATGTTCTGCGCCACCGTCAGGTGACTGAACAGGTTGTTCTCCTGAAACAGCATCGACACCGGGCGGCGTGACGGCGGCGTTGTGGTGTGATCAACGTCATTGATAGTCAGCGAGCCACTGGCAGGCGTCAGAAAACCGGCGATCAAATTCAGCAGGGTACTTTTACCTGCGCCGCTTGGCCCGAGGATCGCCACCTGCTCGCCGCGTTCCACCGTTAGGCTAAAACGCATCGGTAAATGGTGGTAAAGCCAGGTGATATCAGTCAGTTTTAACATTTCGCCCCGGTAGTTTTTCAATCACGGTAAACAGCATAAAACAGAGCAGCAGCAGAATTAACGCGGTGACCGCGCCGTCCTGGCTGCGGTATGAGCCAATTTGCTGGTAGAGATAAAACGGCAGGGTGCGGAAATCATCGTTACCGAACAACGCCACTACGCCAAAATCACCAATCGACAGCACGCAGGCAAAGGCCAGCGCCTGCGCCAGTGGGCGTTTCAGGGCACGCAGTTCCACCACTTTTAAGCGCGACCAGCCTTCAATGCCCAGCGACTGACACAACATGCTGTAGCGGGCGGTAATATCGCGCATCGGGTTTTCCAGCACTTTCAGCGCGTAAGGGATTGCCATTAACGCATTGGTGAAAATCACAATGCCGTCAGCAGATTGCGGCAGGCCAGTAGTGTTGTTGAGCAGCAAAAAGAAACCCGTTGCCAGCACAATACCCGGCATGGCGAGGATTAGCATTCCGCTCATCTCCAGCGCCTGACCCGCCAGTATTTTTTGCCGCGCCCGCAGTTCGCGACTGCTCCATAGCAGCATCATGGTCAGCACCACGCACAATACGCCTGCCGCCAGCGCAATACGCAACGAGGTCCACAGCGCCTGCCACAGCACTGGTTGCGTCAGCACTTCCGGCAATTGGCGATTTACCCCATCGACGATCACCGCCAGTAACGGTGGCAGCAACAACAGCAGCGCCAACACAATCAACACAGTGTCACAAATGCGGCTGTGCAGACGATCGTCCGGGTCACGCCAGCCTTGCAGCAGCGTGGTGCCGGGCGCAATGGCCTTACTTAATCGCTGACTCAACAGCACCAGCCCGAGGCAGCAGACCATCTGGATCAACGCCAGCATCGCCGCGCGGGCAGGATCGTAGTCGTAACTCAGCGCCTGATAGATTGCCAGCTCGATAGTGGTCGCCTGTGGCCCGCCGCCCAGCGATAGCACGGTGGCGAAGCTGGCAAAACAGAGCATAAAGATAAGCGCAGTAACTGGCGGGATTTGTCGCCGTAACCACGGCCATTCGACGAAACGAAAGAAGTGCCAGCCGCGCATCCCAAGCTGTGCGGCAAGCTGGCGCTGCTCGCCGGGGATATTTTCCAGTGCCTGGAGTAATAAACGGCTCGCCATCGGCAGATTAAAAAATACGTGCGCCAGCAAAATACCTTGCAGGCCGTAGGGCGAAAAGGTCCATTCCAGACCGAGCGTTTGCCAGAGCGATGCCAGCCAGCCCTGACGACCATAGACGCTAAGAATACCAAAAACGGCGACCAGCACCGGCAGGATCAAGGTCATGGCGCACAGACGCAGCAGCGCCAGGCGTCCAGGAAAGCGTCTGCGATAGAGGGCGCGGGCAAGGAATATCGCGGGTACGACAGAAAGCAGCGCCGAGAGAAACGCCTGCCAGAAGGAGAAGCGCACCACGTGCCACAGGTAACTGTCCTGCCAGATTGTTGCCCAGTCACCCTGCGGCGCGTTCCACCACAGGGCGAGAAACGCCGCCAGTGCAACCGCCACCACAAGCGTAGCGGCGCTTACGCCTGGAATTAACCAGCCGGGAATTAACGGCTGACGGCGCGTTGCCATTCGCTAATCCATGCCTGACGTTGTGCCGCCACTTCGGCTGGCGTGAACTCCAGCGTGGTTGCTGGTTTGGTCAATTGTTCAAAACCGGCAGGCAGCGTGACGTTTGCCACCGGATACATCCAGTTGCCGGTTGGGATCGCATTCTGGAAAGCCGGAGAAACCATAAACTGGAGGAATTTTTGCGCCAGCTCCGGCTGCTTGCTGGCAGCGGTGCGGGCGGCGACTTCCACCTGCAGATAGTGACCTTCGCTGAAGTTGGCGGCGGCGTAGTTATCTTTCTTCTCTTCGAGAATGTGATAAGCCGGAGAGGTGGTATAACTCAGTACCAGATCGCTTTCGCCTTTTAAAAACAGGCCGTAGGCTTCGCTCCAGCCTTTGGTGACCGTGACGGTTTTCTTCGCCAGTTTCTGCCAGGCCTGCGGGGCGTCATTGCCGTAGACTTTTTGCATCCACAGCAGCAGGCCCAGCCCCGGCGTACTGGTGCGCGGATCTTCATAAATCACCCGCCAGTTCTGATCGCTCTCAACCAGCTCCTTCAGGCTTTGCGGCGGATTTTTCAGTTTGTTCTTGTCATAGACGAAGGCGAAGTAGCCGTAATCAAACGGTACGAAAGTGTCATTATTCCAGCCGCCGGGAACGTTAACGGCATCGGCTGCCACGCCGCTTTTGGCAAACAGTCCGGTTTTGCTGGCGGCGTCTAACAGATTGTTATCCAGCCCCAGCACCACATCGGCTTTACTGTTTTTGCCTTCCATCCGCAGGCGGTTGAGCAGTGAGACACCATCTTCCAGCGCCACCAGTTTCAGTTCGCAATTACAGTCGGCTTCAAAGGCTTTTTTGACCACCGGACCAGGCCCCCAGTCGGCGGCAAAGGAGTCGTAGGTATAAACAGTCAGAACGGGTTTAGCGAAAACGGGCGCTGTGCACAGCAACAGCAGGGGAAGACATTTTTTTAACACTTTGCACCTCAAAAAAGAGTGGCAAAGGACTTGAGAAGGAGCCTCAAATCCCTTCGCCGGCGTTATCCGGATCAGGTTCGACGGGTATTTTCTCAGCGCACGCGTCTGCGTGGCACCCCGTTGAGAACGGCGTTAGTGTAGTGATTTTGTTATCAACCAGCAATCATGGATCCGGTGGCGCAAACCACGCTGATTTAAAATCGAACCAGCCGAGGGTATTCATGCGCAGACCGCGCATACTACGTTGCCCCTGAATGATCAACCAGTGGTGGATCAGCGGCACCATCGCTTTGCTGGCGACCAGTTGCTGGCACCAGTTCGCCAGATTCATCTCGCCATTACGCCAGCGGGCGGCGTCGGCTTGCCAGTCGATCGGAATACAGTGTTGTAGCAGCGGCACCTCGCACAAGTGCGCGAACAGCGAAAAATCCAGCGGCAGCGTAAAGTTGGCGCTGTTAAGCCAGATGTCGCTTTCGATCTCACCTTCGTGCCATTGATCGTAGCTGATCTCATTGATGTTAAGCGTCACCTGATGACTTGCCAGAATTTGCTGCATGATCCTGGCAATTACCCGATGTTCAATATGATCCTGGTAAAAGGTCAGGGTGAGATGTTCCAGTCCGGCGGGTTTTTCGCAATGCGTGGGGCGGGCATGGTGCCAACGGGGAAGCAACCCATAGGCCGGGAACCAGAGTTGTTGGTACTGTTCCTCGGCGAAATAAACCAGATTGGTCGGCGAAAGCACATAGCTTACCCAGTCTCTGACTTGCTGATTCGCCCCGCGATGGGTGCGGCTGTCGAACAGTAAATAATAGCAACCTTCCTCCAGGCGGCTTTCAATCTCTTTTTCCTCGCCCTGCGGCCCTTTCAGCATCAGCCCTCCGGCTGGCTCGTCGGCAATTTCCGGCAAGACCCAGACGTTAACCTCGTCGATTAGCGCGCGATAACCGAAGAAGTCATCGAATGCCTGAATTTTCAACTGATTGGCGCTGTTACGCATTACCGCATACGGACCAGTGCCGATGGGATGGCTGGCAAAGTTGCTGAGGGTTTCCCATTCACGCGGCAGGATCATCGCCGGAACTTGCCCCAGCAGTAACGGCAACCAGCGGTCTGGCTGTGTGAGATGGATATCCAGCGTCCAGGGCGTCGGCGATACAATTTCAGCAATGTGGGAGTAGAGCGGCAGCGTATTGATCCGTTTCAAAGAGGCAATTACGTCGTCCATTTCCAGTTCACGCCCATGATGAAAATGAACTCCCGGACGTAAAAAGAAACGCCAGTGAAGCGGAGAAATTTGTTGCCAGTGGTGGGCGATGTCCGCTTCCAGTTCCCCATTTTCCTCATTTATGCGGGTTAACGCGCTGAAGATTTGCCGGGCGATATGCGTTTCGGAACGGCGTAATGCGCTGCCAGGCATCAGGTTGCGCAACGGACGATAGTAGAGGACGCGCAGGATGTGCCGCCCCTGGCGGAAGCTACGCCCCAGATGAGAAACCAGCATTTGCCGCACAGCGGTTTTATCACCAACGAGTTGCACCAGTTGGTCGATACGATCCTGTTCCAGTAAGTCCTCTGCCCGCTGTTGTTGTAGCGCCAGCCCGGTATAGAGAAACGTTAAACGCGAGCGTTTGCCGCGCCCGACTTCCGCTTCCCACGTCAGCCAGCCGCGATCCTGCATGGTGTTGAGCAGGGTGCGCATATGACGGCGGGAGCAGCTCAATAACTCCGCCAGTTCGTTCAGCGTTGTCTCCTGCGATTTACCCTCGCAGCATTGCCACAGGCGGATGAACTGTTGTTGCAGACGAGCAGATGGCATAAAAGGGGAACTCCTGCGCAAAAGTCAGCAATTTTATTTTCCCTATATTAAGTCAATAATTCTTAACGATGAAGCAATGAGGTATCCCATGCGTCAGTTTTATCGGCACTATTTTATCGTGACAGAGAAGATGTGCTGGCTTCGCGGGTTAATCGTTCTACAACGTTTAGTCATGCCTGAAGAACGGATACCGTGGGAGGGGAGTTACTTTGACTACTGATTTGCAGACATCATGTGTGACTGAGTATTGGTGTTAATCGCCACGCCAGCAGTGAATACCTGCTGGCTTTTTTCTTTTTGGCGATTGAGTGCCGGACGGAGTACAAACTAACGCATAAACGCCGGTTGCTTCTCTTCATAAGACGCAATGGCGTCGTCGTGCTGCAGGGTCAGACCGATGCTGTCCAGACCATTCATCATGCAGTGGCGGCGGAAGGCATCAATAGCAAAGCGATAAGTTTTATCACCCGCTTTCACTTCTTGAGCTTCCAGATCCACATCGAAATGAATTCCCGGATTGGCTTGCACCAACGCAAACAGCTCATCCACTTCGGCATCGCTTAATTTCACCGGCAGCAACTGGTTGTTAAAGCTGTTACCGTAAAAGATATCGGCGAAACTCGGCGCAATCACCACTTTAAAACCGTAATCAGTCAACGCCCACGGCGCGTGCTCACGCGAGGAACCGCAGCCGAAGTTTTCCCGCGTCAGTAAAATGGATGCGCCCTGATATTGCGGGAAGTTCAGCACGAAATCCGGGTTTGGCTGTTGGCCTTTTTCATCGAGAAAACGCCAGTCGTTAAACAGATGCGCGCCAAAACCAGTGCGCGTCACTTTCTGCAAAAACTGTTTCGGGATGATTGCATCTGTGTCGACATTGGCGGCATCCAGCGGAACCACCAGGCCTGTGTGTTTGATAAATTTCTCTGCCATGGTGTGCTCCTTATTTAATGTTGCGGATATCGGCAAAATGACCAGTAACAGCAGCGGCGGCAGCCATTGCCGGGCTGACCAGATGCGTACGCCCGCCGCGCCCCTGGCGGCCTTCAAAGTTACGGTTGCTAGTGGAGGCACAACGTTCGCCCGGATTCAGACGATCGTTGTTCATCGCCAGACACATTGAGCAGCCAGGCAAGCGCCATTCAAAACCGGCTTCAATAAAGATTTTGTCCAGACCTTCTGCTTCTGCCTGGGCTTTTACCGGACCGGAGCCGGGAACCACCAGCGCCTGTACGCCTGGCGCGACTTTCCGGCCTTTGGCGATTTCCGCTGCCGCGCGTAAATCTTCAATGCGCGAGTTGGTGCAGGAACCAATAAACACTTTGTCGATAGCGACTTCAGTCAGCGGAATACCCGGTTTCAGCCCCATATAGGCCAGTGCTTTTTCTGCCGACGCGCGTTCAACCGGATCGGCAAATGAAGCGGGATCAGGGATATTCTCGTTAACGGAGATCACCTGTCCTGGGTTAGTTCCCCAGGTCACCTGCGGGGCGATCTCTTCTGCCTGTAAAGTAACAACGGTATCGAAAGTTGCACCTTCGTCGGTTTGCAGGGTTTTCCAGTAGGCAACGGCGTCGTCGAAATCTTTGCCCTTCGGCGCATGAAGACGGCCTTTGACATAGTTAAAGGTGGTTTCGTCTGGTGCAACCAGACCGGCTTTCGCGCCCATTTCGATTGCCATATTACACAGGGTCATACGACCTTCCATGCTCAAATTGCGGATCGCTTCGCCGCAAAATTCCACCACATGCCCGGTGCCGCCTGCGCTGCCAGTTTTACCGATAATCGCCAGTACGATATCTTTTGCGGTAATACCTGGTGCGGCTTTGCCCTGAACTTCAATTTTCATGGTCTTTGCGCGTCCCTGTTTCAGGGTTTGCGTTGCCAGCACGTGTTCAACTTCGGAAGTGCCGATACCAAAGGCCAGTGCGCCAAACGCACCGTGAGTGGCGGTATGAGAGTCACCGCAAACAATGGTCATTCCTGGTAACGTCACGCCCTGTTCTGGTCCCATCACGTGGACGATCCCTTGATACGGGTGATTCAGGTCATACAGCTCGACGCCAAATTCTTTGCAGTTTTTGATCAGCTCCTGCATCTGGATGCGCGCCATTTCTCCGCAGGCATTAATGTCTTTGGTCTGGGTAGAGACGTTGTGATCCATGGTGGCGAAGGTTTTACCCGGCTGACGCACCGGGCGACCGTGGGCGCGCAGACCATCGAACGCCTGCGGTGAGGTCACTTCGTGTACCAGATGGCGGTCGATATATAACAGCGGGGTTTCGTTTTCGGCTTCGTAAACTACGTGAGCGTCGAACAATTTTTCGTATAACGTCTTAGCCATGATTACACCCCTTCAGCCACATAGCGGGCAATGATATCGCCCATTTCATCGGTACTAACGGCGGCAGCACCACGGGCTAAATCTCCGGTGCGAATGCCTTCTTCTAATGCGCGGTTAATGGCGCGTTCAATGGCGGAAGCCGCATCATCGGCATCCAGGCTGTAGCGCAGCAGCAGCGCCAGCGACAGAATTTGCGCAATCGGGTTGGCGATATTTTTGCCTGCGATATCTGGTGCCGAGCCGCCCGCCGGTTCATACAGTCCAAAACCTTGCTCGTTCAGGCTGGCGGAAGGCAACATGCCCATCGAGCCAGTGATCATTGCGCATTCATCAGAAAGAATGTCGCCAAACAGGTTGGAGCACAGCAGAACGTCAAACTGCGATGGATCTTTAATCAGCTGCATGGTGGCGTTGTCGATGTACATATGCGCCAGTTTGACATCCGGGTATTCAATGGCGATCTCGTTAACGATCTCCCGCCATAAAATAGAGGATTGCAGCACGTTGGATTTATCGATTGAGGTAACTTTGTGGCGACGCTTGCGGGCAGATTCAAACGCGATGCGGGCAATACGCTCGATCTCAAAACGGTGGTACACCTCGGTATCAAACGCTTTTTCATATTGTCCGCTACCTTCGCGGCCTTTGGGCTGACCGAAATAGATGCCGCCAGTCAGTTCGCGCACACACAGGATGTCGAAGCCGTTAGCGGCAATGTCTGCGCGCAGCGGGCAGAACGCTTCCAGCCCCTGATACAGTTTTGCCGGACGCAGGTTGCTGAATAATTTGAAGTGCTTACGCAAAGGCAACAGCGCGCCGCGTTCTGGTTGCTGGTCTGGTGGTAAATGTTCCCACTTCGGGCCACCAACTGAGCCAAACAGCACAGCATCGGCTTGCTCACAACCTTCAACCGTCGCAGGTGGCAGTGGCTGCCCGTGGTTATCAATGGCTGCGCCGCCTACATCGTAATGGCTGGTGGTGATGCGCATCGCAAAGCGGTTACGCACGGCGTCCAGCACTTTCAGCGCCTGGGTCATCACTTCCGGCCCGATCCCATCTCCGGGCAATACGGCAATATGGTAATTCTTCGACATCACACGGTTTCCTTGTTGTTTTCGTTGTGTTGAGCTTTGCGTTGCAACTCTTTTTCGACTTCTGCGGCGCGCCAGATATTGTTCAGCACGTGTACCATCGCTTTGGCGGAGGACTCGACAATATCGGTAGCCAGGCCGACGCCGTGGAAGCGGCGACCGTTGTAGTTGGCAACAATATCCACCTGACCCAGCGCATCTTTACCGTGGCCTTTGGCGGTCAGGCTGTATTTCACAAGTTCGACGTTATAGTCAGTGATGCGGTTAATTGCCTGGTAGACGGCATCGACCGGACCGTTACCATTGGCGGCTTCCGCTTTTACTTCCTCGCCACAGACCAGTTTGACGGCAGCGGTGGCGATATCGTTAGAACCAGACTGCACGCTGAAGTAATCCAGACGGAAATGCTCCGGTTCTTCTTGCTGTTTACCGATGAAGGCCAGCGCCTCCAGGTCGTAATCAAACACCTGACCTTTCTTATCTGCCAGCTTCAGAAACGCGTCGTACAGGTTGTCTAAATTATATTCACTTTCTTTATATCCCATCTCATCCATGCGGTGTTTCACCGCCGCACGACCGGAACGAGAGGTCAAATTCAACTGGATTTGGTTCAGACCAATAGATTCTGGTGTCATGATTTCGTAATTTTCGCGATTTTTCAGCACGCCATCCTGGTGAATGCCGGAGGAGTGCGCGAACGCACCGCTGCCGACAATGGCTTTGTTTGCCGGAATCGGCATATTACAAATCTGGCTAACTAACTGGCTGGTGCGCCATATTTCCTGGTGATTAATGGCGGTGTGGACGTTGAGGATATCCTTACGTACCTTGATCGCCATGATCACTTCTTCCAGCGAACAGTTACCGGCACGCTCGCCGATCCCGTTCATCGCGCCTTCTACCTGCCGCGCGCCGGCATGTACCGCCGCCAGTGAGTTGCCGACCGCCAGACCCAAATCATCGTGGGTATGTACGGAAATAATGGCTTTATCGATGTTGGGTACGCGTTCATACAGGCCGCTGATGATTCCGGCGAACTCAAACGGCATGGTGTAGCCCACGGTATCCGGAATGTTGATGGTGGTGGCACCGGCGTTAATCGCCGCTTCGACCACTCGCGCCAGGTCGGCAATCGGTGTGCGTCCGGCATCTTCGCAAGAAAATTCAACATCATCGGTGTAATTACGTGCGCGTTTCACCATATAAATAGCGCGTTCGATCACCTCATCCAGCGTGCTGCGCAGCTTGGTGGCGATGTGCATTGGGGAGGTGGCAATAAAGGTATGAATACGGAAGGCTTCGGCGACTTTCAGAGATTCGGCCGCTACGTCGATATCTTTTTCCACGCAGCGGGCTAACGCACATACGCGGCTGTTTTTAACCTGGCGGGCGATGGTTTGCACTGATTCAAAATCGCCCGGCGAAGAGACGGGGAAACCGACTTCCATCACGTCAACCCCCATACGCTCAAGACCCAGCGCAATTTGCAGTTTTTCTTTCACACTCAAGCTTGCCTGTAACGCCTGTTCACCGTCGCGCAATGTGGTATCGAAAATAATGACTTGCTGGCTCATGGTTTGGGTCCTTGTCTCTTTTAGAGCGCCTCGCTTCGGGCATAAAAAAACCCGCGCAATGGCGCGGGTTTTTTGTTTGACTGCGTGCTGGCTTAATGCTGAATGCCGCTCACTCGTCTACCGCGCAAAGAAGATGCGTTTAGTAGTAGTAGACCGATAAAGCGAACGATGTGAGTCATTAAATCAGCTCCAGATGAATGCGATATGCTTTTAGAGTTACTGGATACAAAAACGGATGTCAACCCTGATGCAACAAAAACGTCCCGCCAGCATGAGTTTTGCATGAGTTGAATTAGCTAATTGTGCTGCGCGGGTTTAAACAGTCGATATTAATTTCTGCTTAACTACACATTCCTTTCATTGGTGGACATACTTCAGAATAATTTATGGCATTTAATCAATGAGGTAAGAAGGAGGGAAATTTATTCGTTACCCTGTCTATCCTGATGATTTGTATTGAATTATATTTTGAGTGAATGTTTTGATATTGATTTTATGAATATTATTGATCGATTAATGTTAAGGATTAATGCATCAAATATATAAATTAATTATTAAATGCGCACGTTTAATCCATTTTTTGGATGATTGAGTATTCGCGGGAGTTATGATTAGATTGTTTTCGCAACAAAAACATTATGGATTATTATGCTGTGGTGAATGACTCTGCGCACGGCAATGGATTCTGTTTTTATCAGAACCCGTATCTTTATGTTTTCCTAATTTTACGCATTTTTCTTTTTCTTATTTTATATGCATGGTAAATCATATTTTTCAGGATTATTTCTCTGCATTCCAATAAGGGAAAGGGAGTTAAGTGTGACAGTGGAGTTAACTATGTCAGAGGTAAAAACAGATCATCCAGAAATTGCGGAGTTAAGCAAGCCACAGCTACGCATGGTCGATCTAAACTTATTAACCGTTTTCGATGCCGTGATGCAGGAGCAGAACATTACCCGTGCCGCGCATGTTCTGGGTATGTCGCAACCAGCGGTCAGTAACGCTGTTGCACGCCTGAAGGTGATGTTTAATGACGAACTGTTTGTTCGTTATGGGCGTGGTATCCAACCGACTGCCCGCGCTTTTCAACTTTTTGGCTCTGTACGTCAGGCGCTGCAATTAGTGCAAAACGAATTACCCGGTTCAGGTTTTGAGCCGGCCAGCAGCGAACGTGTATTCCATCTTTGCGTTTGCAGCCCGTTAGATAGCATTCTGACCTCGCAGATTTATAATCACATTGAGCAAATCGCGCCAAATATTCATGTGATATTCAAGTCTTCATTAAACCAGAACACCGAACATCAGCTACGTTATCAGGAAACGGAGTTCGTTATTAGTTATGAAGACTTCCATCGTCCTGAATTTACCAGCGTGCCATTATTTAAAGATGAAATGGTACTGGTAGCCAGCAAGAACCATCCGACTATTAAAGGACCATTACTGAAACATGACGTTTATAACGAACAACATGCGGCAGTTTCGCTCGATCGTTTCGCGTCGTTTAGTCAACCGTGGTACGACACAGTAGATAAACAAGCCAGTATCGCGTATCAGGGCATGGCAATGATGAGCGTCCTTAGCGTGGTGTCGCAAACCCATCTGGTTGCTATTGCGCCGCGTTGGCTGGCTGAAGAGTTCGCTGAGTCCTTAGAGTTACAGGTATTACCGCTGCCATTAAAACAAAATAGCAGAACCTGTTATCTCTCCTGGCATGAGGCTGCCGGGCGTGATAAAGGCCATCAATGGATGGAAGAGCAATTAGTCTCTATTTGTAAACGTTAAGCAAAGGCAGAATAAATCAGGCGCGTAGTTCTGGTTTATTCTGCATTTTTTATTAAATGTAGAATTTTATTCTGAATACATGTTTGCCCTGATTTTAGAAATAATGAAAAAATAGAGAAATTGCTGTAACTGGTCGAATTTGACCGATTTATTATCAATTCTGTCCGCCATTCTGGATTATTTTATCGTTTATTTTCTCCTTTCCTCCTGTTTATTCTTATTTCTTCACGCTTGTGACTCTGCTTGTCAATTGCTTAAGCAAGATCGGACGGTTAATGTGTTTTACACACTTTTTCCGCCAAACAGTGAGGCAAGCCATGGAGATGTTGTCTGGAGCCGAGATGGTCGTCCGATCGCTTATCGATCAGGGCGTTAAGCAAGTATTCGGTTATCCCGGAGGCGCGGTCCTTGATATTTACGATGCATTGCATACCGTGGGCGGTATTGATCACGTATTAGTTCGTCATGAGCAGGCAGCGGTACATATGGCCGATGGCCTGGCGCGCGCGACCGGAGAAGTGGGCGTTGTGCTGGTGACATCGGGTCCTGGAGCCACCAACGCAATTACCGGTATCGCCACCGCCTATATGGACTCCATTCCGCTGGTTATCCTTTCCGGGCAGGTGGCAACCTCGCTGATAGGTTACGATGCCTTTCAGGAGTGTGACATGGTGGGAATTTCCCGGCCGGTGGTTAAACACAGTTTTCTGGTTAAGCAAACGGAAGACATTCCGCAGGTGCTGAAAAAGGCTTTCTGGCTGGCGGCAAGCGGGCGTCCTGGTCCGGTGGTGGTTGATTTACCGAAAGATATTCTTAATCCGGCGAACAAATTACCTTACGTCTGGCCGGAATCGGTCAGTATGCGCTCGTATAACCCGACAACGTTGGGTCATAAAGGGCAGATTAAACGTGCACTACAAACGCTGGCTGTGGCGAAAAAACCGGTCGTTTACGTAGGCGGTGGCGCAGTGACTGCGGCTTGCCATCAACAACTCAAACAGATTATTGAGCAACTTAATCTTCCTGTCGTCTCGTCATTAATGGGATTAGGCGCGTTTCCGGCAACGCATCGTCAGGCGCTGGGAATGCTGGGAATGCACGGCACTTACGAAGCCAATATGACAATGCATAATGCCGATGTCATTTTTGCGGTTGGCGTACGCTTTGATGATCGCACTACTAACAATCTGGCAAAGTACTGCCCAAATGCGACGGTGTTACATATTGATATCGATCCAACCTCTATCTCAAAAACCGTGACCGCCGACATCCCGATCGTTGGCGATGCGCGGCTGGTGTTGGATCAAATGCTGGAGTTGCTGGCACAAGAAACGGCTCACCAACCGTTGGATGAAATCCGTGATTGGTGGCAGAAAATTGAACAGTGGCGCGCTCGCCAGTGCCTTAAATACGACACTCGGAGCGAAAAGATTAAACCGCAGGCAGTGATCGAGACACTCTGGCGACTGACGAAGGGGGACGCTTACGTTACGTCCGACGTCGGGCAGCACCAGATGTTCGCCGCACTTTATTATCCTTTCGACAAACCGCGTCGCTGGATCAACTCCGGTGGCCTTGGCACCATGGGTTTTGGTTTACCTGCGGCACTGGGCGTCAAAATGGCGCTGCCGGAAGAAACTGTGGTCTGCGTTACTGGCGACGGCAGTATTCAGATGAATATTCAGGAGCTGTCTACAGCCTTGCAATACGAGCTTCCGGTGCTGGTGGTGAATCTTAATAACCGCTATCTGGGGATGGTGAAACAGTGGCAGGACATGATCTATTCCGGCCGTCATTCACAATCTTATATGCAATCTCTGCCAGATTTCGTCCGCCTGGCAGAAGCCTATGGTCATGTTGGTATCCAGATTTCGCGCCCGGATGAGCTGGAAAGTAAACTTGGCGAGGCGCTGGAACAGGTACGAAATAATCGCCTGGTATTTGTTGATGTCACCGTCGATGGCAGTGAGCACGTTTATCCGATGCAGATTCGCGGGGGCGGAATGGATGAAATGTGGTTAAGCAAAACGGAGAGAACCTGATTATGCGCCGGATATTATCAGTATTACTCGAAAATGAATCAGGCGCGTTATCCCGCGTGATCGGCCTTTTTGCCCAGCGTGGCTATAACATTGAAAGCCTGACCGTTGCGCCAACCGACGATCCGACATTATCGCGTATGACCATCCAGACCGTGGGCGATGAAAAAGTGCTTGAGCAGATCGAAAAGCAATTACACAAGCTGGTCGATGTGTTGCGCGTGAGCGAGCTGGGGCAGGGTGCGCACGTTGAGCGGGAGATTATGCTGGTGAAAATTCAGGCCAGCGGCTATGGACGTGACGAAGTGAAACGCAATACGGAAATATTTCGTGGGCAAATCATTGATGTCACGCCTTCGCTTTATACCGTTCAACTGGCAGGCACCAGCGATAAACTCGATGCATTTTTAGCATCGATTCGCGATGTGGCGAAAATTGTTGAAGTTGCCCGCTCTGGCGTCGTCGGTCTTTCGCGCGGCGATAAAATAATGCGTTGAGAATGATCTCAATGCGCAATTTGCAGCCCAATAAGTCACGTTGGGCTTTTTTTGCGAATTTAGTAGGAACCTGGAATAAAAGCAGTTGCCGCAGTTAATTTTCTGCGCTTAGATGTTAATGAATTTAATCCATACCATTACAATAGTTATGGTTTTTACATTTTACGCAAGGGGCAATTGTGAAACTGGATGAAATCGCTCGGCTGGCGGGAGTGTCGCGGACCACTGCAAGCTATGTTATTAACGGCAAAGCGAAGCAATACCGTGTGAGCGACAAAACCGTTGAGAAAGTCATGGCAGTGGTGCGTGAGCACAATTACCACCCGAATGCCGTGGCGGCTGGGCTTCGTGCTGGACGCACACGTTCTATTGGTCTTGTTATCCCCGATCTTGAGAACACAAGTTATACCCGCATTGCTAACTATCTTGAACGCCAGGCGCGTCAACGCGGTTATCAGCTACTCATTGCTTGTTCCGAAGATCAGCCAGACAACGAAATGCGTTGTATTGAGCATCTTTTACAACGTCAGGTCGATGCCATCATTGTTTCGACTTCGCTGCCGCCAGAGCATCCTTTCTATCAACGCTGGGCTAATGACCCGTTCCCGATTGTCGCGCTGGATCGCGCCCTCGATCGTGAACATTTCACCAGCGTGGTTGGTGCCGACCAGGATGATGCTGAAATGTTGGCGGAAGAGTTACGTAAGTTTCCGGCCGAAACGGTACTTTATCTTGGCGCGCTGCCGGAGCTTTCTGTCAGCTTCCTGCGTGAGCAGGGTTTCCGTACTGCCTGGAAAGATGATCCGCGCGAAGTGCATTTCCTTTATGCCAATAGCTATGAGCGGGAAGCTGCTGCCCAGTTATTCGAAAAATGGCTGGAAACGCATCCGATGCCGCAGGCGCTGTTCACTACCTCTTTTGCATTGTTGCAGGGAGTGATGGATGTCACGCTGCGCCGCGATGGTAAACTGCCTTCCGATCTGGCGATTGCCACCTTTGGCGATAACGAATTGCTCGACTTCTTACAATGTCCTGTGCTGGCAGTGGCTCAGCGTCATCGGGATGTCGCAGAGCGCGTGCTGGAGATTGTCCTGGCGAGTCTGGATGAGCCGCGTAAGCCAAAACCAGGTTTAACGCGCATCAAACGAAATCTCTATCGTCGCGGCGTCCTCAGCCGTAGCTAAACGTTAAACAAAAAATGATGCGCTGGTTGATTGCGGCTGGCGCATTGAGTACGTAATTGGACATCAATATCCTTTATGTAAATAAGACTATTCCTGACTATTATCCATAAGACCTTCTAAATATCTCACCAATTAACTTCATTCGATGTGCTTAATGATAATTAAGTCGTAACGATGGATTGCAATTGCATTATTTTGTTACATGCAAATCGGCAATTGCCGATTAAACAAACACTTTTCTAATCTTTTACGCAAAGTCGCTGGCGTCAGGCATGGCGCGTGCGCAACAGGGACTGTTATCCGGGGGCGATATGTCCTAAAATGCCGCTCGCGTCGCAAACTGACACTTTATATTTTCATTAAGGAAAAAGAAGTCGTTTTTAAAACGGTAATGATGAGTGGGATTTTTTCTTACAACTATTCATAACGTTAATTTGCTTCGTTCGTTGGGCGATTTTTAAACAATGCAGATATTAGTCGTAAACATCGGGTTTTTTGCTTCGGTAAGGAATGTTCCTGGCTTGACAAGCTTTTCCTCCGCTCCGTAAACTCCTTTTAGTGGGAATTTGTGGGATAAAGTGGTAATTGGGAGAAGACTGGCATGTTCCGGGGAGCAACGTTAGTCAATCTCGACAGTAAAGGGCGCTTATCGGTGCCCACCCGTTATCGGGAAGAGCTGCTCGGGAACGCTGCCGGTCAAATGGTGTGTACCATTGACATTCATCACCCATGTCTGCTGCTTTACCCCCTTCCTGAATGGGAAATTATCGAGCAAAAATTATCGCGTCTGTCGAGCATGAACCCGGTTGAGCGCCGTGTGCAGCGCCTTCTGTTAGGTCATGCCAGCGAATGTCAGATGGATGGCGCAGGTCGATTGTTAATCGCGCCAGTACTGCGGCAACATGCCGGGCTGACAAAAGAAGTGATGTTGGTTGGACAGTTCAATAAGTTTGAGCTGTGGGATGAAACAACCTGGCATCAACAAGTCAGGGAAGATATCGACGCAGAACAGTTGGCTACCGAAAACTTATCGGAGCGGCTGCAGGACTTGTCTCTATAAAATGATGGAAAACTATAAACATACTACGGTGCTGTTGGATGAAGCCGTAAATGGCCTCAATATCCGTCCTGACGGTATCTACATTGATGGAACTTTTGGTCGCGGTGGTCACACACGTCTGATCCTCTCGCAGCTTGGCGAAGAGGGGCGTTTGCTGGCGATCGATCGCGACCCGCAGGCTATTGCCGTTGCGAAGACTATTGATGATCCGCGCTTCTCCATCATACATGGACCTTTCTCCGCGCTGGGCGAATACGTCGCCGAGCGTGATCTTATCGGCAAGATTGATGGCATTCTCCTCGATCTTGGCGTCTCTTCACCGCAACTCGATGATGCTGAACGCGGTTTTTCCTTTATGCGCGATGGCCCGCTGGACATGCGTATGGATCCGACGCGCGGTCAATCCGCTGCTGAATGGCTACAAACTGCCGAAGAAGCCGATATCGCCTGGGTATTAAAAACGTATGGCGAGGAGCGTTTCGCTAAACGCATTGCGCGCGCCATTGTCGAGCGTAACCGTGAACAGCCGATGACCCGTACCAAAGAACTGGCGGAAGTCGTTGCTGCCGCAACGCCGGTGAAGGACAAATTCAAACATCCTGCGACCCGTACCTTCCAGGCGGTGCGCATCTGGGTAAACAGTGAACTGGAGGAGATAGAGCAGGCGCTAAAAAGCTCGCTCAACGTGTTGGCGCCAGGTGGGCGGCTTTCGATCATCAGTTTTCATTCGCTGGAAGACCGTATTGTGAAACGCTTTATGCGTGAAAACAGTCGTGGTCCGCAAGTACCGGCAGGATTACCGATGACTGAAGAGCAGCTCAAAAAACTGGGTGGCCGTCAGTTGCGAGCATTAGGCAAGTTGATGCCGGGCGAAGAAGAGGTGGCAGAGAACCCTCGTGCCCGTAGTTCAGTTCTGCGTATTGCAGAGAGGACGAACGCATGATCAGCAGAGTGACAGAAGCTCTAAGCAAAGTTAAAGGATCGATGGGAAGCCACGAACGCCATGCCTTGCCTGGCGTCATCGGTGACGATCTTTTGCGATTTGGGAAGCTGCCACTCTGCCTGTTCATTTGCATTATTTTGACGGCGGTGACTGTGGTGACCACAGCACACCATACCCGTTTGCTGACCGCTCAGCGCGAACAACTGGTGCTGGAGCGAGACGCTTTAGACATTGAATGGCGCAACCTGATTCTTGAAGAGAACGCGCTCGGCGACCATAGCCGGGTGGAAAGGATCGCTACGGAGAAGCTGCAAATGCAGCATGTCGATCCATCACAAGAAAATATCGTAGTGCAAAAATAAGGATAAACGCGACGCATGAAAGCAGCGGCGAAAACGCAGAAACCAAAACGTCAGGAAGAACATGCCAACTTTATCAGTTGGCGTTTTGCGTTGTTATGCGGCTGTATTTTACTGGCGCTGGCTTTTCTGCTCGGGCGCGTAGCGTGGTTACAGGTTATCTCCCCGGATATGTTGGTGAAAGAGGGCGACATGCGTTCTCTTCGCGTTCAACAAGTATCCACCTCACGCGGCATGATTACTGACCGCTCTGGTCGCCCATTAGCGGTAAGTGTGCCGGTAAAAGCGATCTGGGCTGACCCAAAAGAAGTGCATGACGCTGGCGGTATCAGCGTCGGTGACCGCTGGAAGGCGCTGGCTAACGCGCTTAACATTCCACTGGATCAGCTCTCAGCCCGCATTAACGCCAACCCGAAAGGACGCTTTATTTATCTGGCGCGTCAGGTAAACCCTGACATGGCGGACTACATCAAAAAACTGAAACTGCCGGGGATTCATCTGCGTGAAGAGTCTCGCCGTTACTATCCGTCCGGCGAAGTGACCGCTCACCTCATCGGCTTTACCAACGTCGATAGCCAGGGGATTGAGGGCGTCGAGAAGAGTTTCGATAAATGGCTTACCGGGCAACCTGGTGAACGTATTGTGCGTAAAGACCGCTACGGTCGCGTAATTGAAGATATTTCTTCTACCGACAGCCAGGCGGCGCACAACCTTGCGCTGAGTATTGATGAACGCCTGCAGGCGCTGGTTTATCGCGAACTGAACAACGCGGTGGCCTTTAACAAGGCGGAATCCGGTAGTGCCGTGCTGGTGGATGTCAACACTGGCGAAGTGCTGGCGATGGCTAACAGCCCGTCATACAACCCCAACAATCTGAGTGGCACGCCAAAAGAGGCGATGCGTAACCGTACCATCACCGACGTCTTTGAACCAGGTTCAACCGTCAAGCCGATGGTGGTGATGACCGCGTTGCAGCGCGGCGTGGTGCGAGAAAACTCAGTACTGAATACCGTTCCTTATCGAATTAACGGCCACGAAATCAAAGACGTGGCGCGCTACAGCGAATTAACCCTGACCGGGGTATTACAGAAGTCGAGTAACGTCGGTGTTTCCAAGCTGGCGTTAGCGATGCCGTCCTCAGCGTTAGTAGATACTTACTCACGTTTTGGACTGGGAAAAGCGACCAATTTGGGGTTGGTCGGAGAACGCAGTGGCTTATATCCTCAAAAACAACGGTGGTCTGACATAGAGAGGGCCACCTTCTCTTTCGGCTACGGGCTAATGGTAACACCGTTACAGTTAGCGCGAGTCTACGCAACTATCGGCAGCTACGGCATTTATCGCCCGCTGTCGATTACCAAAGTTGACCCCCCGGTTCCCGGTGAACGAGTCTTCCCGGAATCCATTGTCCGCACCGTGGTGCATATGATGGAAAGCGTGGCGCTACCGGGCGGCGGCGGCGTGAAGGCGGCGATTAAAGGCTATCGTATCGCTATTAAAACCGGTACTGCGAAAAAGGTCGGGCCGGACGGTCGCTACATCAATAAATATATTGCTTATACCGCAGGCGTTGCGCCTGCGAGTCAGCCGCGCTTCGCGCTGGTTGTTGTTATCAACGATCCGCAGGCGGGTAAATACTACGGCGGCGCCGTTTCCGCGCCGGTCTTTGGTGCCATCATGGGCGGCGTATTGCGCACCATGAACATCGAGCCGGATGCGCTGACAACGGGTGATAAAAATGAATTTGTGATTAATCAAGGCGAGGGGACAGGTGGCAGATCGTAATTTGCGCGACCTTCTTGCTCCGTGGGTGCCAGACGCACCTTCGCGAGCACTGCGAGAGATGACACTCGACAGCCGTGTGGCTGCGGCGGGCGATCTCTTTGTAGCTGTAGTAGGTCATCAGGCGGACGGGCGTCGATATATCCCGCAGGCGATAGCGCAAGGTGTGGCTGCCATTATTGCAGAGGCGAAAGATGAGGCGACCGACGGTGAAATCCGTGAAATGCACGGCGTACCGGTCATCTATCTCAGCCAGCTCAATGAGCGTTTATCTGCACTGGCGGGCCGCTTTTACCATGAACCCTCTGACAATTTACGTCTCGTGGGCGTAACGGGCACCAACGGCAAAACCACGACTACCCAGCTTCTGGCGCAGTGGAGCCAACTGCTTGGCGAAACCAGCGCGGTAATGGGCACTGTTGGTAACGGCCTGCTGGGGAAAGTCATCCCGACGGAAAATACCACCGGATCGGCAGTTGACGTTCAGCATGAGCTGGCGGGGCTAGTGGATCAGGGCGCGACTTTTTGCGCGATGGAAGTTTCCTCCCACGGACTGGTACAGCACCGTGTGGCGGCATTGAAATTTGCGGCGTCGGTCTTTACCAACTTAAGCCGCGATCACCTTGATTATCATGGTGATATGGAACACTACGAAGCCGCGAAATGGTTGCTTTATTCTGAACATCATTGCGGTCAGGCGATTGTTAACGCTGATGATGAAGTGGGTCGCCGCTGGCTGGCAAAACTACCAGACGCGGTTGCGGTGTCGATGGAAGACAATATCAATCCGAACTGTCACGGCCGTTGGCTGAAAGTGACCGATGTGAACTATCACGACAGCGGTGCGACTATCCGCTTCACCTCAAGCTGGGGCGATGGCGAAATAGAAAGTCGCCTGATGGGCGCTTTTAACGTCAGCAACCTGATGCTGGCGCTGGCGACACTGCTGGCGCTGGGTTATCCGCTGGCCGATCTGCTAAAAACCGCCGCACGTCTGCAACCGGTTTGCGGACGTATGGAAGTGTTCACTGCGCCAGGCAAACCGACGGTGGTGGTGGATTACGCTCACACGCCAGATGCGTTGGAAAAAGCCTTACAGGCGGCGCGTCTGCACTGTGCGGGCAAGCTGTGGTGCGTCTTCGGCTGCGGCGGCGATCGTGATAAAGGCAAGCGTCCACTGATGGGCGCAATTGCCGAAGAGTTTGCTGACGTGGCGGTGGTGACGGACGATAACCCGCGTACCGAAGAACCGCGCGTCATCATCAACGATATTCTGGCGGGAATGTTAGATGCCGGACATGCCAAAGTGATGGAAGGCCGCGCTGAAGCGGTGACTTGCGCCGTTATGCAGGCTAAAGAGAATGATGTGGTGCTGGTCGCGGGCAAAGGCCATGAAGATTACCAGATTGTTGGCAACCAGCGTCTGGACTACTCCGATCGTGTCACGGTGGCGCGTCTGCTGGGGGTGATCGCATGATTAGCGTAACCCTTAGCCAACTGGCGAACATTCTCAACGGTGAACTGCAAGGGGCAGATATCACCCTTGATGCCGTAACGACTGACACCCGTAAACTGACGCCGGGCTGCCTGTTTGTTGCCCTGAAAGGCGAACGTTTCGATGCCCATGATTTTGCCGACCAGGCGAAAGCTGGCGGCGCGGGCGCGCTGCTGGTTAGCCGTCCGCTGGACATCGAGCTGCCACAGTTAATCGTCAAGGATACGCGTCTGGCGTTTGGTGAACTGGCTGCATGGGTTCGCCAGCAAGTTCCGGCGCGCGTGGTTGCTCTGACCGGTTCCTCCGGCAAAACCTCTGTGAAAGAGATGACGGCGGCGATTTTAAGCCAGTGCGGGAAGACGCTTTATACGGCTGGCAACCTCAACAATGACATCGGCGTGCCGATGACGCTGCTGCGCTTAACGCCAGAATACGACTACGCAGTCATTGAACTTGGTGCGAACCATCAGGGCGAAATTGCCTGGACAGTAAGCCTGACCCGCCCGGAAGCCGCGCTGGTCAACAACCTGGCGGCGGCGCATCTGGAAGGCTTCGGTTCTTTGGCGGGCGTGGCAAAAGCGAAAGGCGAAATCTTTACCGGCCTGCCGGAAAACGGTATCGCCATTATGAATGCCGACAACAACGACTGGCTGAACTGGCAAAGCGTGATTGGCTATCGCAAAGTGTGGCGTTTCTCACCCAATGCCGCCAACAGTGATTTTACCGCCACCAATATTCATGTGACCTCGCACGGTACTGAATTTACGCTGCAAACTCCAACGGGTAGCGTCGATGTCCTGCTGCCGCTGCCGGGGCGTCACAATATTGCGAATGCATTGGCTGCTGCGGCGCTCTCCATGTCCGTGGGCGCAACGCTTGATGCCATCAAAGCAGGGCTGGCAAATCTACAGGCTGTTCCTGGCCGTTTGTTCCCCATCCAACTGGCGGAAAACCAGTTGCTGCTCGACGACTCCTACAACGCTAACGTCGGCTCCATGACCGCCGCTGTTCAGGTTCTGGCTGAGATGCCGGGCTACCGTGTACTGGTCGTTGGCGATATGGCGGAACTGGGGGCTGAAAGCGAAGCCTGCCATGTACAGGTGGGCGAAGCGGCAAAAGCTGCCGGTATTGACCGTGTATTAAGCGTGGGAAAACAAAGTCATGCTATTAGTACCGCCAGCGGTGTGGGCGAACATTTTGCTGATAAAACTGCGTTAATTACGCGTCTTAAATCACTGATTGCTGAGCAACAGGTAATTACGGTTTTAGTTAAGGGTTCACGTAGTGCTGCCATGGAAGAGGTAGTACGCGCTTTACAGGAGAATGGGACATGTTAGTTTGGCTGGCCGAACATTTGGTCAAATATTATTCCGGCTTTAACGTCTTTTCCTATCTGACGTTTCGCGCCATCGTCAGCCTGCTGACCGCGCTGTTCATCTCATTGTGGATGGGGCCGCGCATGATTGCTCATCTGCAAAAACTCTCCTTTGGTCAGGTGGTGCGTAACGATGGCCCGGAATCGCACTTTAGCAAGCGCGGTACGCCGACCATGGGCGGGATTATGATCCTGACAGCGATTGTGATCTCCGTACTGCTGTGGGCTTACCCGTCTAACCCGTATGTCTGGTGCGTACTGGTAGTGCTGGTCGGCTACGGCATCATTGGCTTCGTTGATGACTATCGCAAAGTCGTGCGTAAAGACACCAAAGGGTTGATCGCACGTTGGAAGTATTTCTGGATGTCGGTCATTGCGCTGGGTGTTGCTTTCGCTTTGTACCTTGCCGGGAAAGACACGCCAGCAACGCAACTGGTTGTACCGTTCTTTAAAGATGTGATGCCGCAGTTAGGTTTGTTCTACATCCTGCTGGCCTACTTCGTTATTGTCGGCACCGGTAACGCGGTAAACCTGACCGATGGTCTTGATGGCCTGGCGATTATGCCGACCGTATTTGTCGCTGGTGGTTTTGCGCTGGTGGCGTGGGCGACCGGCAACATGAACTTTGCCAGCTATTTACACATACCGTATCTGCGACATGCAGGGGAACTGGTCATTGTCTGCACCGCGATAGTCGGGGCAGGGCTGGGATTCCTGTGGTTTAACACCTATCCGGCGCAGGTCTTTATGGGTGACGTAGGTTCGCTGGCATTAGGCGGCGCGTTGGGCATTATCGCCGTACTGCTGCGTCAGGAATTCCTGCTGGTGATTATGGGCGGCGTGTTTGTCGTCGAAACCCTGTCGGTTATTTTGCAAGTCGGCTCCTTTAAACTGCGCGGGCAACGTATTTTCCGCATGGCGCCGATTCATCACCACTATGAACTGAAAGGCTGGCCGGAACCGCGCGTCATTGTACGTTTCTGGATTATTTCGCTGATGCTGGTCCTGATTGGTCTGGCAACGCTGAAGGTACGTTAATCATGGCTGATTACCTGGGTAAAAATGTCGTCATTATCGGCCTGGGCCTCACCGGGCTTTCTTGCGTGGACTTTTTCCTTGCTCGCGGCGTGACGCCGCGCGTAATGGATACGCGTATGACACCGCCAGGCCTGGATAAATTACCCGAAGCGGTGGAGCGTCATACTGGCGGTCTCAATGATGAATGGCTGATGGCGGCAGATCTGATTGTCGCCAGCCCCGGTATTGCGCTGGCGCATCCTTCCTTAAGCGCCGCTGCCGATGCGGGAATTGAAATTGTTGGCGATATCGAACTGTTCTGCCGCGAAGCACAAGCGCCTGTCGTGGCGATCACCGGTTCTAACGGCAAAAGCACTGTCACCACCTTAGTGGGGGAAATGGCGAAAGCAGCAGGCGTTAACGTTGGCGTGGGTGGCAACATTGGCCTGCCAGCATTGATGCTGCTGGATGCTGAGTGCGAGCTGTACGTGCTGGAACTGTCAAGCTTCCAGCTGGAAACGACATCCAGCTTACAGGCGGTGGCGGCGACGATTCTGAACGTGACTGAAGATCATATGGATCGCTATCCATTTGGTTTACAGCAGTATCGTGCGGCAAAACTGCGTATTTACGAAAACGCAAAAGTTTGCGTGGTTAATGCCGATGATGCCTTAACGATGCCGATTCGCGGTGCGGATGAACGTTGCGTCAGCTTCGGCGTCAATATGGGTGACTATCACCTGAATCATCAGCAGGGTGAAACCTGGCTGCGGGTGAAAGGCGAGAAAGTGTTGAACGTGAAAGAGATGAAACTTTCCGGGCAGCATAACTACACCAATGCGCTGGCAGCACTGGCGCTGGCTGATGCCGCAGGTTTACCGCGTGCCAGCAGCCTGAAAGCGTTAACCACGTTTACCGGTCTGCCGCATCGCTTTGAAGTGGTGCTGGAGCATAACGGTGTGCGCTGGATTAACGATTCGAAAGCGACCAATGTCGGCAGTACCGAAGCGGCGCTGAATGGCCTGCACGTAGACGGCACGCTGCATTTGTTGCTGGGCGGCGATGGTAAATCGGCAGACTTCAGCCCACTGGCGCGCTATCTGAATGGCGATAACGTGCGTCTGTATTGTTTCGGTCGTGATGGCGCACAGTTGGCGGCGTTACGCCCGGAAGTGGCAGAGCAAACCGAAACTATGGAACAGGCGATGCGCTTGCTGGCTCCGCGTGTTCAGCCGGGAGATATGGTTCTGCTCTCCCCGGCCTGTGCCAGCCTTGATCAGTTCAAGAACTTTGAACAACGAGGCAATGAGTTTGCCCGTCTGGCGAAGGAGTTAGGTTGATGCGTTTATCTCTCCCTCGCCTGAAAATGCCGCGCCTGCCAGGATTCAGTATCCTGGTCTGGATCTCCACGGCGCTAAAGGGCTGGGTGATGGGCTCGCGGGAAAAAGATACCGACAGCCTGATCATGTACGATCGCACCTTGCTGTGGCTGACCTTCGGCCTCGCGGCGATTGGCTTTATCATGGTGACCTCGGCGTCAATGCCCATAGGGCAACGCTTAACCAACGATCCGTTCTTCTTCGCGAAGCGTGATGGCGTCTATCTGATCCTGGCGTTCATTCTGGCGATCATTACGCTGCGTCTGCCGATGGAGTTCTGGCAACGCTACAGTGCTACGATGCTGCTCGGATCAATCATCCTGTTGATGATCGTGCTGGTGGTGGGTAGCTCGGTTAAAGGGGCATCGCGTTGGATCGATCTTGGCTTGCTGCGTATCCAGCCAGCTGAACTGACCAAGCTGTCGCTGTTTTGCTATATCGCCAACTATCTGGTGCGCAAAGGCGATGAAGTGCGTAACAACCTGCGCGGCTTCCTGAAACCGATGGGCGTGATTCTGGTGTTGGCCGTGTTGCTGCTGGCACAGCCTGACCTTGGTACGGTGGTGGTGTTGTTTGTGACTACGCTGGCGATGCTGTTCCTGGCTGGGGCGAAATTGTGGCAGTTCATCGCCATTATTGGCATGGGGATTTCAGCGGTTGTGTTGCTGATCCTCGCCGAACCGTACCGTATTCGTCGTGTTACCGCATTCTGGAACCCGTGGGAAGATCCTTTCGGCAGCGGCTATCAGCTGACGCAATCGCTGATGGCGTTTGGTCGCGGCGAACTGTGGGGACAAGGTTTAGGTAACTCGGTACAAAAACTGGAGTATCTGCCGGAAGCGCACACTGACTTTATTTTCGCCATTATCGGCGAAGAACTGGGGTATATCGGTGTGGTGCTGGCGCTTTTAATGGTATTCTTCGTCGCTTTTCGCGCGATGTCGATTGGTCGTAAAGCGTTAGAAATTGACCATCGTTTTTCCGGTTTTCTCGCCTGTTCAATTGGCATCTGGTTTAGTTTCCAGGCGCTGGTTAACGTCGGCGCTGCGGCGGGGATGTTACCGACCAAAGGTTTGACATTGCCGCTCATCAGTTACGGTGGTTCGAGCTTACTGATTATGTCGACAGCCATCATGATGCTGTTGCGTATTGATTATGAAACGCGTCTGGAGAAAGCGCAGGCGTTTGTACGAGGTTCACGATGAGTGGTCAAGGGAAGCGATTAATGGTGATGGCAGGCGGTACTGGCGGACATGTGTTCCCGGGGCTTGCGGTTGCGCATCATTTAATGACCCAGGGGTGGCAAGTTCGCTGGCTGGGTACTGCCGATCGTATGGAAGCGGACTTAGTGCCGAAGCACGGTATCGAGATCGACTTTATTCGTATCTCTGGTTTGCGCGGCAAGGGTATTAAAGCGTTACTCGCAGCTCCGTTGCGTATCTTTAACGCCTGGCGTCAGGCGCGGGCGATTATGAAAGCGTATAAACCTGACGTGGTGCTCGGTATGGGCGGCTACGTTTCAGGCCCAGGAGGTCTGGCAGCGTGGTCGTTAGGTATTCCGGTCGTACTTCATGAACAAAACGGTATTGCGGGCTTAACCAATAAATGGCTGGCGAAGATTGCGACCAAAGTGATGCAGGCGTTTCCAGGCGCTTTCCCTAATGCGGAAGTGGTGGGTAATCCTGTTCGTACCGATGTGCTGGCGCTGCCGTTGCCGCAGCAACGTCTGGCTGGACGTGAAGGTCCGGTTCGTGTGTTGGTAGTGGGTGGTTCTCAGGGCGCACGCATTCTTAACCAGACAATGCCGCTGGTTGCAGCAAAGCTGGGCGATTCAGTCACTATCTGGCATCAGAGTGGCAAAGGTTCGCAACAATCCGTTGAACAGGCGTATGCCGAAGCGGGGCAACCGCAGCATAAAGTGACGGAATTTATTGATGATATGGCAGCGGCGTATGCGTGGGCGGATGTCGTCGTTTGCCGCTCCGGTGCGTTGACGGTGAGTGAAATCGCTGCGGCGGGGTTACCAGCATTGTTTGTGCCGTTTCAGCATAAAGACCGCCAGCAATACTGGAATGCGTTACCGCTGGAAAAAGCGGGCGCAGCCAAAATTATCGAGCAGCCACAGCTTACCGTGGATGCTGTCGCCAACACCCTGGCCGGGTGGTCGCGAGAAACCTTATTAACCATGGCAGAACGCGCCCGTGCTGCATCCATACCGGATGCCACCGAGCGAGTGGCAAATGAAGTGAGCCGGGCTGCCCGGGCGTAATTGTGGCGATGCCTTTTGCATCGCATGAATTTGAGAAGTTAATGGCGTAAAGAATGAATACACAACAATTGGCAAAACTGCGTTACATCGTGCCCGAAATGCGTCGCGTTCGGCACATTCACTTTGTCGGCATCGGTGGTGCCGGTATGGGCGGTATTGCCGAAGTTCTGGCCAATGAAGGGTATCAGATCAGTGGTTCAGATTTAGCGCCAAATCCGGTTACGCAGCAGTTAATGAACCTGGGAGCGACTATTTACTTCAACCATCGCCCGGAAAACGTGCGCGACGCCAGCGTGGTCGTTGTTTCCAGTGCAATTTCTGCCGACAACCCTGAGATTGTTGCCGCTCATGAAGCGCGTATTCCGGTGATCCGTCGCGCGGAAATGCTGGCTGAGTTAATGCGTTTTCGTCATGGCATCGCCATTGCCGGAACGCATGGCAAAACGACAACCACCGCGATGGTTTCCAGCATCTATGCGGAAGCGGGTCTCGATCCAACTTTCGTTAACGGTGGGCTGGTAAAAGCGGCTGGCGTTCATGCGCGTTTAGGGCATGGCCGCTACCTGATTGCCGAAGCAGATGAGAGCGATGCATCGTTCCTGCATCTGCAACCCATGGTGGCGATTGTCACCAATATCGAAGCCGACCATATGGATACCTACCAGGGCGACTTTGAGAATTTAAAACAGACCTTTATTAATTTTCTGCACAACCTGCCGTTTTACGGTCGTGCGGTAATGTGTGTTGACGATCCGGTGATCCGCGAATTGTTACCGCGCGTGGGGCGTCAGATCACGACTTACGGCTTCAGCGAAGATGCCGATGTGCGTGTAGAAGATTACCAGCAGATTGGCCCGCAGGGGCATTTTACGCTGCTGCGCCAGGACAAAGAGCCGATGCGCGTTACCCTGAACGCGCCTGGTCGTCATAATGCGCTGAACGCGGCGGCTGCGGTTGCGGTTGCTACGGAAGAGGGGATTGACGACGATGCTATTCTGCGTGCGCTGGAGAGCTTCCAGGGAACCGGTCGTCGCTTCGATTTCCTCGGTGAATTCCCGCTGGAGCCGGTCAACGGTAAAAGCGGTACAGCAATGCTGGTTGATGACTACGGTCACCATCCGACCGAAGTGGACGCCACCATAAAGGCGGCTCGTGCAGGCTGGCCGGATAAAAACCTGGTAATGCTGTTTCAGCCGCACCGTTTTACCCGTACTCGCGACCTGTATGACGATTTTGCCAATGTACTGACTCAGGTTGATACCCTGTTGATGCTGGAAGTTTATCCGGCAGGTGAAGCACCGATTCCGGGAGCGGATAGCCGTTCGCTGTGCCGCACGATTCGTGGACGTGGGAAAATTGATCCTATTCTGGTGCCAGATCCGGCGCAGGTAGCCGAGATGTTAGCACCAGTATTAACCGGTAACGACCTGATTCTCGTGCAGGGTGCGGGTAATATTGGAAAAATTGCCCGTTCTTTAGCTGAAATCAAACTGAAGCCGCAAACTCCGGAGGAAGAACAACATGACTGATAAAATCGCGGTTCTGTTGGGCGGAACCTCCGCAGAGCGGGAAGTTTCTCTGAATTCTGGCGCTGCTGTGTTAGCCGGGCTGCGCGAAGGCGGCGTCGATGCACATCCTGTTGACCCGAAAGAAGTTGACGTGACGCAACTGAAATCGATGGGATTTCAGAAAGTATTTATCGCTCTGCACGGGCGCGGCGGTGAAGACGGCACATTGCAGGGGATGCTTGAGCTGATGGGACTGCCTTATACCGGCAGCGGAGTGATGGCATCTGCGCTTTCAATGGATAAACTACGCAGCAAACTGCTGTGGCAAGGTGCCGGTTTACCGGTCGCTCCGTGGGTGGCGTTAACCCGCGCAGAGTTTGAAAAAGGCCTTAACGATAAGCAGTTAGCCGAAATTTCTGCCCTGGGTTTACCATTAATCGTTAAGCCGAGCCGCGAAGGTTCCAGCGTGGGAATGTCAAAAGTAGTAGCAGAAAATGCTCTACAAGATGCATTAAGATTGGCATTTCAGCACGATGAAGAAGTATTGATTGAAAAATGGTTAAGTGGGCCGGAGTTCACGGTTGCGATACTCGGTGAAGAAATTTTACCGTCAATACGTATTCAACCCGCCGGAACCTTCTATGATTATGAGGCGAAGTATCTCTCTGATGAGACACAGTATTTCTGCCCCGCAGGTTTAGAAGCGGCACAAGAGGCCAATTTGCAGGCATTAGTGCTGAAAGCATGGACGACTTTAGGTTGTAAAGGATGGGGGCGTATTGACGTCATGCTGGACAGCGATGGACAGTTTTATCTGCTGGAAGCCAATACCTCTCCGGGTATGACCAGCCACAGTCTGGTGCCGATGGCGGCACGTCAGGCAGGCTTAAGCTTCTCGCAGTTGGTAGTACGAATTCTGGAACTGGCGGACTAATATGTCGCAGGCTGCTCTGAACACGCGAAACAGTGAAGAAGAAATTTCTTCTCACCGCAATAATGGAACGCGTCTGGCGGGGATACTTTTCCTGCTGACGGTTTTAACGACTGTGTTGGTGAGCGGCTGGGTCGTGTTGGGCTGGATGGAAGATGCGCAACGCCTGCCGCTCTCAAAGCTGGTGTTGACCGGTGAACGCCATTACACGCGTAATGACGATATCCGGCAGTCGATCCTGGCATTGGGTGAGCCGGGTACTTTTATGACTCAGGATGTCAACATCATCCAGACGCAAATTGAACAACGCCTGCCGTGGATTAAGCAGGTGAGCGTCAGAAAGCAGTGGCCTGATGAATTGAAGATTCATCTGGTTGAATATGTGCCGATTGCGCGGTGGAATGATCAACATATGGTAGACGCCGAAGGAAACACCTTCAGCGTGCCGCCAGATCGCACCAGCAAGCAGGTGCTCCCGATGTTGTATGGCCCGGAAGGCAGCGCCAATGAAGTGCTGCAAGGTTATCGCGAAATGGGGCAAATGCTGGCAAAGGACAGATTTACTCTGAAGGAAGCGGCAATGACCGCGCGGCGTTCCTGGCAGTTGACGCTGAATAACGATATTAAGCTCAACCTTGGCCGGGGCGATACGATGAAACGTTTGGCTCGCTTTGTAGAACTTTATCCGGTTTTACAGCAGCAGGCGCAAACCGATGGCAAACGGATTAGCTACGTTGATTTGCGTTATGACTCTGGAGCGGCAGTTGGCTGGGCGCCCTTGCCGCCGGAGGAATCTACTCAGCAACAAAATCAGGCACAGGCAGAACAACAATGATCAAGGCGACGGACAGAAAACTGGTAGTAGGACTGGAGATCGGCACCGCGAAGGTTGCCGCTTTAGTAGGGGAAGTTCTGCCCGACGGTATGGTCAATATCATTGGTGTGGGCAGCTGCCCGTCACGTGGTATGGATAAAGGCGGGGTTAACGACCTCGAATCTGTGGTCAAATGCGTACAACGCGCTATTGACCAGGCAGAATTGATGGCTGATTGCCAGATCTCTTCGGTATACCTGGCGCTTTCTGGTAAGCACATCAGCTGCCAGAATGAAATTGGTATGGTGCCCATTTCTGAAGAAGAAGTGACGCAAGAAGATGTGGAAAACGTCGTCCATACCGCGAAATCGGTGCGTGTGCGCGATGAGCATCGTGTGCTGCATGTGATCCCGCAAGAGTATGCCATTGATTATCAGGAAGGGATCAAAAATCCGGTAGGACTTTCGGGCGTACGAATGCAGGCAAAAGTGCACCTGATCACATGTCACAACGATATGGCGAAAAACATCGTCAAAGCGGTTGAACGTTGTGGGCTGAAAGTTGACCAACTGATATTTGCCGGACTGGCATCAAGTTATTCGGTATTGACGGAAGACGAACGTGAATTGGGAGTCTGCGTCGTCGATATCGGTGGTGGTACAATGGATATCGCCGTTTATACCGGTGGGGCATTGCGCCACACCAAGGTAATTCCTTATGCTGGCAATGTGGTGACCAGTGATATCGCCTATGCCTTTGGCACGCCGC
Source organism: Escherichia sp. MOD1-EC5433 (assembly GCF_002966005.1). Classification (NCBI taxonomy): domain Bacteria; kingdom Pseudomonadati; phylum Pseudomonadota; class Gammaproteobacteria; order Enterobacterales; family Enterobacteriaceae; genus Escherichia; species Escherichia sp. MOD1-EC5433. The sequence goes on along the minus strand of NZ_PTRL01000006.1, from coordinate 119,973 downwards.
CAAGCGACGCCGAAGCGATTAAAGTTCGCCATGGCTGCGCGTTGGGTTCCATCGTCGGTAAAGATGAGAGCGTGGAAGTGCCGAGCGTAGGTGGGCGACCACCGCGTAGTCTGCAACGTCAGACGCTGGCGGAGGTGATTGAGCCACGGTATACCGAGTTGCTCAACCTGGTCAACGAAGAGATATTGCAGCTGCAGGAAAAGCTTCGCCAACAAGGCGTGAAACATCACCTGGCGGCGGGCATTGTATTAACCGGTGGCGCGGCGCAGATCGAAGGACTTGCCGCCTGCGCTCAGCGCGTGTTTCATACGCAGGTGCGTATTGGCGCGCCGCTGAATATCACCGGTTTAACTGATTATGCTCAGGAGCCGTATTACTCGACGGCTGTGGGATTGCTTCACTACGGGAAAGAGTCACATCTTAACGGTGAAGCGGAAGTAGAAAAACGTGTTACAGCATCAGTTGGCTCGTGGATCAAGCGACTCAATAGTTGGCTGCGAAAAGAGTTTTAATTTTTATGAGGTCGACGGTGATTACGGCCTCAGGCGACAGGCACATATCGGAGAGAAACTATGTTTGAACCAATGGAACTTACCAACGACGCGGTGATTAAAGTCATCGGCGTCGGCGGCGGCGGCGGTAATGCTGTTGAGCACATGGTGCGTGAGCGCATTGAAGGTGTTGAATTTTTCGCGGTAAATACCGATGCACAGGCGCTGCGTAAAACGGCGGTTGGGCAGACGATTCAGATCGGTAGTGGTATCACCAAAGGACTGGGAGCTGGCGCTAATCCAGAAGTTGGCCGTAATGCGGCTGATGAGGATCGCGATGCACTGCGTGCGGCGCTGGAAGGTGCAGACATGGTATTTATTGCAGCAGGTATGGGGGGTGGTACTGGTACAGGTGCTGCGCCGGTCGTTGCTGAAGTGGCAAAAGATTTGGGTATCCTGACCGTTGCTGTCGTGACTAAGCCTTTCAACTTTGAAGGCAAGAAGCGTATGGCCTTCGCGGAGCAGGGGATCACTGAATTGTCCAAGCATGTGGACTCATTGATCACCATCCCGAACGACAAACTGCTGAAAGTGCTGGGGCGTGGTATCTCCCTGCTTGATGCGTTTGGCGCCGCGAACGATGTGCTGAAAGGCGCAGTTCAGGGTATCGCCGAACTGATTACTCGTCCGGGTCTGATGAACGTGGACTTTGCAGACGTACGTACCGTGATGTCTGAAATGGGCTACGCAATGATGGGTTCTGGCGTGGCGAGCGGTGAAGATCGTGCGGAAGAAGCGGCTGAAATGGCTATCTCTTCTCCGCTGCTGGAAGACATCGACCTGTCTGGTGCGCGCGGCGTGCTGGTTAACATCACAGCGGGCTTCGACCTGCGTCTGGATGAGTTCGAAACCGTAGGTAACACCATCCGTGCATTTGCTTCGGATAACGCAACTGTGGTTATCGGTACTTCTCTTGACCCGGATATGAACGACGAACTGCGTGTAACCGTGGTTGCAACAGGTATCGGCATGGACAAACGTCCTGAAATCACTCTGGTGACCAATAAACAAGTTCAGCAGCCAGTGATGGATCGTTACCAGCAGCATGGTATGGCACCGCTGACGCAAGAGCAGAAACCGGTAGCTAAAGTGGTGAACGACAATACGCCGCAAACCGCGAAAGAGCCGGATTATCTGGATATCCCTGCTTTCCTGCGTAAGCAAGCTGACTAAGATTAAGCTGGAATTTGGGTTACCAGGCTCTTTGTGCTAAACTGGCCTGCCGAATGTATAGTACACTTCGGTTGGATAGGTAATTTGGCGAGATAATACGATGATCAAACAAAGGACACTTAAACGTATCGTTCAGGCGACGGGTGTCGGTTTACATACCGGCAAGAAAGTCACTCTGACGTTACGCCCTGCGCCGGCCAACACCGGGGTCATCTATCGTCGCACCGACTTGAATCCACCGGTAGATTTTCCGGCCGATGCCAAATCTGTGCGTGATACCATGCTCTGTACGTGTCTGGTCAACGAGCATGATGTACGGATTTCAACCGTTGAGCACCTGAATGCTGCGCTTGCGGGCTTAGGCATCGATAACATCGTTATCGAAGTTAACGCACCGGAAATCCCGATCATGGACGGTAGTGCCGCTCCGTTTGTTTACCTGCTGCTTGATGCTGGTATCGACGAGCTGAACTGCGCCAAGAAATTTGTTCGCATCAAAGAGACTGTTCGTGTCGAAGATGGCGATAAGTGGGCTGAATTTAAGCCGTACAATGGTTTTTCGCTGGATTTCACCATCGATTTCAACCATCCGGCTATCGATTCCAGCAATCAACGTTATGCGATGAACTTCTCTGCTGATGCATTTATGCGCCAGATCAGCCGTGCGCGTACGTTCGGTTTCATGCGTGATATCGAATACCTGCAGTCTCGAGGTTTGTGCCTGGGCGGCAGTTTCGATTGTGCCATCGTTGTTGACGATTATCGCGTACTGAACGAGGACGGTCTGCGTTTTGAAGACGAATTTGTGCGTCACAAAATGCTCGACGCGATCGGTGACTTGTTCATGTGCGGTCACAACATTATTGGTGCATTTACCGCTTATAAATCCGGTCATGCACTGAATAACAAATTGTTGCAGGCTGTCCTGGCAAAACAGGAAGCCTGGGAATATGTGACCTTCCAGGACGACGCAGAACTGCCGTTGGCCTTCAAAGCGCCTTCAGCAGTACTGGCATAACGACATTTATACTGTCGTATAAAATTCGACTGGCAAATCTGGCACTCTCTCCGGCCAGGTGAACCAGTCGTTTTTTTTTGAATTTTATAAGAGCGATAAGAAACGGTGCGAACGCTGTTTTCTTAAGCACTTTTACGCACAACTCATCTTCATTCCTGCTGTGGACTTCGGGCTTTAATGATAAGATTTGTGCGCTAAATACGTTTGAATACGATCGGGATGGCAATAACGTGAGTGGAATACTGACGCGCTGGCGACAGTTTGGTAAACGCTACTTCTGGCCGCATCTCTTATTAGGGATGGTCGCGGCGAGTTTAGGTTTGCCTGCGCTCAGCAATGCCGCCGAGCCGAACGCGCCTGCAAAAGCGACAACTCGCAACCACGAGCCTTCCGCCAAAGTTAACTTTAGTCAGTTGGCATTGCTGGAAGCGAACACGCGTCGCCCGAACTCAAACTATTCCGTTGATTACTGGCATCAGCACGCAATTCGCACGGTAATCCGTCATCTTTCCTTCGCAATGGCGCCGCAAACGCTGCCCGTTGCCGAAGAATCTTTGCCTCTTCAGGCGCAACATCTTGCTTTACTGGATACGCTCAGCGCGCTGCTGACTCAGGAAGGCACGCCGTCTGAAAATGATTATCGCATTGATTATGCGCATTTTACCCCGCAAACAACATTTAGCACGCCCGTCTGGATAAGCCTGGCGCAAGGCATCCGTGCAGGCCCTCAACGCTTCAGCTAACAACAATAAACCTTTACTTCATTTTATTAACTCCGCAACGCGGGGCGTTTGAGATTTTATTATGCTAATCAAATTATTAACTAAAGTTTTCGGTAGTCGTAACGATCGTACCCTGCGCCGGATGCGCAAAGTCGTCAATGTCATCAATGCCATGGAACCGGAGATGGAAAAACTCTCCGACGAAGAGTTGAAGGGAAAAACCGCAGAGTTTCGCGCGCGCCTGGAAAAAGGCGAAGTGCTGGAAAATCTGATCCCGGAAGCCTTCGCAGTCGTGCGTGAAGCAAGTAAGCGCGTCTTTGGTATGCGTCACTTCGATGTACAGTTGCTCGGCGGTATGGTTCTTAATGAACGTTGCATCGCGGAAATGCGTACTGGTGAAGGTAAAACCCTGACCGCAACGCTGCCTGCTTACCTGAACGCACTAACCGGTAAAGGCGTGCATGTAGTTACCGTCAACGACTACCTGGCGCAACGTGACGCCGAAAACAACCGTCCGCTGTTTGAATTCCTTGGCCTGACTGTCGGTATCAACCTGCCGGGCATGCCAGCACCGGCAAAGCGCGAAGCTTACGCAGCTGACATCACTTACGGTACGAACAACGAATACGGCTTTGACTACCTGCGCGACAACATGGCGTTCAGCCCTGAAGAACGTGTACAGCGTAAACTGCACTATGCGCTGGTGGATGAAGTGGACTCCATCCTGATCGATGAAGCGCGTACACCGCTGATCATTTCCGGCCCGGCAGAAGACAGCTCGGAAATGTATAAACGCGTGAATAAAATTATTCCGCACCTGATCCGTCAGGAAAAAGAAGACTCCGAAACCTTCCAGGGCGAAGGCCACTTCTCGGTGGACGAAAAATCTCGCCAGGTGAACCTGACCGAACGTGGTCTGGTCTTGATTGAAGAACTGCTGGTGAAAGAAGGCATCATGGATGAAGGTGAGTCTCTGTACTCTCCGGCCAACATAATGCTGATGCACCACGTAACGGCGGCACTGCGCGCTCATGCGCTGTTTACCCGCGACGTCGACTACATCGTTAAAGATGGTGAAGTTATCATCGTTGACGAACACACCGGTCGTACCATGCAGGGCCGTCGCTGGTCCGATGGTCTGCACCAGGCTGTGGAAGCGAAAGAAGGTGTGCAGATCCAGAACGAAAACCAAACGCTGGCTTCGATCACCTTCCAGAACTACTTCCGTCTGTATGAAAAACTGGCGGGGATGACTGGTACTGCTGATACCGAAGCTTTCGAATTTAGCTCAATCTACAAGCTGGATACCGTCGTTGTTCCGACCAACCGTCCAATGATTCGTAAAGATTTGCCGGACCTGGTCTACATGACTGAAGCGGAAAAAATTCAGGCAATTATCGAAGATATCAAAGAACGTACTGCGAAAGGCCAGCCGGTGCTGGTGGGTACTATTTCCATTGAAAAATCGGAGCTGGTGTCAAACGAGCTGACTAAAGCCGGTATCAAACACAACGTCCTGAACGCCAAATTCCACGCCAACGAGGCGGCGATTGTTGCTCAGGCAGGTTATCCGGCAGCGGTGACTATCGCGACCAACATGGCGGGTCGTGGTACTGACATTGTGCTCGGTGGTAGCTGGCAGGCAGAAGTTGCCGCGCTGGAAAACCCGACCGCAGAGCAAATTGAGAAAATCAAAGCCGACTGGCAGGTGCGTCACGACGCAGTACTGGCGGCAGGTGGCCTGCATATCATCGGTACCGAGCGTCACGAATCCCGTCGTATCGATAACCAGTTGCGCGGTCGTTCTGGTCGTCAGGGGGATGCTGGTTCTTCCCGTTTCTACCTGTCGATGGAAGATGCGCTGATGCGTATTTTTGCTTCCGACCGAGTATCCGGAATGATGCGTAAACTGGGTATGAAGCCAGGCGAAGCCATTGAACACCCGTGGGTGACTAAAGCGATTGCCAACGCCCAGCGTAAAGTTGAAAGTCGTAACTTCGACATTCGTAAGCAACTGCTGGAATATGATGACGTGGCTAACGATCAGCGTCGCGCCATTTACTCCCAGCGTAACGAACTGCTGGATGTCAGCGATGTGAGCGAAACCATCAACAGCATTCGTGAAGATGTGTTCAAAGCCACCATTGATGCCTACATTCCGCCACAGTCGCTGGAAGAAATGTGGGATATTCCGGGGCTGCAGGAACGTCTGAAGAACGATTTCGACCTCGATTTACCAATTGCTGAGTGGCTGGATAAAGAACCCGAACTGCATGAAGAGACGCTGCGTGAGCGCATTCTGGCGCAGTCCATCGAAGTGTATCAGCGTAAAGAAGAAGTGGTTGGTGCTGAGATGATGCGTCACTTCGAGAAAGGCGTCATGCTGCAAACGCTTGACTCCCTGTGGAAAGAGCACCTGGCAGCGATGGACTATCTGCGTCAGGGTATCCACCTGCGTGGCTATGCACAGAAAGATCCGAAGCAGGAATACAAACGTGAATCGTTCTCCATGTTTGCAGCGATGCTGGAGTCGTTGAAATATGAAGTTATCAGTACGCTGAGCAAAGTTCAGGTACGTATGCCTGAAGAGGTTGAGGAGCTGGAACAACAGCGTCGTATGGAAACCGAGCGTTTAGCGCAAATGCAGCAGCTTAGCCATCAGGATGACGACTCTGCAGCCGCAGCTGCACTGGCGGCGCAAACCGGTGAACGCAAAGTAGGACGTAACGATCCTTGCCCGTGCGGTTCTGGTAAAAAATACAAGCAGTGCCATGGTCGCCTGCAATAAAAGCTAACAGTTGAAGTAAAAGGCGCAGGATTCTGCGCCTTTTTTATAGGTTTAAGACAATGAAAAAGTTGCAAATTGCGGTAGGTATTATTCGCAACGAGAACAATGAAATCTTTATAACGCGTCGCGCAGCAGATGCGCACATGGCGAATAAACTGGAGTTTCCCGGCGGTAAAATTGAAATGGGCGAAACGCCGGAACAGGCGGTGGTGCGTGAACTTCAGGAAGAAGTCGGGATTACCCCACAACATTTTTCGCTATTTGAAAAACTGGAATATGAATTCCCGGACAGGCATATCACTCTGTGGTTCTGGCTGGTCGAAGGTTGGGAAGGGGAGCCGTGGGGTAAAGAAGGGCAACCCGGTGAGTGGATGTCGCTAGTCGGTCTTAATGCCGATGATTTTCCTCCAGCCAATGAACCGGTAATTGCGAAGCTTAAGCGTCTGTAGGTCGGATAAGGCGTCACGCCGCATCCGACATTTGCACAAGATGCCTGATGCGACGCTGGCGCGTCTTATCAGGCCTACGTGCGGCATCAGACAAAATGTTACTGCTTTGGCTCTTCGCTCCAGTCATCACTCTCAGAAAGATCGCCGCTGCTGGGGATTCGTTTTTCTTCAGCAGCCCATTCTCCGAGGTCGATCAACTGACAACGTTTGCAACAAAATGGCCGAAACGGGCTGATTTCACCCCACACCACAGTTTTCCCGCAGGTTGGGCAATTCACCGTAATAGTTTCTGACATCGTAACTCCTTAGCAGCAAGCCAGTTCAAAATCCAGGCGCTCTGGCACCAGACCATTTTCACTGTCCAGCGGCATAAAACGAATCGCAAAACGGCTTTTATGACCGGAAATTTGCGGATAAAGCTGTGAATCAAGCGCCAGATTCAGCCGCAGCAGATCAGCGTCTTCGCCATTATCCTGATAAAAACCGTTCAGGCTGGTTTGTTTACGAAAAGGAGCCGACTGGCGAATCAGATCCAGCACCATGGTAAGTGCCTGGGTGAGCGGGTCCAGGCTGGCAATCCAGGTTTCTACCTGGCTGTCACGCTGTGACTGGGGTAAATGTAGCCAAATATGCAAAGTGGGCAAATCAAAGCTACAACAGCCGCCAGGTATGCTCAGACGCTGACGCACTAAGGCAATCAGCCTGTCTTCACGCAGAAATTGCCCGATACGCGGCGCAGAAATCAACACGCTACCCGCTGCTTTTAACTGCTGAATTAATGCTTCAATACGGCTCTGATCAACGCCTGGCACGCCAATCCAGGTCTGGAGTTTACGTTGCTGGCGGTCAAGCTCTTTCAATAGCTCAGTGCGCACTTCTCCGCGCTCGAAAACATCCAGCAATTCACTGACATTACGGAAGAAATGCAGAGCGCCAGCGTAGTCAACGATGGGTAAATTTACGGTGAGTTGTTGAATTAAAAACTCAATGCGCAGCCATGTACGCATTTTTTCATTTAGTGGATGTTCAAAAAGGACCTGGGTCTGCATTACGGTTTTTCCTGTGAGACAAACTGCGACGCAAGCTGCAAATAGTGTGCGTGCAGGCGGGCAACATCCGATGCAATAGCATCCGGTGCGCCGTTATTATCAATGACGTCATCTGCCACGGCAAGACGGGCTTCGCGCGTTGCCTGGGCAGCAAGAATTTGTTCGACATGCTCGCGAGTAACATCATCGCGCTGCATGGTACGCTTAAGTTGCGTTTCTGGGCTGACATCCACCACCAGCACACGATTCGCTTTTTTATACAGTGAGTTTTCTACCAGCAATGGCACAACCCACAGTATATAGGGGGAAGTTGCCTGCTGGATCTGACGTTGCGTCTCCTGCTGAATCAGCGGATGCAGCAGGGCGTTAAGCCAGTTTTTCTCTTCCGGGTTGGCGAAGATCCGCTCGCGCAAGACCCGGCGCTGCAATGAGCCATCAGCAGCAATCATGTCAGCGCCAAAGTGTTCAGCAATGGCACGTAGCGCAGGTGCACCTGGTTCAACCACCTGACGCGCAATAATATCGGCATCAATGACGTTAATTCCGAGGTCTGCAAACGCATTTGCAACGGTACTCTTGCCACTGCCAATGCCTCCCGTTAAGGCAACTATATACCTCATAATTTATATTCCCGGGAATTCATCATGATTATCAAAACGTTAAAAATGAGCGTACAAAAGCGAAATTGATGGAACGTTCGCTCATTATTTACCAGGTAAATTTATGGGATTGTAGCGTAAAAAAAGACAATTTCGCAGTCTTGCGCCACATCGATTAGTGCGTATGATAGCGTCACTGGAGTTGCGCTCTTATCCTTATAGCCATTAACCCCAGGAATCCGCACATGCGTATTGAAGAAGATCTGAAGTTAGGTTTTAAAGACGTCCTCATCCGTCCTAAACGTTCTACTCTTAAAAGTCGTTCCGATGTTGAACTGGAGCGTCAATTCACCTTCAAACATTCAGGTCAGAGCTGGTCCGGCGTGCCGATTATCGCCGCGAATATGGACACCGTAGGCACTTTTTCCATGGCCTCTGCGCTGGCTTCTTTTGATATTCTTACCGCTGTGCATAAACACTATTCTGTCGAAGAGTGGCAAGCGTTTATCAACAATTCTTCCGGTGATGTGCTGAAACATGTGATGGTTTCTACCGGCACGTCTGATGCGGATTTCGAAAAAACCAAACAAATTCTCGACCTGAACCCGGCATTAAACTTCGTTTGTATTGACGTGGCGAATGGTTATTCCGAACACTTCGTGCAGTTCGTTGCGAAAGCGCGTGAAGCGTGGCCGACCAAAACCATTTGTGCTGGCAACGTAGTGACTGGTGAAATGTGTGAGGAGCTTATCCTCTCCGGTGCCGATATCGTTAAAGTTGGTATTGGCCCAGGTTCTGTCTGTACAACTCGCGTCAAAACAGGCGTCGGTTATCCGCAACTTTCTGCGGTAATCGAATGTGCCGATGCTGCGCACGGTCTGGGCGGGATGATCGTCAGCGATGGTGGCTGCACCACACCGGGCGATGTCGCGAAAGCCTTTGGCGGCGGTGCTGATTTCGTGATGCTCGGCGGTATGCTGGCAGGCCACGAAGAGAGTGGTGGTCGCATTGTAGAAGAGAACGGCGAGAAATTTATGCTGTTCTACGGCATGAGCTCCGAGTCTGCGATGAAACGCCACGTTGGCGGCGTTGCGGAATATCGCGCTGCAGAAGGTAAAACCGTTAAGCTGCCGCTGCGTGGTCCGGTTGAAAATACCGCGCGTGATATTTTAGGCGGTCTGCGTTCAGCTTGTACATACGTTGGGGCTTCACGCCTGAAAGAGCTGACTAAGCGCACCACGTTTATCCGTGTGCAGGAACAAGAAAACCGTATCTTCAATAATCTGTAATCTCCCAATGCTGGCGTGGATCACCACGCCAGCGTTATCCCATCCCACTCATCGCATCGCCTAAATGGAAAATTGGCAGGTACATTGCCACCACTAGCGTACCGATAATTCCTCCTGTAATGACCAGCAACGCCGGTTCCAGTAAGGCTGCAAGATTATCTGCCAGCGCCAGCGTGTTATCCCGATGATGGTGGGCGAGATTCTCCAGCATGAGATCCAGCGAGCCGGATGCCTCTCCTGTTCTCACTAATTGCAAACAGAGTGGGCTAAACTCACCGGCATTTTTTAGCGCCAGCCAGATGGGCTGACCGTTACTGATATCGTGCTGGATTTGTGTCAGAAGTTGCGTCCAGTACGGGCAGCGCATTGTTTCTCTGACGCTCTCAACCCCTTGTAAAAAAGTAATTCCTGCACTTTGTGTCAGCGCCAGAATCGTAAAAATCTGCGTGAGTTTTTGTCCCCGCATCAGGGAACCCATAATTGGGATGCGTAACAGCAATTTCTGTCGCACGATAAGCCAGGTCGGACGGCGCATCAGCAACTTATTGGCTATCGCCAGCAGAAAGCCGAACAACACCAGCAACCAGCCCCATTCACTACTAAAGTCTGCCAGCGTCATGATCCCCTGCGTTAGCGCCGGTAGTGGGGTATTAAAGGTCTTATAGATAGCGGCAAACTCCGGCAGAACAAAATGCAGCATTGCCATAACCACCATGATTGCCATCGCTAAAATGATGATGGGATAACGCAACGCTGATTTCACTTTGTCGGTCAACTGACGTTGGGCTTTTTGCTGGCGCGCCAGTTCAAAGCAGCATTCATCCAGCTTACCGGTCAGTTCACCCGTGCGGATCATCGCCTGATAGAGCGGTGGGAAAACCTCTGACCAGGGTAATAAGGCATTGGAAAAGGCAACGCCCTGTTCGAGATCGTGCGCCAGCGATTGCAGCAATACTTGCCATTGCTTACAGGGATGCTGTTCCGCCAGCAGCGCCAGCCCTTCAGAAAGGGTTAAGCCGGCTTTGAGTAGCGTCGCCAGTTGATGAATGACTTCCGCGCTTTTATCTCCTCGCCACTGTGCAGGATTGATGGCGATTCGCTTCAGACGCAGTGGGGTAACCGTCTGTTGCTGTAGCGCAAAAATCAACAAAGTACGGCTTTCTGCCCATAGCATCCCATCTTGCATATTGCCGTCGCCGGTTATGCCATGCCAGCGCCAGAGTTGCTTACTCGCCATGCGGCATCCCCAATACGCGGATTAACTCTTCAAAGGTGGTTAAGCCTTGCTCCACGGCCAGGCAGCCGTTTTCAAAAAGCGTGCGCATTCCCGCCTGTCGGGCGTGCGTTTCCAGCGATTCAACGTCGGTATTAGCGGAAATAATCTGACGTATGACCGGTGTTATAGGCAGAACTTCAAACAAGGCCGTGCGACCATAAAAACCGTGGTAGCAGTGTCTACAACCGGGTGCTTGCCAGCGGGGCAGCGGCGATGTCCATACATTGTCGGGAATATGGATGGGTTCCCCTTGCTGCAGGCGACAATGCGGGCAAAGTTTGCGTACCAGCCGCTGGGCTATCACCAGCGTGAGCGCCGATGAAAGCATCCAGCGAGCAACGCCCATTTGCTGTAAACGCACCAGCGTTTCGCAGGTGGAATTAGTGTGTAGCGTGGACAATACCAGATGACCCGTTTGCGCGGCTTTAATGGCGATTTCTGCCGTTTCGCCATCGCGGATCTCTCCGATCATGATGACATCGGGATCCTGGCGTAATAACGCGCGCAAAACGCCCTGAAAGGTAAGACCGGCACGTGGATGGATTTGCGTCTGGTTTAGCCCGGCGATGGGGATCTCAACCGGATCTTCGACGCTACAAATATTAATATCAGCGGTATTCAGCGTTTGCAGGGCGCTATAAAGCGTGACGGTTTTTCCGCTTCCGGTTGGCCCAGTTACCAGCACCAGTCCTTGTGGTTGCTGTAGGGCATGAGCAAAGTCCGCCAGTTGTAACGGCTGCATTCCCAGCGTGTTGACATCCAGCGCCTGGTTTACCTGCTGTAACAACCGTAATACCACCTTTTCACCGCCCCGACATGGCAAGGTTGCAATACGAAATGAGACGGCGTTCCCTGCCAGTTCGACAGTGAATTGCCCGTCCTGCGGCAGGCGATGTTCCGCAATATCCAGGCTTCCCAGCACTTTTAATCTGGCGGTTAATGCGGCTCCGGCATCCCGTGGAACATCTGGTAAAGGATGCAGCACGCCGTCGATACGCAAGCGGATACGGTAGGCGCTGTTCGCTGGTTCGATATGAATATCAGACGCGCGTTGTTCCAGCGCAGATTGTAACGTTTGGGTCAGCAACTCTGCCTTGAGCTGATGTTTCTCCTGAACGGTTACGGGCAACGTTTGTTGTGAGCGGCTGGCATGGCCTTCCATTTGCTGGCGCGTCCAGCAGGTGATCTCAATGCGTTTAGTGGTGGCAAAATGTAAGGCATCGAGGAATTCATGCGAAGGCGCATCGACTACCGCAACATGAACCACCTCTTCGCTGGCATCCAGCAAGACTCCCTGATAACGCAGACACAGGGCGGTGAGCTGTGAAATATTCATTGCCGCTCCTTAGTTGGCGTCATCAAAGCGGAAGACATCTTCGCAGGCTTGCTGCAATGCGCTGTCACTTTGAATATTGCAGTTGCGCGTCCAGCCGGTGACGCCGTTTGCGTTATCCCAACCCGGTGTCATGATGACGTTTAAACCATTAAGACTTTCTTGCCCGGTCAGCGACACCACGCCCTTCGCCACGCTCATGGCAGAGACATAGCGAGTGGTGGTGGGCGAGGGGATACCATTGCTACCGCCGTCACAGGTGTCTAATCCACCATGTTCCAGCGCGCACAATTCTACGGCAGTACGGTAAGGCACAAAGGTTTGTAGCATGTCGGTGAGTGCTGCTTTGCGCAGGTAGTTCTGATAAGCGGGAATGCCGATGGCGCTTAAAATGGCAATGATGCCAATAACCACCATCAGTTCGATAAGTGTAAAACCGCGTTGCTTGTCCATCTGTTTCGCTCCTTGATTTCGTTGGCGCTACTTTGGCAAACGCCATCGGTACAGGCGAGGGGCAAAAAACGAAACGGGAAGGTGGCTTCCGGGGTTTTTTATTACGTTGCAGCGAAAGACAAGAAATTTGCGAGGCGTTACGAAGAAAGTTGGGGAAGGGAAGATTATCCGCCCGCTACGGAGCGGATAAATCTGTCAGGAATTAGCGAAAACGCATTGAGAGATCGAGTGCCTGTACGTGTTTAGTTAGTGCACCGACGGAGATAAAGTCCACGCCCGTTTCGGCAAATTCGCGCAGTGTTTTGTCGGTGACGTTGCCAGACACTTCCAGTAGCGCCTTGCCGTTGGTGCGTTTGACGGCTTCGCGCATCTGTTCTGTTTCGAAGTTATCCAGCATGATGATATCGGCACCTGCTTTCAGGGCTTCATCAAGTTCTTCCAGATTTTCTACTTCGATTTCTACTGGCGCATCAGGGTGCAGCCAGGACGCTTTTTCGACCGCCTGACGCACTGAGCCGGAGGCAATAATATGGTTTTCTTTGATCAGGAAGGCGTCAGAAAGCCCCAGACGGTGATTCGCTCCGCCGCCGCAAAGTACCGCGTATTTCAGAGCCGAACGCAGACCCGGCAAGGTTTTGCGCGTATCCAACAACTGCGTGTTGGTGCCTTCCAGTAATTCGACATAGTGGCGAACCTTACTGGCAACCCCGGAAAGAGTTTGCACAAAATTGAGCGCCGTGCGTTCGCCCGTTAACAGCACGCGGGATGGGCCTTCAAGTTCGAACAAGGGTTGATTGGCGTGGATGAGTTCGCCGTCATCCACATGCCAGATAATGGTGACATCGTCGCCTGCCAGTTGAATAAACACCTCTTCAACCCAGCGTTTGCCGCAAAATACGCCATTTTCGCGGGTGATCACCGTGGCATGAGAGCGAGAATTTTCCGGTAAAAGTTTTGCCGTAATGTCGTTGTTGGCATCAACTGTTCCGCCTAAATCTTCTCGCAGCGCCTGAGCCACCGCGCCGGGGATATCGAGATTAATGCGTTCCAGCAGCTCGTCACGTCGGGTGTCAGGGTTATAGCGGCGAGGCGGCATGTTAAAACTCCAGATAGCTAACGAATCATAAGGTAGAAACATGCTACTCTGAACCGGGTATTAGCACCACATATAAGGAGATCCTGCATGTTGTTAGAACAGGGGTGGCTGGTCGGCGCGCGCCGCGTTCCCTCACCACATTACGATTGCCGCCCGGATGACGAAACACCCACCCTGCTGGTGGTGCACAATATTAGCCTGCCGCCAGGTGAGTTTGGCGGTCCGTGGATTGATGCATTATTCACCGGAACTATTGATCCGCAGGCACATCCCTTCTTTGCTGAGATCGCCCATTTGCGCGTTTCCGCCCACTGTTTGATTCGCCGTGATGGTGAAATTGTCCAGTATGTTCCTTTCGATAAACGCGCCTGGCACGCGGGGATATCTCAGTATCAAGGTCGCGAACGCTGTAATGATTTTTCTATTGGGATTGAGCTGGAAGGCACCGACACGCTGGCTTATACCGATGCGCAGTATCAGCAACTGGCGGCGGTTACGCGGGCGCTGATTCATCGCTATCCAGATATCGCTAATAATATGACGGGGCATTGCGATATTGCGCCGGATCGTAAAACCGATCCTGGTCCTGCATTTGATTGGGCACGGTTTCGTGCGCTGGTCAGCAAGGAGACAACATGACGCTATTCACAACCTTACTGGTGTTAATTTTTGAGCGCCTGTTTAAGTTGGGCGAGCACTGGCAGCTTGATCACCGTCTTGAAGCGTTCTTTCGGCGGGTGAAACATTTTTCGCTGGGGCGCACGTTAGGTATGACCATTATTGCTATGGGGGTGACTTTTTTGCTGTTGCGCGCGTTGCATGGGTTATTGTTCAACGTCCCGACGCTGCTGGTATGGCTGTTGCTTGGTTTACTGTGTATTGGCGCGGGTAAAGTGCGTCTCCATTATCATGCATATCTGACAGCCGCTTCACGTAACGATAGCCATGCCCGTTCCACAATGGCTGGCGAATTAACCATGATTCATGGTGTTCCTGCAGGTTGTGATGAACGTGAGTTCTTGCGCGAACTGCAAAATGCACTGCTGTGGATCAATTTCCGTTTTTACCTGGCGCCGCTGTTCTGGTTGATTGTAGGGGGAACCTGGGGGCCAGTTACGCTGATGGGTTATGCGTTTTTGCGTGCATGGCAATACTGGCTGGCGCGTTACCAGACGCCGCATCATCGTTTACAGTCCGGCATTGATGCCGTGCTTCATGTGCTGGATTGGGTGCCGGTTCGCCTTGCGGGCGTGGTATATGCCTTGATCGGTCACGGTGAAAAAGCATTACCTGCCTGGTTTGCTTCGCTGGGTGATTTCCATACTTCGCAATATCAGGTGTTAACGCGTCTGGCGCAGTTCTCTCTGGCGCGTGAACCGCATATCGATAAGGTGGAGACGCCGAAAGCAGCGGTTTCAATGGCGAAGAAAACTTCGTTCGTGGTTGTGGTGGTGATTGCGCTACTGACGATTTACGGAGCGTTAGTGTAAAGATTGTAGCCCTCACCCAGCGCGGGTGAGGGCGTAGAGAAATTAATGCGCTTTTACGGCTTTTGCGGTTTTCTCTTTAAACAGATAGCCGATGCCTAACACGAGCAGCCATACCGGGATCAGGTAAACCGAAATCGCCATTCCCGGCGTCATCAGCATAATTACCAGTACCGCCGCCATAAACAGCAGGCAGATCCAGTTACCCAGCGGATAGAGCAGAGCAGGGAAACGGGTAGCCACACCTTGTGCTTGTTTGGCGCGACGGAATTTCATATGCGCAAGGCTAATCATCGCCCAGTTGATCACTAGTGCAGATACCACCAGCGCCATTAACAGTCCGAATGCGGACTCTGGGGCAAGGTAGTTAATCAGTACGCACAATGCCGTAACCAACGCAGAGACCAGAATGGTGTTTACCGGTACGCCGCGTTTATCGACGGAAGCGAGCATTTTCGGTGCGTTCCCCTGTTGTGCCAGACCGAACAACATACGGCTGTTGCAGTAGACGCAACTGTTGTAAACCGAAAGCGCCGCCGTCAACACCACGATATTCAGGGCGTTAGCGACAAAAGTATCGCCCAACTCGTGGAAGATCAGCACAAACGGACTGGTATCGGCGGTAACGCGCGTCCACGGCATCAGGGAGAGCAGAACGGCTAAGGAACCAATGTAGAAAATCAGGATGCGGTAGATAACCTGGTTAGTCGCTTTGGGAATACTTTGCTCCGGGTTATCTGCTTCTGCTGCGGTGATGCCTACCAGTTCCAGACCGCCGAACGAGAACATGATAATCGCCATCATCATCACCAGCCCGGTGAAGCCGTGCGGCAGGAAGCCACCTTGATCCCACAGGTTGCTAACGCTCGCCTGCGGGCCACCGTTGCCGCTGAACAGCAGCCAGCCACCGAAGATGATCATCGCCACCACCGCGATAACTTTGATAATGGCAAACCAGAACTCCATCTCGCCAAACACTTTAACGTTGGTCAGGTTGATGGCATTGATCACCACAAAGAATACGGCGGCCGAAGCCCAGGTGGGGATTTCCGGATACCAGAACTGAATGTATTTGCCGACGGCAGTAAGCTCTGCCATGGCAACTAAAACGTACAGTACCCAGTAGTTCCAGCCAGAGGCGAAACCAGCAAAACTGCCCCAGTATTTATAAGCAAAGTGGCTGAAGGAGCCTGCTACCGGTTCTTCGACCACCATTTCACCTAACTGACGCATGATCAGAAAGGCGATAAAACCGGCAATAGCGTAACCCAGGATAATCCCTGGCCCTGCGGACTGTATTACGGAGGCGCTTCCCAGGAATAGTCCTGTCCCTATCGCGCCACCCAGCGCGATAAGCTGGATATGGCGGTTTTTAAGGCCGCGCTTTAGCTGCTCGCCGTGCTGTTGACCTTCCATCATGAAACCTCGTGCGGTGATTGTTTTTTTGATCTACGCAGTGATGCGTGTGTAAGTTTGCAATTCCGTTTGTTGTATTAATTTGTTTACATCAAAAACGTTTGAATTGTTACAAAGGGACTTCCGTCAGATCAAGAATAATGGTATGCGCCAGTGAATGCACTCGCTTTATGCCAGGTTGAAGATGAGTTGCCTAAAAAGAAATCGTTTGTAAAGGAAAGCCCCGAAACACCCCATCGCAATAAATGAATATAAATTCATTTTAATGGCATTAAAAATCGAAAAATTGGTAAGTGAATCGGTTCAATTTGGATTTTTATAGTTTAATAAACGTTAAAAAAACCATTGCTCACGTAAAGTCTACATTTGTGCATAGTTACAACTTTGAAACGTCATATGTGTCAAGTTGTTAAAATGTGCACAGTTTCATGATTTCAATCAAAACCTGTATGGACATAAGGTGAATACTTTGTTACTTTAGCGTCACAGACATGAAATTGGTAAGACCAATTGACTTCGGCAAGTGGCTTAAGACAGGAACTCATGGCCTACAGCAAAATCCGCCAACCAAAACTCTCCGATGTGATTGAGCAGCAACTGGAGTTTTTGATCCTCGAAGGCACACTTCGTCCGGGCGAAAAACTCCCACCGGAACGCGAACTGGCGAAACAGTTCGACGTCTCCCGTCCCTCCTTGCGTGAGGCGATTCAACGTCTCGAAGCGAAGGGCTTGTTGCTTCGTCGCCAGGGTGGCGGCACTTTTGTCCAGAGCAGCCTCTGGCAAAGTTTCAGCGATCCGCTGGTGGAGCTGCTCTCCGACCATCCTGAATCACAGTATGACTTGCTCGAAACACGACACGCCCTGGAAGGTATCGCCGCTTATTACGCCGCGCTGCGTAGTACCGATGAAGACAAGGAACGCATCCGTGAACTCCATCACGCCATAGAGCTGGCGCAGCAGTCTGGCGATCTGGACGCGGAATCAAATGCCGTACTCCAGTATCAGATTGCCGTCACCGAAGCGGCCCACAATGTGGTTTTGCTTCATCTGCTAAGGTGTATGGAGCCGATGTTGGCTCAGAATGTCCGTCAGAACTTCGAATTGCTCTATTCGCGTCGCGAGATGCTGCCGCTGGTGAGTAGTCACCGCACCCGCATATTCGAAGCGATTATGGCCGGTAAGCCGGAAGAAGCGCGCGAAGCATCACATCGCCATCTGGCCTTTATCGAAGAAATTTTGCTCGACAGAAGCCGTGAAGAGAGTCGCCGTGAGCGTTCTCTGCGCCGTCTGGAGCAACGAAAGAATTAGTGATTTTTCTGGTGAAAATTAGCCAGAAGATGTTGTAAATCAAGCGCATATAAAAGCGCGGCAACTAAACGTAGAACCTGTCTTATTGAGCTTTCCGGCGAGAGTTCAATGGGACAGGTTCCAGAAAACTCAACGTTATTAGATAGATAAGGAATAACCCATGTCAGAACGTTTCCCAAATGACGTGGATCCGATCGAAACTCGCGACTGGCTCCAGGCGATCGAATCGGTCATCCGTGAAGAAGGTGTTGAGCGTGCTCAGTATCTGATCGACCAACTGCTTGCTGAAGCCCGCAAAGGCGGAGTCAACGTAGCCGCAGGCACCGGCGTCAGCAACTACATCAACACCATCCCCGTTGAAGAACAACCGGAGTATCCGGGTAATCTGGAACTGGAACGCCGTATTCGTTCAGCTATCCGCTGGAACGCCATCATGACGGTTCTGCGTGCATCCAAAAAAGATCTGGAACTGGGCGGCCACATGGCATCCTTCCAGTCTTCCGCAACCATTTATGATGTGTGCTTTAACCACTTCTTCCGTGCACGCAACGAGCAGGATGGCGGCGACCTGGTTTACTTCCAGGGTCACATCTCTCCGGGCGTTTACGCTCGTGCTTTCCTGGAAGGTCGTCTGACTCAGGAGCAGCTCGATAACTTCCGTCAGGAAGTTCACGGCAATGGCCTCTCTTCCTATCCGCACCCGAAACTGATGCCGGAATTCTGGCAGTTCCCGACCGTATCTATGGGTCTGGGACCGATTGGTGCTATTTACCAGGCTAAATTCCTGAAATATCTGGAACACCGTGGCCTGAAAGATACCTCTAAACAAACCGTTTACGCGTTCCTCGGCGACGGTGAAATGGACGAACCGGAATCCAAAGGTGCGATCACCATCGCTACCCGTGAAAAACTGGATAACCTGGTCTTCGTTATCAACTGTAACCTGCAGCGTCTTGACGGCCCGGTCACCGGTAACGGCAAGATCATCAACGAACTGGAAGGCATCTTCGAAGGTGCTGGCTGGAACGTGATCAAAGTGATGTGGGGTAGCCGTTGGGATGAACTGCTGCGTAAAGATACCAGCGGTAAACTGATCCAACTGATGAACGAAACCGTTGACGGCGACTACCAGACCTTCAAATCGAAAGATGGCGCGTACGTTCGTGAACACTTCTTCGGTAAATATCCTGAAACCGCAGCACTGGTTGCAGACTGGACTGACGAGCAGATCTGGGCACTGAACCGTGGTGGTCACGATCCGAAGAAAATCTACGCAGCATTCAAGAAAGCGCAGGAAACCAAAGGCAAAGCGACAGTAATCCTTGCTCATACCATTAAAGGTTACGGCATGGGCGACGCGGCTGAAGGTAAAAACATCGCGCACCAGGTTAAGAAAATGAACATGGACGGTGTGCGTCATATCCGCGACCGTTTCAATGTGCCGGTGTCTGATGCAGATATCGAAAAACTGCCGTACATCACCTTCCCGGAAGGTTCTGAAGAGCATACCTATCTGCACGCACAGCGTCAGAAACTGCACGGTTATCTGCCAAGCCGTCAGCCGAACTTCACCGAGAAGCTTGAGCTGCCGAGCCTGCAAGACTTCGGCGCGCTGCTGGAAGAGCAAAGCAAAGAGATCTCTACCACTATCGCTTTCGTTCGTGCCCTGAACGTGATGCTGAAGAACAAGTCGATCAAAGATCGTCTGGTACCGATCATCGCCGACGAAGCGCGTACTTTCGGTATGGAAGGTCTGTTCCGTCAGATTGGTATTTACAGCCCGAACGGTCAGCAGTACACCCCGCAGGACCGCGAGCAGGTTGCTTACTATAAAGAAGACGAGAAAGGTCAGATTCTGCAGGAAGGGATCAACGAGCTGGGCGCAGGTTGTTCCTGGCTGGCAGCGGCGACCTCTTACAGCACCAACAATCTGCCGATGATTCCGTTCTACATCTATTACTCGATGTTCGGCTTCCAGCGTATCGGCGACCTGTGCTGGGCGGCTGGCGACCAGCAAGCGCGTGGCTTCCTGATCGGCGGTACTTCCGGTCGTACTACCCTGAACGGTGAAGGTCTGCAGCACGAAGATGGTCACAGCCATATTCAGTCGCTGACTATCCCGAACTGTATCTCTTACGACCCGGCTTACGCTTACGAAGTTGCTGTCATCATGCATGACGGTCTGGAGCGTATGTACGGTGAAAAACAAGAGAACGTTTACTACTACATCACTACGCTGAACGAAAACTACCACATGCCGGCAATGCCGGAAGGTGCTGAGGAAGGTATCCGTAAAGGTATCTACAAACTCGAAACCATTGAAGGTAGCAAAGGTAAAGTTCAGCTGCTGGGTTCCGGTTCTATTCTGCGTCACGTCCGTGAAGCAGCACAGATCCTGGCGAAAGATTACGGCGTAGGTTCTGACGTATATAGCGTGACCTCCTTCACCGAACTGGCGCGTGATGGTCAGGATTGTGAACGCTGGAACATGCTGCACCCGCTGGAAACTCCGCGTGTTCCGTACATTGCTCAGGTGATGAACGACGCTCCGGCAGTGGCATCTACCGACTATATGAAACTGTTCGCTGAGCAGGTTCGTACTTACGTACCGGCTGACGACTACCGCGTCCTGGGTACTGATGGCTTCGGTCGTTCCGACAGCCGTGAGAACCTGCGTCACCACTTCGAAGTTGATGCTTCCTATGTAGTGGTTGCGGCGCTGGGCGAACTGGCTAAACGTGGCGAAATCGATAAGAAAGTGGTTGCTGACGCAATCGCCAAATTCAACATCGATGCAGAAAAAGTTAACCCGCGTCTGGCGTAAGAGGTAAAAGAATAATGGCTATCGAAATCAAAGTACCGGACATCGGGGCTGATGAAGTTGAAATCACCGAGATCCTGGTCAAAGTGGGCGACAAAGTTGAAGCCGAACAGTCGCTGATCACCGTAGAAGGCGACAAAGCCTCTATGG
Organism: Escherichia sp. MOD1-EC5433; assembly: GCF_002966005.1. Classification (NCBI taxonomy): domain Bacteria; kingdom Pseudomonadati; phylum Pseudomonadota; class Gammaproteobacteria; order Enterobacterales; family Enterobacteriaceae; genus Escherichia; species Escherichia sp. MOD1-EC5433. The sequence continues at coordinate 98,995 of NZ_PTRL01000006.1, read as the reverse complement.
AAGTTCCGTCTCCGCAGGCAGGTATTGTTAAAGAGATCAAAGTCTCTGTTGGCGATAAAACCCAGACCGGTGCACTTATTATGATTTTCGATTCCGCCGACGGTGCAGCTGACGCTGCACCTGCTCAGGCAGAAGAGAAGAAAGAAGCAGCTCCGGCAGCAGCACCAGCGGCAGCGGCGGCAAAAGACGTTAACGTTCCGGATATCGGCAGCGACGAAGTCGAAGTGACCGAAATCCTGGTGAAAGTGGGCGATAAAGTTGAAGCTGAACAGTCGCTGATCACCGTAGAAGGCGACAAGGCTTCTATGGAAGTTCCGGCGCCGTTTGCGGGCACCGTGAAAGAGATCAAAGTGAATGTTGGCGACAAAGTGTCCACCGGCTCGCTGATCATGATCTTCGAAGTTGCGGGTGAAGCAGGTGCGGCAGCTCCGGCTCCGGCGGCTAAACAGGAAGCAGCTCCTGCAGCAGCACCAGCGCCAGCGGCTGGCGTGAAAGAAGTTAACGTTCCGGATATCGGCGGTGACGAAGTTGAAGTGACCGAAGTGATGGTGAAAGTGGGCGACAAAGTTGCCGCTGAACAGTCACTGATCACCGTAGAAGGCGACAAAGCCTCTATGGAAGTTCCGGCTCCGTTTGCAGGTGTTGTGAAGGAACTGAAAGTCAACGTTGGCGATAAAGTGAAAACTGGCTCGCTGATTATGATCTTCGAAGTTGAAGGCGCAGCGCCTGCGGCGGCTCCGGCGAAACAGGAAGCGGCAGCGCCGGCTCCGGCAGCAAAAGCTGAAGCTCCGGCAGCAGCACCGGCTGCGAAAGCCGAAGGCAAATCTGAATTTGCTGAAAACGACGCTTACGTTCACGCGACTCCGCTGATCCGTCGTCTGGCTCGCGAGTTTGGCGTTAACCTGGCGAAAGTGAAGGGCACAGGCCGTAAAGGTCGTATCCTGCGCGAAGACGTTCAGGCTTACGTGAAAGAAGCTATCAAACGTGCAGAAGCGGCTCCGGCGGCGACTGGCGGCGGTATCCCAGGCATGTTGCCGTGGCCGAAGGTGGACTTCAGCAAGTTTGGTGAAATCGAAGAAGTGGAACTGGGCCGTATCCAGAAAATCTCTGGCGCGAACCTGAGCCGTAACTGGGTGATGATCCCGCATGTTACTCACTTCGACAAAACCGATATCACCGAGCTGGAAGCGTTCCGTAAACAACAGAACGAAGAAGCAGCGAAACGTAAGCTGGATGTGAAGATAACCCCAGTTGTCTTCATCATGAAAGCCGTTGCTGCGGCACTTGAGCAGATGCCTCGCTTCAACAGTTCTCTGTCGGAAGACGGTCAGCGTCTGACCCTGAAGAAATACATCAACATCGGTGTGGCGGTGGATACCCCGAACGGTCTGGTTGTTCCGGTATTCAAAGACGTCAATAAGAAAGGCATCATCGAGCTGTCTCGCGAGCTGATGACCATTTCCAAGAAAGCGCGTGACGGTAAGCTGACTGCAAGCGAAATGCAGGGCGGTTGCTTCACCATCTCCAGCATTGGTGGCCTGGGTACTACCCACTTCGCGCCGATTGTGAACGCACCGGAAGTGGCTATCCTCGGCGTTTCCAAGTCCGCGATGGAGCCGGTGTGGAATGGTAAAGAGTTCGTGCCGCGTCTGATGCTGCCGATTTCTCTCTCCTTCGACCACCGCGTGATCGACGGTGCTGATGGTGCCCGTTTCATTACCATCATTAACAACACGCTGTCTGATATTCGCCGTCTGGTGATGTAAATAAAAGAGCCGGCCCAACGGCCGGCTTTTTTTCTGGTAATCTCATGAATGTATTGAGATTATTAGCGAATAGACAAATCGGTTGCCGTTTGTTGTTTAAAAATTGTTAACAATTTTGTAAAATACCGACGGATAGAACGACCCGGTGGATAATGGGCGTCATAAAAAAAGCGTCAGACCCGCCGGAGATAAATATATAGAGGTCATGATGAGTACTGAAATCAAAACTCAGGTCGTGGTACTTGGGGCAGGCCCCGCAGGTTACTCTGCTGCCTTCCGTTGCGCTGATTTAGGTCTGGAAACCGTAATCGTAGAACGCTACAACACCCTCGGCGGTGTTTGCCTGAACGTCGGCTGTATCCCTTCTAAAGCACTGCTGCACGTAGCAAAAGTTATCGAAGAAGCCAAAGCTCTGGCTGAACACGGTATCGTCTTCGGTGAACCGAAAACCGATATCGACAAGATTCGTACCTGGAAAGAGAAAGTGATCAATCAGCTGACCGGTGGTCTGGCTGGTATGGCGAAAGGCCGCAAAGTAAAAGTGGTCAACGGTCTGGGTAAATTCACCGGGGCAAACACCCTGGAAGTTGAAGGTGAGAACGGTAAAACCGTGATCAACTTCGACAACGCGATCATCGCAGCGGGTTCTCGCCCGATCCAACTGCCGTTTATTCCGCATGAAGATCCGCGTATCTGGGACTCCACTGACGCGCTGGAACTGAAAGAAGTACCAGAACGCCTGCTGGTTATGGGTGGCGGTATCATCGGTCTGGAAATGGGAACCGTATACCACGCGCTGGGTTCACAGATTGACGTGGTTGAAATGTTCGACCAGGTTATCCCGGCGGCTGACAAAGACATCGTTAAAGTCTTCACCAAACGTATCAGCAAGAAATTCAACCTGATGCTGGAAACCAAAGTCACTGCTGTTGAAGCGAAAGAAGACGGTATTTATGTGACGATGGAAGGCAAAAAAGCACCGGCTGAACCGCAGCGTTACGACGCCGTGCTGGTAGCGATTGGTCGTGTGCCGAACGGTAAAAACCTCGACGCAGGCAAAGCTGGCGTGGAAGTTGACGACCGTGGCTTCATCCGCGTTGATAAACAACTGCGTACCAACGTACCGCACATCTTTGCTATCGGCGATATCGTCGGTCAGCCGATGCTGGCACACAAAGGTGTTCACGAAGGTCACGTTGCTGCTGAAGTTATCGCCGGTAAGAAACACTACTTCGATCCGAAAGTTATCCCGTCTATCGCTTATACCGAACCAGAAGTTGCATGGGTGGGTCTGACCGAGAAAGAAGCGAAAGAGAAAGGCATCAGCTACGAAACCGCCACCTTCCCGTGGGCTGCTTCTGGTCGTGCTATCGCTTCCGACTGCGCAGACGGTATGACCAAGCTGATTTTCGACAAAGAATCTCACCGTGTGATCGGTGGTGCGATTGTCGGTACTAACGGCGGCGAGCTGCTGGGTGAAATCGGTCTGGCAATCGAAATGGGTTGTGACGCGGAAGACATCGCGCTGACCATCCACGCGCACCCGACTCTGCACGAGTCTGTGGGTCTGGCGGCAGAAATATTCGAAGGTAGCATCACCGACCTGCCGAACCCGAAAGCGAAGAAGAAGTAATTTTTCGTGTGCCGGAACATCTGGCAAATTAAGAAGCGGCTATTCTGGCCGCTTCAGATTGTTGACAAAGTGCTCGTTGTTGATGCCGGATAAGCTTGCGCATCGGGCGATTCGATGTTTGTCATCAGTCTTAAGCGGCTAACAACGCCGCTTTTTTTACGCCTGCAATTTACCTTTCCTGTCTTCTTGCTCCACGCTCAGACAACCGTTCACGTACCGCTGACCGTTGTTCGTTATTCAGCCTGGCAGTATGGTTACTGTCGTTTAGACGTTGCGGGCGGTTCTCCTGAACTTTCTCCCGAAAAACCTGACGTTGTTCAGGAGATGCCGATTGAATACGCTGGCGGGCGTTATCACGCTGTTGTTGGTTCAGTGGGCGCTGCTCAGGTGATGCAGACTGAATATGCTCACGCGCCGCCTCTCTTCGCTGCTGGTTCTGCGGGTTAGTTCGCATTTTCTCGCGTACCGCCTGGCGCTGTTCGGGTGAGGCGGACTGAATACGCTCACGCGCCGCCTCTCTTCGCTGCTGGTTCTGCGGGTTAGTCTGCATTTTCTCGCGGACCGCCTGGCGCTGCTCAGGTGACGCGGACTGATAACGCTGGCGAGCGGCATCCTTTTGCTGCTGGGTCAGTGGTTGGCGACGGCTGAACTCGCGAAAATCTTCATAATTGCCATAGTGTTCCGCTTCATTAAATCGCTGTGCCGCAGCCTGACGCTGGGTATCGCGTGTAGTCTCAGGTGTGGAGTGTGTTCGTTGCCGAAACTGGCTTGCCGCAGCCTGACGCTGACTGTCGCGCGACGGTGCAGGAAGCGACGTGGCGCTCATGCCGCCACTGACATCGGTTTGATGAAACCGCTTTGCCATATCCCTGTCATGATAAGGCACACCATCTCGATAGTTTGGGTTGTGCCGCCATGCCATATTCTTATCAGTAAGATGCTCACCGGTGATGCGGTTGAAATTGTTGACGTCGATATTGATGTTGTCACCGTTGTGTTGCCAGCCGTTGCCGTCACGATGACCGCCATCGTGATGATAATCATCATCGTCATGATGATGATGGTCATGATCGTCGTCATCCCAGTCGATGCTGCTGAATAACGCGTATGTAGTGGCGACGCCCATGCTGTAGCCGAAACCGCGCACAAAGCTGTCAACAAACGGTTCTCCGGCTGGCGGCGGCAGGTAAACCGGCGGATACGCGGAATTGGCCCAGTTCCCGTAAACCACGGTCGGGTTATAGTTGGGAATATAAACCATATCCGGATTGGTTGGTTCGATAGTTATTACGGTTGGTGCAGGCTCTGCAATGACGGGGCTGGCTGTTGAAACGGTATTGGATGGTATGACGGGAGCCGTGACAGCCTGTTTTACCGGTACAGCTTTCTTCGTTGTCGTAATGACTTTCTGTTCGGTTGATGACTTCAGCGATCCGGTTTGTTGCGCCAGTTGACGCAAACGCTGTACCGAGTCCATTACATCCTGCGGCTGCGCCAGAAACGCATCGCCGAGGTTTTGTACCCACTGCGGGTTTTCGCCCATCAATGCCATCAGCTGTGGAAACGCCACCAGTGATTTGACGCTGGCATCCCACGGCTGGTCAGCTACTGCCTGAATAGCAGCGTCACCTTGTTTAAGTGGATTATCGTGCGACCATTGCACTGCTTGCGCAACGTTTGCCGGATAGGTTGATGCCATTAACACTTGTGAAAGCAGAGAATCGGGGTACAGCGCGACAGGCGCGACCCATTGATCAATTTGTGCAGTACTGAAGGTAGATTTGACGACGGCGGGCGTTACTGGCAGCGCGGAAACCGTTGCAGGAAGCGTAGCTGTAGTGACAACAGGCACAGTTTGCGCTTCTACAGGCGTTTCCACAGTGCGGGTTTTTACATACAAAGCACCGGAAGCGGCACAAAGCCCGGCACTGCAAATTAGCGCCAGCACATGGGGTTTAAACGGCAAAGTCATTTTCATAATTCGGATCTCAAGGAAATCGCAATGGTCGGCGAACTGCCACCCGCAGGTGCTGTGAATCCGAGTATAAAGAGGCGGTAGTTTAAATTTTGACTAATCTTGGGATTCGTTGAGAAAGGTGATTATCACCATGCGAATTAACGAAGTTTTTACGAAGGGAAACAATCTCTAGACCATCCTTAACGATTCAGCCACTTTTTTATGTTGCTTTTTTGTAAACAGATTAACACATCGTCAAAATCCTGCTATTCTGCCCGTTGCGGTACTGGGCATTTACCCTACAAACTGCTGTCTCACAGGAGCGTGAAGAGAATCGCCTGCCGCACTATGACAATGAGAGCGAGGAGAACCGTCGTGCTAGAAGAATACCGTAAGCACGTAGCTGAGCGTGCCGCTGAGGGGATTGCGCCCAAGCCCCTGGATGCAAACCAAATGGCCGCGCTTGTAGAGCTGCTGAAAAACCCGCCTGCGGGCGAAGAAGAATTCCTGTTAGATCTGTTAACCAACCGAGTTCCCCCTGGCGTCGATGAAGCCGCCTATGTAAAAGCTGGTTTCCTTGCTGCTGTCGCGAAAGGCGAAGCCAAATCCCCACTGTTGACTCCAGAAAAAGCCATTGAACTGCTGGGCACCATGCAGGGTGGTTACAACATTCATCCGCTGATCGATGCGCTGGACGATGCCAAACTGGCGCCAATTGCCGCCAAAGCACTGTCTCATACGCTGCTGATGTTCGATAACTTCTATGATGTAGAAGAAAAAGCTAAAGCAGGCAACAAATACGCGAAGCAGGTTATGCAGTCCTGGGCGGATGCCGAATGGTTCCTGAATCGCCCGGCGCTGGCTGAAAAACTGACCGTTACCGTTTTCAAAGTTACCGGCGAAACCAACACTGATGACCTCTCTCCGGCACCGGATGCGTGGTCACGCCCGGATATCCCACTGCACGCGCTGGCGATGCTGAAAAATGCCCGTGAAGGTATTGAGCCAGACCAGCCAGGCGTTGTTGGGCCGATCAAACAGATTGAAGCCCTGCAACAGAAAGGTTTCCCGCTGGCGTACGTCGGTGACGTTGTGGGCACGGGTTCTTCGCGTAAATCCGCCACTAACTCCGTACTGTGGTTTATGGGCGATGATATTCCGCATGTGCCAAACAAACGCGGTGGCGGACTGTGCCTCGGCGGCAAAATTGCACCAATCTTCTTTAACACGATGGAAGATGCCGGCGCACTGCCAATTGAAGTGGATGTTTCTAACCTGAATATGGGCGACGTGATTGACGTTTACCCTTACAAAGGTGAAGTACGTAACCACGAAACCAACGAACTGCTGGCGACCTTCGAACTGAAAACTGACGTACTGATCGATGAAGTACGTGCGGGTGGTCGTATTCCGCTGATTATCGGTCGTGGCCTGACCACCAAAGCGCGTGAAGCACTTGGTCTGCCGCACAGCGATGTCTTCCGTCAGGCGAAAGATGTCGCTGAAAGCGATCGCGGCTTCTCGCTGGCGCAGAAAATGGTTGGTCGTGCCTGTGGCGTGAAAGGCATTCGTCCGGGCGCTTACTGTGAGCCGAAAATGACTTCGGTCGGTTCTCAGGACACCACCGGCCCAATGACCCGTGATGAACTGAAAGACCTGGCGTGCCTGGGCTTCTCGGCTGACCTGGTGATGCAGTCTTTCTGTCACACAGCGGCTTATCCGAAGCCGGTTGACGTTAACACACACCACACGCTGCCGGACTTCATTATGAACCGTGGCGGTGTGTCGCTGCGTCCGGGTGATGGCGTAATCCACTCCTGGCTGAACCGTATGCTGCTGCCGGATACCGTGGGTACTGGCGGTGACTCTCATACTCGTTTCCCGATTGGTATCTCCTTCCCGGCGGGTTCTGGTCTGGTGGCATTTGCTGCCGCGACTGGCGTTATGCCGCTGGATATGCCGGAATCCGTTCTGGTGCGCTTCAAAGGCAAAATGCAGCCGGGCATTACCCTGCGCGATCTGGTACACGCGATCCCGCTGTATGCGATCAAACAAGGTCTGCTGACCGTTGAGAAAAAAGGTAAGAAAAACATCTTCTCTGGTCGCATTCTGGAAATTGAAGGTCTGCCGGATCTGAAAGTTGAGCAGGCATTTGAGCTGACCGATGCGTCCGCCGAGCGTTCCGCTGCCGGTTGTACCATTAAGCTGAACAAAGAGCCGATTATCGAATACCTGAACTCCAACATCGTTCTGCTGAAGTGGATGATCGCGGAAGGTTACGGCGATCGTCGTACCCTCGAACGTCGTATTCAGGGCATGGAAAAATGGCTGGCGAATCCTGAGCTGCTGGAAGCCGATGCGGATGCGGAATACGCGGCAGTGATCGACATCGATCTGGCTGATATTAAAGAGCCAATCCTCTGTGCACCGAACGATCCAGACGACGCACGTCCGCTGTCTGCGGTACAGGGTGAGAAGATCGACGAAGTGTTTATCGGTTCCTGCATGACCAACATCGGTCACTTCCGTGCCGCCGGTAAACTGCTGGATGCGCATAAAGGACAGTTGCCGACCCGCCTGTGGGTAGCACCGCCAACCCGTATGGATGCTGCGCAGCTGACGGAAGAAGGCTACTACAGCGTCTTCGGTAAGAGCGGCGCGCGTATTGAGATCCCGGGCTGTTCCCTGTGTATGGGTAACCAGGCGCGTGTGGCGGACGGTGCGACGGTGGTTTCCACCTCTACCCGTAACTTCCCAAACCGTCTGGGTACTGGCGCGAACGTCTTCCTGGCTTCTGCGGAGCTGGCTGCTGTCGCGGCACTTCTTGGCAAACTGCCAACGCCGGAGGAGTACCAGACCTACGTTGCGCAGGTAGATAAAACTGCCGTTGATACTTACCGTTATCTGAACTTCAACCAGCTTTCTCAGTACACCGAAAAAGCGGATGGGGTGATTTTCCAGACTGCGGTTTAAAAAGTCAGCGCACGCGCTGCGCATAAACGAGACAATGCCCGGAGAATGTGATTCCCGGGCATTTTTTTATTTCTAAACCATCGCCGTTCCGCTGTTTTTCTCCGGTAAGGCTGCGATAATTACATCAATGGCGCAATGCGATTTCGGCGCATTGCCGGGAGCAGAGGAACACACTATGGATTACGAATTTCTGCGCGATATTACCGGAGTGGTAAAGGTGCGTATGTCCATGGGGCATGAAGTGGTCGGGCACTGGTTTAATGAAGAGGTGAAAGAAAACCTGGCCTTGCTTGATGAAGTGGAAGACGCCGCGCGCACGCTCAAAGGTAGCGAACGTTCCTGGCAGCGGGCAGGGCATGAGTACACGCTATGGATGGACGGCGAAGAGGTGATGATTCGCGCCAATCAACTGGAATTCGCTGGCGATGAAATGGAAGAGGGGATGAACTACTACGACGAAGAAAGCCTGTCGCTGTGCGGCGTTGAGGATTTTCTTCAGGTGGTGGCGGCTTACCGCAATTTCGTGCAACAGAAGTAACTAAATCAGGCGGAGCCTCGGTGCTCCGCCTGAGCCGTTAAATAGCTGGCATATTGCGCCCGTAATAAATCTCGCGCATTTCTTTCCACAGCGCAGCGGTAATTTCTTTGCGCTCGCTGTCGGTCAAATCTTCCGGTTTGGTGTGGAACATGTAGTGCTTAAGGTCGAACTCTTTAAGCAACATCTTGGTATGGAAGATATTTTCCTGATAGACGTTTACATCCACCATGTCATACAGCGCCTTCATATCCTCAGACATAAAGTTCTGAATCGAATTAATCTCATGGTCGATAAAGTGCTTCATTCCGTTGATGTCACGGGTAAAACCGCGCACGCGATAATCAATGGTTACGATATCAGACTCAAGCTGGTGGATCAGGTAATTCAGCGCCTTCAGCGGGGAAATCACGCCGCAGGTGGAGACTTCTATGTCGGCGCGGAAGGTACATAAACCGCCTTCAGGATGGCTTTCCGGGTAGGTATGTACGCAAATATGACTTTTATCGAGATGGGCAACCACGGCTTCTGGCAGCGGGCCGGGGTGTTCTGTTTTGTCGATAAGTTTCGGATCAACCGGCTCTTCGCTCACCAGAATAGTGACGCTGGCACCCTGTGGTTCGTAATCCTGGCGGGCGATGTTAAGAATATTGGCTCCGATAATGGAACAGGTTTCTGACAGGATTTCGGTCAGACGGTTGGCATTATAGAGTTCATCGATATAAGCAATATAACCGTCGCGCTCTTCGGCGGTTTTGGCGTAGCAGATATCGTAAATACAAAAACTCAGACTTTTGGTCAGATTATTAAAGCCATGCAGTTTCAGTTTTTTCAATTTCTTATCTTCTCCTTAGGACGGCTGTGAAGCCAGTGCGTCTTGCAGATACTGAGGTAAGGCAAAAGCTGCCGTATGGACTGCCGGGTTGTAATAACGGCATTTCAGGCCAGAAGCGAGAAAACGCGCCTGAATAATTTCGGTAGAGAGATGGCGTAAGGCGTCGTTATCTGTCGCCCATGCAAAGGTCATGATGCCGCCGTAATAGGTCGGGATCGCCGCCTGATAAAAGCCAACGTCGCTGAAGTAATGGCTGAGTTTGCGATGGCTGTCGATGGCCTCTTCCTGCTGTAAAAAGCAGACGCCGTTCTGCGCGACGAAAATACCGCCAGGATTCAGGCAGCGTTTGCAACCTTCATAAAATGCTGAGGTGAACAGGCTTTCGCCGGGACCGATGGGATCGGTACAGTCGGAGATGATCACGTCGAAGGTCTGGCTGGTTTGATTAACGAAATTGACGCCATCGTCGATCACCAGTTTAAAGCGCGGATCGTCGTAGCTACCGGCGTTATGGTTTGGCAGATACTGACGGCAGAACGACACGACACCCGCATCGATTTCCACCATCGTGATTGACTCAACGTTTTTATGCCGGGTCACTTCTCGCAGCATGGCACCGTCACCGCCGCCGATGATCAGCACATGTTTCGCGTGACCGTGAGCCAGTAGCGGAACATGGGTCATCATCTCATGATAGATAAACTCGTCGCGCTCGGTGGTTTGTACTACGCCATCCAGCGCCATCACGCGACCAAATGCGGCGTTCTCAAAAATGATCAGATCCTGGTGATCGGTCTTTTCATGATACAGAACATTATCTACAGCAAAGTACTGCCCAAACTGGTCGTGTAGCGTTTCATGCCACCGTTTTTTTTCGGCCATGGGTTGATACCTCCTTTGTTAACACCCGTAAAAAAAGGGCGCAACATAATAGCTAACATTGACCGCAGATGCACGGTCAATATTTCTACAAAAAGGTATCAGGGATTATTTGACGTAGGCAAGCAGGCTTAAGGAATCGCGAGCCAGGGCTTTGCACTTTTTAGCGACGGGAATACCAATACCGCTGAGATCTCGATAGCTATCTTCACCGAGAGATTTCATGTCGAAGGTGTCGTAGTTGCTGAGATCCCACTGGTTTTGCTGGGCGAAAAAGACCAGTGCGCGACGAATTTGCCCGTTAGGTAAGTTCTGGTAACCGCAATCGTTCTTCAGAAAAACAAAAACAGCCGTTAAATCGGCCATATCTTCGGCTTCAGACTCGCTGAGCGCGTAACTGTTTGCGCATACAGCCATCAGGCTGCCGAATAATACTGTTCTGAAAAACGTCTTCATTGCTTCTACCAGGACTTAAAGATGATAAACGTTAGCACACTGCGAGCGAGGCGACGACCATTATTGTGGATTAAATTGTGTCTGTGGCTTGACCTTCCTGTAAGGGGAAGGACTATGCTCAACGTTTGATTTTGTTTCGCCTGCTTAAGAATAAGGAAATAACTATGCAACGTCGTGATTTCTTAAAATATTCCGTCGCGCTGGGCGTGGCTTCGGCCTTGCCGCTATGGAGCCGCGCAGTATTTGCGGCGGATCGTCCAACGTTACCGATCCCTGATTTGCTCACGACCGATGCCCGTAATCGTATTCAGTTAACTATTGGTGAAGGCCAGTCCAGCTTTGCTGGGAAAACGGCGACCACCTGGGGTTACAACGGCAATCTGCTGGGGCCGGCGGTGAAATTACAGCGCGGCAAAGCGGTAACGGTTGATATCTATAACCAACTGGCGGAAGAGACGACGTTGCACTGGCACGGGCTGGAAGTGCCGGGTGAAGTGGACGGCGGCCCGCAGGGGATTATTCCGCCTGGCGGTAAACGCACGGTGACGTTGAACGTTGATCAACCTGCCGCTACCTGCTGGTTCCATCCGCATCAACACGGCAAAACCGGGCGTCAGGTGGCGATGGGGCTGGCTGGTCTGGTGGTGATTGAAGATGACGAGATCCTGAAATTAATGCTGCCAAAACAGTGGGGTATTGATGATGTCCCGGTGATTGTTCAGGATAAAAAATTTAACGCTGACGGGCAGATTGATTATCAACTGAATGTGATGACCGCCGCCGTGGGCTGGTTTGGCGATACGCTGCTGACCAACGGTGCTATCTACCCGCAACATGCTGCTCCGCGTGGCTGGCTGCGTCTGCGTTTGCTCAATGGCTGTAATGCCCGCTCGCTCAATTTCGCCACCAGCGACAATCGCCCGCTGTATGTGATTGCCAGCGACGGTGGTCTGCTGCCTGAACCGGTGAAGGTGAGCGAGCTGCCGGTGCTGATGGGTGAGCGTTTTGAAGTGCTGGTGGAGGTTAACGACAACAAACCGTTTGATCTGGTGACGCTACCGGTCAGCCAGATGGGGATGGCGATTGCGCCGTTTGACAAGCCGCATCCGGTAATGCGTATTCAGCCGATTGCCATTAGTGCTTCAGGTGCCTTACCTGACGCGTTAAGTAGCCTGCCTGTTTTACCTTCGCTGGACGGATTAACGGTACGCAAACTGCAACTCTCTATGGACCCGATGCTCGATATGATGGGGATGCAGATGCTGATGGAGAAATATGGCGATCAGGCGATGGCCGGGATGGATCACAGTCAGATGATGGGGCATATGGGGCACGGCAATATGAATCATATGAACCACGGCGGGAAGTTCGATTTCCACCATGCCAATAAAATCAACGGTCAGGCGTTCGATATGAACAAGCCGATGTTTGCGGCGGCGAAAGGGCAGTACGAGCGTTGGGTTATTTCTGGCGTGGGTGACATGATGCTGCATCCGTTCCATATCCACGGTACGCAGTTCCGTATCTTGTCAGAAAATGGCAAACCGCCAGCGACGCATCGCGCAGGCTGGAAAGATACCGTTAAGGTGGAAGGTAATGTCAGCGAAGTGCTGGTGAAGTTTAATCACGATGCCCCGAAAGAACACGCTTATATGGCGCACTGCCATCTGCTGGAGCATGAAGATACGGGGATGATGTTAGGGTTTACGGTGTAAAAATACTGTATTCGGGAAGATGCCCGGATCTCTCCGGGCTTTAAACTGATGACAAACGCAAAACTGCCTGATGCGCTACGCTTATCAGGCCTACGCACCATACGATTTTGTAGGCCGAATAAGGCGTTTACGCCGCATCCGGCATGAACAAAGCGCACTTTGTCAGTAATCTGAGCGAATCTTACTTCACATCATCCGGCAGCGCATAAGCCACAATATAGTCGCCCATCTTCGTACCAAATGAACCGTGACCGCCTGCGGAGATCACCACATACTGCTTACCATTCACTTCATAGGTCATCGGTGTTGCCTGACCGCCCGCTGGTAGACGACCCTGCCACAGTTTTTCACCGTTGCTCATGTTGTAAGCGCGCAGGTAGTTATCTGCCGTAGCGGCAATAAACAGCACGTTACCTGCCGTGGAGATTGGTCCGCCAAGCATCGGCATACCCATGTTGAACGGCACCGGAACCGGCATCGGGAACGGCATACTGTCCTGCGGCGTACCAATACGTTTCTTCCACACCACTTCATTGGTTTTCAGATCCAGCGCCGAAATATAACCCCATGCTGGCTGTTTACACGGCAGACCAAATGGTGAAAGGAACGGATTGAGCGTGACGCCATACGGTACACCGTACTGCGGCTGAATACCGGATTCCGTACCCGTGCCTTTGGCATCTTTCGGTTGTTCCATTGGGTTGCCAGGGCCGCGCGGGATCAGTTTCGAAACAAATGGCAGCGCCATTGGGTTGGCAATTGCCACTTCACGATTCGGATCAACGGAAATCCCGCCCCATTCGAACATCCCCAGGTTACCCGGGAATACCAGCGTACCCTGTTCAGATGGTGGGGTGAAAATGCCTTCATAGCGCATCTGGTGGAACATCACGCGGCACACCAGTTGGTCAAACATGGTAGCGCCCCACATATCCGCGCCGCTCAAATCTTTCGTCGGACGGAAGCTCAGTTCAGAGAACGGTTGGGTCGGGGTAACGTAATCGCCTTTCGCTGCGCCTTGTGGCACTGGTTTTTCCGGGGCAGGAACCACCAGTTCACCATTACGACGATCGAGCACAAAAATGTTGCCGGTTTTCGCAGGAGCATAAATAACCGGCACCTTCTGACCATTAACGGTGATATCCGCCAGCGTCGGCTGTGCCGGAAGATCCATATCCCACAGGTCGTGGTGAACGGTCTGGTAGCTCCACGCCAGTTTCCCGGTAGTCGCATTCAGCGCCAGAATCGAGCTGGCATAACGTTCCTGTTCCGGAGTGCGGTTACCGCCCCAGATATCTGGCGTGGTCACGCCCATCGGCAAATACACCAGATCCAGCTTCGCGTCATAGGCCGCAGGTGCCCAGGAGTTTGGCGAGTTAAAAGTAAATGTGTGTTCGTCAGAGGGGATCGCGTTCGGATCTTTCGCGCCCGGATCAAAAGCCCACAGCAGCTTCCCGGTGTTGACATCAAAACCACGGATCACGCCAGACGTTTCGCGGGTTGAGAAGTTGTCGGTGACTGAACCGGCCATTACGATGGTTTTATCGGTGATAATCGGCGGCGAAGTTGGCTCATACAGACCCGGCTTCGTGTCCGGCATATTGCTTTGCAGGTTGAGCACGCCTTTATCGGCGAAGGTTTCGCACAGCTTGCCGTTTTCAGCATTAATCGCAATCAGGCGGCCATCATTCACCGGAAGAATGATACGACGCGGGCAATCCGCCATCACTTCCGGCGAAGCGGTTTCAGCTTTGGCTTCATGATAAGAGACGCCACGGCAGGTTACGTGCTGGAAAGACTCGTTGGTTTTCAGCTCAGGATCGTAGTGCCATTTCTCTTTGCCGCTGGCGGCATCGAGTGCAAACAGGCGCTGGTGAGCGGTGCACAGGTAAAGCGTGTCGCCCACTTTAATTGGCGTCACTTCATTGGTGATTTCGCCCGGATCGTTCGGCTGTTTCACATCACCCGTGCGAAATACCCAGGCTTCTTTCAGGTTGTGGACGTTATCGGCGTTAATTTGTTTCAGAGGCGAAAAGCGTTGGCCTTCCTGATTGCGGCCATAGGCAGGCCAGTCCTGATCGGCAACGGGGGAGATGGCTTCTGCTGGTGTGGCATCGGCGCTTAAGGTGCCATTGATTTCCTGCGGATCGTTAAATCCCGCCCAGGTGAGAATTCCGCCGCTAATCAGCAACGCCACTACCAGCGCGGCAACTGCGCCACTGGAAGGAATGACCAGGCGACGCCAGACAAACGGCAGGATCAGCCAGATGCCGAAGAAGACCAGAATGTCGCTGCGCGGGGTCAGCGCCCAGAAATCGAAACCGACTTCCCAGACGCCCCAAATCATGGTGCCGAGCAGCAGAGCCGCGTACAGCCAAAGCGCGGCGCGTTTACTGCGCCACAGCATCCAGGCGACGCCGAGCATCACAAGGCCTGCAATAGGATAGTACCAGGAGCCGCCAATCGCGACCAGCCAGCCTCCGCCAATGAGAAGATACAGCCCGCAAAGAGCTGCAAAAAGGGCTGTTAGCGTGACGAGTAATCGTCGCGAGCCGGTATTGTTAATTGCCATAAAGAAACACCATTTCAATTCATTAATATTTTAGTAGCAATTAATTATAGGTTTTAACATGTGTGATCGTCATCACAATTTGAGCTTTATTAACAGATTCCGCCAATGAATAGTTTTACTGGTATACTGCGTGTCTTGCGCTTTGCTGCGGTGCCGAAGCCAGCCCGTGCGAAGTGATTTGTTTTTAAATCATATGGTTAGAGATATGAAACATACTGTAGAAGTAATGATCCCCGAAGCGGAGATTAAAGCGCGTATCGCCGAACTGGGTCGTCAGATTACTGAGCGTTACAAAGACAGCGGCAGCGATATGGTGCTGGTAGGCCTGCTGCGTGGCTCATTTATGTTTATGGCGGACCTGTGCCGTGAAGTTCAGGTATCTCATGAAGTCGACTTTATGACCGCCTCCAGCTACGGTAGCGGCATGTCCACCACCCGTGATGTGAAAATCCTCAAAGATCTGGATGAAGATATCCGTGGCAAGGACGTGCTGATTGTTGAAGATATCATCGACTCGGGTAATACACTGTCGAAAGTGCGTGAAATCTTAAGCCTGCGCGAACCGAAGTCGCTGGCGATTTGTACGCTGCTGGATAAACCGTCCCGCCGTGAAGTGAACGTCCCGGTAGAATTTATCGGTTTCTCGATCCCGGATGAGTTTGTGGTGGGTTACGGTATTGATTACGCACAGCGTTACCGCCATCTGCCGTATATCGGCAAAGTGATTCTGCTGGACGAGTAAGTGCGGATTTGCCGGATGTGTTGCATCCGGCATGGCGAATTTATTTGTGGTTGATGTGCTTCAGCTTGAGGTTGGAAATCCCGTGGCGGTAACGTTGCTCCAGGGTTTCGCGGTTGGTGGCTGTGACATCCAGGTCACGCAGTAAGCCGTCGTGAATGCCGTAAGCCCAGCCGTGAATGGTGACTTTCTGCCCGCGTTTCCACGCTGATTGCATAATGGTGGAGTGACCCAGGTTATATACCTGTTCCATTACGTTCAGTTCGCACAGGGTATCCAGACGACGTTCCGGCGGCATTTCGCCGAGCAATGAGCTATGTTTGAACCAGATATCGCGGATGTGCAGCAGCCAGTTGTTGATTAGTCCCAGTTCCGGGTTTTCAACAGCAGCTTGCACGCCGCCGCAACCATAGTGGCCACAGATAATAATATGTTCAACTTCGAGAACATCCACTGCATACTGAACCACGGAGAGGCAGTTTAGATCGGTGTGAATGACCAGGTTAGCAACATTACGGTGAACAAAGAGTTCGCCCGGCTCAAGACCGGTTAAACGTTCTGCAGGAACGCGACTGTCGGAACATCCAATCCATAGAAAGCGCGGTTTTTGCGCTTGTGCCAGTTTCTCAAAAAACCCGGGATCCTCTTCCACCAGCATTTTTGACCATAGTGCATTATTGCTGATGAGTGTATCTATGTCTTTCATGGAGGTTAACGACCTGTAACCAAATAATTACGTTTGGCTAATATAGGGCAACTCCGGGACGATTTAAACCACAGATAAAGTGTAAGAACGTAAGGTAAGTAAAAATTTATGACCATTGCACTGGAACTTCAACAGCTTAAAAAAACCTATCCAGGCGGCGTTCAGGCGCTTCGTGGAATAGATTTGCAGGTCGAGGCGGGTGATTTTTATGCGCTTCTGGGGCCGAATGGGGCCGGGAAATCGACCACTATCGGTATTATCAGCTCGCTGGTAAATAAGACCTCCGGGCGCGTCAGCGTATTTGGTTACGATCTTGAAAAAGATGTCGTCAACGCCAAACGCCAGTTGGGGCTGGTGCCGCAGGAATTTAACTTCAACCCGTTTGAAACCGTACAGCAAATAGTGGTGAATCAGGCGGGGTACTACGGCGTAGAGCGCAAAGAAGCGTACATCCGCAGCGAAAAGTATCTTAAACAGCTCGATCTATGGGGAAAGCGTAACGAACGTGCACGTATGTTATCTGGCGGGATGAAGCGCCGTTTAATGATTGCACGCGCACTGATGCACGAGCCTAAACTGCTGATTCTTGATGAACCGACAGCAGGCGTGGATATCGAACTTCGCCGCTCAATGTGGGGCTTTTTGAAGGATTTAAACGACAAAGGCACCACCATCATTCTCACCACGCACTACCTGGAAGAAGCAGAAATGCTGTGCCGCAATATCGGCATTATTCAGCACGGTGAACTGGTGGAGAATACCTCGATGAAGGCGCTGCTGGCGAAGCTGAAATCGGAAACCTTTATTCTCGATCTGGCGCCGAAAAGCCCGTTGCCGAAACTCGATGGCTATCAGTATCGACTGGTAGATACCGCCACGCTTGAAGTTGAAGTGCTGCGTGAGCAGGGGATCAACAGTGTGTTTACGCAGTTAAGCGAGCAGGGCATTCAGGTATTAAGTATGCGTAACAAAGCCAACCGTCTGGAAGAGCTGTTTGTTTCACTGGTTAATGAAAAACAAGGAGATCGCGCATGATGCATCTTTACTGGGTGGCGTTAAAAAGCATCTGGGCGAAAGAAATTCATCGCTTTATGCGTATCTGGGTGCAGACGCTGGTGCCGCCGGTCATCACCATGACCCTTTACTTTATTATCTTCGGCAACCTGATTGGTTCGCGCATTGGTGATATGCATGGCTTCAGCTATATGCAGTTCATCGTACCGGGGCTGATCATGATGTCGGTGATCACCAATGCCTACGCCAACGTTGCATCATCATTTTTTGGTGCCAAGTTCCAGCGTAATATTGAAGAGTTGCTGGTAGCGCCGGTTCCAACGCACGTGATTATCGCCGGATATGTCGGCGGTGGTGTCGCGCGCGGGTTGTTTGTTGGTATTCTGGTGACGGCGATCTCGCTGTTCTTTGTGCCGTTTCAGGTGCATTCGTGGGTATTCGTTGCTTTAACGCTGGTGCTCACAGCGGTGTTGTTCTCCCTTGCGGGTTTGCTGAACGGTGTGTTTGCCAAAACATTCGATGACATCAGCCTGGTGCCAACCTTTGTGTTAACGCCACTCACGTATTTGGGCGGGGTCTTTTACTCCCTGACTTTGCTGCCGCCGTTCTGGCAGGGGCTGTCGCATCTGAACCCGATCGTTTATATGATCAGTGGTTTCCGCTACGGCTTCCTCGGCATTAATGATGTGCCGCTGGTCACTACTTTTGGCGTACTGGTTGTTTTTATTATTGCGTTTTATCTGATCTGCTGGTCGCTGATCCAGCGTGGGCGCGGCTTGCGTAGCTAAGTCTATCTCCTCTCCTCCGGATGCGGGGGAGGGGAGTTTTGACGGCTATCACCCTTTATCAACACTGGTCAGGGTAGACTGATTTTCGGCTAAGGAGGAAAGCGATGTTAGGTTGGGTCATTACCTGTCACGACGATAGGGCGCAAGAGATACTGGATGCGCTGGAAAAAAAACATGGTGCACTTATCCAGTGTCGGGCAGTGAATTTCTGGCGTGGGTTAAGTTCAAATATGCTTAGCCGCATGATGTGCGATGCTCTGCATGAAACGGACTCTGGCGATGGGGTGATTTTTTTAACCGATATAGCAGGCGCTGCACCTTATCGCGTTGCGTCGTTATTAAGCCACAAGCATTCTCGTTGTGAAGTCATTTCTGGGGTGACGTTACCGTTAATTGAGCAGATGCTCCCCTGTCGGGAGACAATGTCCAGTGCGGCATTTCGAGAGCATATCGTGGCATCAGGAGCACCTGAAGTCAGTAGCCTCTGGCATCAGCAACAAAAGAATCCCCCTTTTGTCCTCAAGCACAATTGGTTCGAGTATTAAATCGCATTCTGATTTTGCTACACTAACTGCGTTGTTTCTCGCCTGGTAGTTTCCTCATGATTAAAAAGATAATTTTCCTGGTGCTGCTGGTTTCATCTGCTGTCAGCGCAGCACTTCCCACGCGTTATATGCAAACCACTCAGGATGCGACTATCTGGGGAAAAATTGGCGACAACACGGTAACAGTCGGTAACATTCGTGCCGGGCAGATTATTTCGGTCATCCCAACCGCAGCCGATTATTATGAATTCAATTTTGGTTTTGCTACGGGATATATTGATAAAGGCCATCTTGAACCTGTACAAGGGCGGCAAAAAGTTGAAGATGGTCTGGGCGATCTGAATAAACCACTGAGCAACCAAAATCTTATTACCTGGAAAGATACGCCGGTATATAACGCGCCCGATGCAGGCAGTGCGCCATTTGGCGTGCTGGCCGATAACTTGCGTTATCCCATTATCAATAAATTGAAAGATCGCCTGAATCAAACCTGGTATCAAATTCGTATTGGCGAACGTCTGGCCTATATCAGTGCGCTGGATGCGCAGCAGGATAATGGTATTCCTGTATTGACCTACCATCATATTTTACGCGATGAAGAGAATACCCGTTTTCGGCATACTTCGACCACGACCTCGGTACGTGCATTCAATAACCAGATGACCTGGTTGCGCGACAGGAGATATACCACGTTGACCTTGTATCAACTGGAAGGATATCTGCGTAATTCGATGAATCTACCCGCTCGCGCGGTTGTGCTGACGTTTGATGATGGTTTGAAGTCGGTGAGTCGGTATGCATATCCCATTCTGAAAAAATACGGTATGAAGGCGACGGCATTTATTATTACCTCGCGTATTAAACGCCATCCACAAAAATGGAATCCACAGTCATTACAGTTTATGAGTATTTCTGAACTGCATGACGTCAGCGATATTTTTGATTTCCAGTCACATACCCATTTTTTGCATCGTGTGGATGGTTATCGCCGCCCCATATTACTTAGCCGCAGTGAGCATAATATTTTGTTTGATTTTGAACGTTCACGTCGGGCGCTGACGCAATTTAATCCGCATGTATTGTATCTTTCTTATCCGTTTGGCGGATTTAATGCCAAAGCGGTTAAAGCGGCAAATGATGCCGGATTTCATCTGGCGGTGACGACCATGAAAGGTAAAGTTAAACCGGGGGATAATCCCTTGTTGCTAAAACGGCTTTATATCTTAAGAACGGATTCGCTGGAGACGATGTCGCGGCTGGTGAGTAACCAGCCGCAGGGGTGATTATCAGGCAACCTGAACCGGGATCGCTTTTGCGGTACGTTTCATTTCGTTGTCGCCTTCAAAGTAGGCGACGTTTGGCCGCCAGGTACGGGCTTCGGCATCTGGCATAGTGACGAAGCTGGCGATGATGACAATATCGCCGACGCTGGCGCAGTGAGCCGCCGCGCCGTTGACAGAAATAATTCTCGAACCGCGCTCTGCCGCGATGGCGTAGGTGGAGAAACGCTTGCCGTTGGTGACATTCCAGATATCAATGGCTTCGTTTTCGAGAATACCGGCTGCGTCAAGAAAATCCTGGTCAATGGCGCAAGAACCTTCATAGTGCAGGTCCGCATGAGTCACTTTCACGCGGTGGAGTTTGCCCTGCAGCATCGTGCGAATCATAACTTCTACCTTTCTACCCTGTCGTTAACGAAGCAGGCGGAGCCTGCTTTGAGAAAATTCTCACGCAGTATTGCCCGATTTTTGTTTAGTGTCTACTCATCTGACGGCATTTGCATCAGCAGTTTGCGTACCGCGCCGAAGCCCGCCATGCAACGCCTGTAACCGATTGAAATTTCTCTGAACGCTGCTCGGTAAACAACAAAGAGGCGGCTGACGACTGCGTGCCTTGACTGGATACTGCCTTCACGCAAGACAACACGGAAGGCAGGTAAGATGGACGCACCAAGTACCACGCCGCATGACGCGGTGTTTAAACAATTTTTAATGCATGCGGATACCGCTCGCGACTTCCTCGACATACACCTGCCTGAGGAATTGCGTGAGATCTGCGATCTCAACACGCTGCATCTGGAGTCGGGAAGTTTCATCGAAGAGAGCCTGAAAGGGCACAGCACCGACGTGCTCTATTCCGTGCAAATGCTGGGTAATCCCGGCTATCTGTATGTCGTGATTGAGCATCAAAGTAAGCCGGACAAAAAAATGGCCTTTCGCATGATGCGCTACTCTATTGCTGCCATGCACCGACATCTGGAGGCTGACCACGATAAGCTGCCGCTGGTGGTGCCGATTCTGTTTTATCAGGGCGAGGCCACACCTTACCCGCTCTCCATGTGCTGGTTTGATATGTTTTACTCACCGGAACTGGCGCGACGCGTCTACAACAACCCTTTCCCGCTGGTGGATATCACCATCACGCCGGATGACGAAATCATGCAGCACCGGCGGATTGCGATCCTCGAACTGCTGCAAAAACATATTCGCCAGCGCGACTTAATGTTATTGCTGGAGCAACTGGTCACGCTGATTGACGAAGGGTACACTAGCGGAAGTCAGTTAGTTGCCATGCAAAACTATATGCTGCAACGCGGTCATACTGAACAAGCGGATTTGTTTTACGGTGTGGTGAGAGACAGGGAATCGGGAGGGGAGTCTATGATGACGTTGGCGCAGTGGTTTGAAGAGAAGGGAAGACAGGAGGTAAGACAGGCGGTGAGACAGGAGGTAACACAGGAAGTAAGACAGGAAGTAAGTCAAGAATTCGCCCAACGTCTTCTGAGTAAAGGAATGTCTCGGGAAGACGTTGCAGAGATGGCAAATTTACCTCTTGCTGAGATTGATAAACTGAGTAATTAAGTTGTCGGTATTATCAGTTATAGCCAGATAATTGTTATTGTTAACTGACCAGATAATTAAGGGAACCTATGGACATAAAGACACGGAGAGAAACCAGGCAGACGTTGGCGCAGTGGTTTGAAGATAAGGGATTTCAGAAGGCGTATCAGGAGGCGTTTCAGAAGGGATATCAAGAGGGACTCCAGAAGGAAAGGCAGGAATTCGCCAAGCGTCTTTTGAGTAAAGGGATGTCTCGAGACGATGTTGCAGAAATGGCAAATTTACCTTTTGCTGAGCTTGATAAGCTGATTAACTAAGTTGCCTGCGATATGAATAATTGCTTACAGACGTCATCGCCATGACGTGGGCAAATGAATAACTGGCACCATCAGCCGTAGCGCCAGTTAAATATTACGCCAGCTCGACCATTTTGTTGTCGATCAGGCGAGCATCGCCAAGCCAGGCGGCTACCAGAA
Organism: Escherichia sp. MOD1-EC5433; assembly: GCF_002966005.1. NCBI lineage: Bacteria > Pseudomonadati > Pseudomonadota > Gammaproteobacteria > Enterobacterales > Enterobacteriaceae > Escherichia > Escherichia sp. MOD1-EC5433. Next base: position 76,566 of record NZ_PTRL01000006.1, on the reverse strand, counting down.
TCACGGCGCGTTTACTGTTTTCAGTGACTTCCAGCAACGTGTCAGCATCACGAATCTGAATATCATCGGCGCGGAAACCTTTTTCATTCAGTTCTTGCCCTGCAATAGCAATAATCTCATCAAGATCCCGCTCTCCAGCCTGCAATTTGTCTGCAATCGAACATAAAACCTTGTACAGACCTGGCGCAATTTTGCGTTGTTCTGCCGTCAGATAACCGTTACGAGAACTGAGCGCCAGACCGTCTTTGGCGCGCATAATTGGCACACCGACAATCTCAATATCAAAGCCCATATCGGCAACCATTTTGCGGATCAGCGCCAGTTGCTGAAAATCTTTTTCACCGAAGCAGGCGATATCGGGCTGGACCAGGTTGAACAGTTTGCTGACGATGGTCGAAACGCCACGGAAATGGCCTGGGCGGCTGGCGCCTTCCAGCATGGTGGACAGCCCCGGAACGTCAACATAGGTGTGGGTTTCTGTACCGTTCGGGTAGATCTCTTTTACTGATGGAGCGAAAACCAGATCCACTTTACGTTTGTTTAGCTTCTCGCAGTCTTCCTGCAAGGTGCGTGGATAGCGAGCCAGGTCTTCCGGGCGGTCGAATTGCATCGGGTTAACGAAAATACTGACGACGACCACATCGGCGCGGGCTTTGGCTTCATCGACCAGCTTCATATGGCCATCGTGCAGGTTACCCATGGTAGGCACCAGCGCCACTCGCTTGCCTTCCATACGCAGGCGGCGAATTTGCTGGCGCAGCAGCGGAAGGGTTTCGATAATTAACACAACGTGACTCCTTAATGGAAACTGTGTTCTTCGCCCGGGTAAACGCCGGACTCCACTTCAGCCATATACTGCCGCACAGCCGCGCGGATGTCGCCCGCTTCGGCAAGGAAATTTTTGGCGAATTTAGGGATGTGACCACCGGTTATGCCGAATGCGTCGTGCATCACGAGGATTTGTCCGTCGGTTACATTCCCCGCGCCAATACCGATAACCGGAATCGCCAGCGCCTCGGTAATACGTTTTGCCAGCTCAACCGGCACGCATTCCAGCACCAGCAATTGTGCGCCTGCGGCTTCTAACGCTAATGCGTCATTGAGTAAACGGTCGCCTGCATCGCCGCGCCCTTGCACTTTATAACCGCCGAAAATATTCACCGACTGCGGCGTTAAGCCCAAATGCCCACACACCGGAACGGCACGTTCGGTCAGCATTTGAACTGTTTCTACCAGCCAGGCACCGCCTTCGATTTTGACCATATTCGCACCCGCGCGCATGACAGTTGCGGCGTTTTCAAATGCTTGTTCAGGAGTGGCATAAGCCATAAATGGCAGGTCAGCCAGCAGCAGACAGTTTGGCGCACCGCGACGAACGGCGGTTGTGTGGTAGGCGATATCTTCCACAGTGACGGGGAGGGTGGAGTCATGTCCCTGAACCGTCATTCCAAGGGAATCACCCACCAGCATGACGTTAATTCCTTCATCGGCAAACAATTTTGCAAAGCTATAGTCGTAAGCAGTGATGGTGGCGAAGCGTTTTTTGTCCTGTTTACATTTTTGCAGCAGGGAAATGGTAGTCGGTTTCATAACGTGTCCTGATGGCTAATGTCAGATCTGTTGGCATTCTATCAGGCGGAGAAGGGGGGGCAATCGTTTTAGTGGGGCACATCGTCAGTTGCCTGACGATGTGCCTTATGTGAATCAAGGGTAGGTGATCTGGAAAGTACTGGTCGCTTTAAATTCCCCTGGGGTAATCTGGTTACTCCCATCCTGCTTTAATGTTGCCTGGAAATGAAGGGGCTGGGAAGTTCCCCGATCCATTTCAGGATAAATACCGCCACTACTGTCAGTTTCAGATTCATAATCTTTGTAAACTGAACTATTGTTATTTGGTTCGAGAATAACTTTTTGTGAATGTACAGAGTTGGGTAAGCCTTCAATAAGAACGCCAACGCCCGTAGCACTATCTGAACTTGTTAATGTATTACCCAGCAACTGTCGATTTGAAATCCCAACTTTTGTCGATGTCATTTTTGCTTCAATGTTGCGTATGCGGATACAGTTTTGCAGGGAAATATCAAAGGGGACTGGCGACGCTGAATTTGAAGATATTTGTCCCGCAGTGTACTCCCCTAAATTAACCGTTGAACCACTGACGGTGGGACCGGTAAGTACGGATGTAAAACAGGTGGGCAACGTAATATATAAGTTTACCAGGTTAAAGTCGATATAGATATAATCACTGCTAATATTTCGACCAGCGTTATAGGATTTAAAACTATATAAATAATTTGAAGTGGTCTTTAATCCAACCCGCTGATTAGCTGTTGGATTAAATGTTTGATCAGTATAAAATTCAATGGCGAGATTCTGAACTATACCACCGATAGACCAGTATGAGCCTTCTTTATTTGCATAGTTATTGCAATAACGCTGTAGGTTTGTGTTGCTAATATTGAAACTAAAAATGTATTTATCTTGTTCACCAATATAAAACTCATTGATAGAGGCCACTGTATTCCAGGCCGTCCAGATTTTCGATATTTTTAGTGTGTAATAGAGGCCTGGAACAGTAGTTTCAAATAATTGATGTCCACCGTAACTTTTGCCTGAATTAACCATTTTATGCTCTAGAGTCATCGGCGCACCACTGGCACTGCTACTTGTATTACAAAAAAGTACGCCGTCTCCGTCGACGCCTGCAGAGTCTAGCTCTATAAAATTTAGGATGACTCCAGTTGGGCCAAGTTGAGTTGGTTTATAAAATACAAGATTGTTCGTACCCGCCGAATAACGAAATGTCGCCCTACCTCCTGTAGTTGGACCTGCAAAACCTGTAGGTGGTCCCTCATTACCAGCAATAATACTGGTGTTGTTAGCCTTTGCTGTAACACTCAAAATCAGCACGCATATAAACGTTAAAAAATGAAACACTGCTTTCATAATCACTCCATTGAACATAAAATTATCTTATCCAATATCAGCGTATTTATTCATAATAAATATCAATTAAGACATTACTGGTGACTTGTCCGGATGTTATAGGCACGGAAGTATTGATTTTTTGCATTCGCGCATAAAATTTCCAGGTGGAATTATTCATTGCTGATGTCATTACTGGATAGAATGATCGAGAAGTTCCTGTACTACTTAGAACATTAAATTTATTTGCCGGATCCTGGATGGAAAAAATGACTACGCCGACATTAGTCGCCCCTGCCGCATTATCGTTAGCAAAAATTTGTTGGGAGCCTGCTGCCATCACGCCATTGAGTGCTCTGAAGTCTATATGCAACTGACTGAGAACATCTCCTGTTTCCTGAAATGCGCAGTCTGTAACAGTAACTGTAAATTCTTTTCCCCCAGGTTGATAATCTTCTGGGGATGTATTATCGGAAAAGTATCCCACACCGACGACCCCCAGATCGATATTACCCAGATTACTGACTCCGCTTTGACAGGTACTATTCTTTACATTTGCCGTCATATCAATATCCATGCCGGCAATAGCGGGAGAGGCCGTGGACAATATTAAAGACAAAAACAAACCTGTTTTTTTCATCATATTACGTTGGGTGGGATGCATGGTGAGTTCCTGAATATGATGGCCTGTTAGTTGTAGGTTACGGTGAATGTTGCCGGAGCAGAAAAGGTTCCGGCGGTGACATTACTGACAGTTTTGTCTTTATCCACTACCAGGCGGGCGCTCATTGGGTAATCCACAACATTGTTGCCCGTTGCAGTTGCGATCGTGACTTCTTTATTTGCAGGTGCAACGCAACTAAATTGTGCCGCATTGCCTACTGCGGGAGTAGTCGTACTCCAGACTTCTACGGCAACGGCGCTTGCTTTACCTGTGCCGGTAGAACCATTGGCAAAACCGGGACCATCGTTATTTATTCCTTCACAAGTTGCGCGTTTAGTCAGATTAATCTGGGCTTTTTTCCCAGGAATACCTGCACAGTCTTTAAACTGTAATTTAAACGTTTTAATCTTGGATTTGGCATTGATTTCAGAAATATAAACATCACCAAATTCCACAACAGATATGGGTTGATTGCTATCATTGAGCAGCTTTGCGTCGCAGGTCCCCATCTCTACAGTAGTAACAACAGTCAGTCCAAGGCTATCAGTAGCCGCATATAAAGGATTAGTGAACTGAAATACCGCCAGAGCTAAACCAATGGATAATCCAGAACGTAATTTTTTATTTATCATTACTGTCATCCTTATTATTCATAGATGAAATTGAATGTCGCTTTTGCGCGAAAGTTTCCTGGAACGCCTTGTCCTGCCGATGTCTCGCGTAGCGCAACGGTCATTGCAAGACCACTGGTATTGATTTCTGTTAAACTCCAGCGAATTTTTTCTGCGCTGTTTGGTTTCAGAAATGTTGAATCATCTGCACTCTGCCTTTTTATTCCCATACCTATATAATCGGTTGTTGAGGAGGAATCCGATGCAAGTGGGATAATCAGTTTTGGAGAGGTGCCGGACTGATTACCTGACAGGGTAGTGTCGATCCAACTGATTCCGCTGCTACACCCACTGGCAACTAATTTAAAGTCTGCCTGGGCTTCTGTTGCTGCATTAACAATTTTATCCAGCCCCATATTGGGCATTCTTAATGTGTAATTATCGTTTCCATCATTTGTGACGCTAGAGCCATTTAATGCAGTCAGAGTGATATTACAGGTTGTTGCTTTAACTGTTGCCGTAAAATCAACATTAATATCTTCAGCGAACGCTGATGGTGATAATAGCAATCCCATCAGTATCACTAATTTATGCGGTATCATTTTTATCATTTGCATCCCTTATGGTTACTGAATTTGACAACTAATCCCATTGATAATAAGCGTTTGTGCTATTTTTTCTGGCTCTGCATTTTGTTGATAATGGGCAAGACAACTGACAGGTTTACCCTCTTCGAGCCATTTAACCTGGATATTTCCCTGTTGTTCGATACCACGAACAAAAGCCTGACCACCTTGACCAACATTGCCAATAACATTGCCTCGTTCGTCATATATATCTGCCGCAAAAGGAATGTTTTGACCATCACTGCGTTTAATGTTCAAAATGGCAGATTGTCCCTGTACCGTTTCAAAACCGGCGAAGATCACTGACCCCTGACGTGGTACGGCAACTGTACTGGTGCTTTTCAATTCAACATCATTTTCAATATCTGTAATATCCAGAGCAATGCGGTTTTCATGATAAGGAGAAAGCGCACTGGTAACGCCATAGCCCCAGCGATCGACCGTACTATTACCGTAATTTATGCGAGCGCCTTTTGCTCCAGGGGCCTGAACAACTGCCAGTGTGTCTGAGTCGCTGAAACTGTCATTACTGAATGTCAGACCACCGCGATGTAGTACAAAACCACCGTCAGTATTGAGAGAAAATTGACGGCTGTTATCGCTACTTGCGGAAACTGAACCAGCCAACGTACCCCAGGGGGATTCATAACTGGCATAGCCTCCGATATAGCTCAAATTGTTACTGGATTTATTCATCGTATAGCCAGTATTCACGCTGTAACTGACACGATTGTTTTCACTAAAACCACTGCTGCTGACATTGAGTTGGTTGTTGCCTTTAAAGTCACTATTTAACTGAGTATCAATAGTCTGAAAGCCAGAATCGCGGTGTTCTGTACCCAGAAGCTTTTCAATAGGAATGGTGAAACTGAGATAAACACTGTCTTCGTCTTCACCTTGTTGAGACCATGAACGCTGTGCACTGATGCTATAACTGCCCCAGGATGCACTATTACTGTAACCTATTGAGTAATTGCTCCGACTTTGCCCGGAAACCCAGTAGTCAGACCAACTTCCGGAAAGATAAAACGAACCGTAATCTTCTTTTTCATATTTCAGAGGCTGGTTAATACTTACCGTAACCTGATTTTTCATGCGTGAGTAATTGCGCATGGATTGCGGTTCAAGATCTTGTTCTGGATGCTTTACCTCATCAATCAGAGTCAGAGCATCATTGAGGCCAAGGTAGTTTTGTGTTGAGTAACGATAAGCTGCGATATTGAATGAAGTGCGTGTATCTTCGAACAATTTATTCCATGAAAGACGATAACTTTGCCCCTGATATGTTTTATCGTCCGGGATGCGGACATTGGAGTGAGTCACATCGACAGAAAATGCGCCAAGGCTGGTATTAAGGCCAAGCCCCAGTAATCCTGCGGTGTAGTTATTATCGGTAAGTTGAATACCTGTATAACCCGTCAGGTAGTTGTTTAAACCATAGTAATAGCTGGCCTGGAATAAGTTAGGCTCATCTTGAATATCATCTTTTAATACCTGACCACCGCTGATATCCCACCGACCAACGCCTGGACGTAACATTTGTACTACCGATGAAAATGGCTGTGAAAAAGTGCGTTTGCTTCCATCGGATTCTTCAATTGTGATGATCAGATCGCTGCCATAGCCTGATGGGCTGAGATCATCAATGGTAAATGCGCCAGGCGGTACAGTCGTTTCATAGATCTTATAACCACCCTGAGTAACGGTAACTTTTGCGTTAGTGTTGGCGACGCCATGAATAATCGGGGCAAAGCTGGCCAACGCCGGAGGTAACATTCTACTGTCGCTATAAAAGCGAATACCGCGAATACTGACCGAATCAAATGTTTCACCAGTGGTATATGATTCGCCAATAATTAGTTGTGAGCGTAATGAAGCGAGATCGCGTTGTAGATACCGATTCTGAAAATCATAATCGCCATTAGAATTGGTCATCCAGCTGTAGTTACCTGAGGCGCGCAAGCGCCATGCTCCTAAATTTACGCCACCGTTAAATGCGGTATAAATGCTGTCATTTTTCCTGTCAGGACTTTCACTGTGATAACCGTTGATGTTGTAAGACAGCATGGCGGCGTTAATACCGTCTTCCCACAATGAAGGATCAACATAGTTTTGATAATTCTTCATTACCCATGCCTGGGGAACATCAATATCCAGACGTTGATCGTTCACATCATAACGGACAGATGCCTGTGGAATCATTGCTGCAATGTTGAGGCAATCGCCCAGTTCTTCATCACGCTCAAGCAAGACGATTGTTTCGCTTATCGCCTCTGGTGGCGTAATGTGAAACTGATACAAATTCTTCAGCGTGATACAGGCCAGTGCGTTTTTTTTCCCTTCAACAACAATAAAAGGGATGCTCTGATTGGTAACCGGTTGATTATTAACATAAATACTTACGTCATAAATACCCGGTAGCGTGGGGTTGCCCTCACTGTATCGACTAAGGTCAATATTGGAAGTATTCTGTCCCATCAGGAAGGTTGGGTCGTATTCAACTTGTTCTGCGCTTAGGCAACTGGAGCTATAAAGCAGCGCGCAAAACGTAGCGATCTGCGTGAGGTTGTGATGAATTATCGTTGTTTTATAGGGCACGTTCTGCTTCCTGCTACGTTATATCTTTGCCAAATTACAGCCTGGCTTCGCCTTCAATTGCGCCACCAAAATCGTTAATGGCGTAGAAATGCACTTTTGCTGAGGCAGTTTTGCCGCTGATACCATTTACCTTGATGACATCGTCACTGAATGGCGCAACCATCTTCATATCAAGCGGATAGCGTTTGCCATTGGCTTCTAAATCGCCACTACTAAAAGAGACGTGATAAGGCGTTGGATTAGAAACGCGTAATGCCGTTTGGCCTCCAGCAGCAGCCCAGGACCATTTCAGGGCTAGCGGAGCTTCAGAAGGATTCCCACTTAAACCTTCCGGGCGATAAAAAAGTTTGATTCGGGTGCGAAATGCCAACTGGAGCAGGCTTTGATCAGCCACTTTTTCGGCGTCAGGTTTTGGCGGAACTTCCAGCACGTTAAACCAGAACACACTTTCTTTGTCTTTTGGCAGAGGAGTGCTGGCGGTATACATCAGTTTGATGGTTTGACCCCGTTTTGCATCAATACGGGATACGGGGGGAGTTGCAGTAAATGGCACGGAAATAGAACCTGGCTCGGCATTATCATCACCCGTGTCTAACCAACTCTGAACAAGTAAAGGATTATTGCCTTTATTTTCCAGACGAACATTTACGCTTTTTTGATCACTTTTATAAATGACACGCGTACCAGAAATTACAATATCCGCTAACGCTGGTGCGCTAAAAGCCATACAAGCCGCGATACAAAATGCTGCTGTATGTTTGGTATTTAAAAACATAAACCATCCCTGACAGAGTTAATAGGAACAAGGGAATAAACATCAGGAGTCTTTCTCACGGATGTTATTCCCTATATAAATTCAATCAATTCATTTGATTGATGAATAATTACCGGTAAGTTACGGTATATGCTGTATTGGTTCTTACAAAACCAGCGGTCGCAGCCGTGCTTGCATCTTCACGAACGTAAGAGGCTTTGAAATCAAACGTTGCAGATTTTGATGTGGCATCCAGCGGTTTTGAATAGATATCGCCTGTGTTATTGATTTTAACTTGTTTAATAGTAGAACCATCAATGTTGTGCAGAGCGATATTCACACCAACAGACGGGGTGTTGATGGACATATCGTTATTCAGCGTACCTTTGCTGTTACCAAAGAAAACGGTGCCAAACGTCATATCAGCGGTAGTGCCAGGTGCTGGGTTAGCTTTGCTGCAGTCAACAGTGATGCTAAAAGGTTTAGCTTTGGCACCAACGGTTGTTTCCAGTACGCCGTCAGAGATATCAGCAACGGTAGCGGTTTGCAGCAGGATCAGACCATCATTATTGCCGCCATCAACACGCGTTTCACAGGTATTATCTACTACCAGACCGCTGATGTTTAACTGACCACCATCTAAAGCTGCTGAAGCAGAACCTGCAACCATTGCCAGCACCAGGCCGGACAGGGCAAAACCTAATTTTTTAGACATAAAAATCCTTGAATAATATTCCATAAGCAGATGACTTATCTTGTAACACCGGCGTCAATACATAACGGATGTGCAACAAATAAGTTTGTTAATGATAGATGCCTGAACTTACCAAATGTTACAACCATTCATCATTAAGCCGCATATTGTGCATATCTAATATTATAAATCCACTTAATTAGATTTTAAGTAAAACTAAATTTTAAAATGGTGAAGGATGGTGTATGGAAGTTGGGAGTATTCAGAGATATTAATATCCAATAAAGGATAACTCTTATTATCTTAATCGAATTTATTTGGCAATTGAGGTGGGGGTATTTTCAGAAAAAATTTATATTCAGTGCAAAAATGAATTACCATTTATTTAATTTACTGAAGCCTTTTGTTTTTAAAAGACCAACTAAATTGTCCCCATCAGGAAATACCACGTCAGGCGCAATCTCAAACAGCGGCCACAGCATAAAGCCACGATTTTTCATATCGTAGTGTGGAACGGTCAGGCGTTCGGTATTTATCACTTCATTACCAAACAGCATGATATCGAGATCCAGCGTGCGCGGTCCCCAACGTTCAGCTTTGCGGACGCGGCCTTGCTGCAATTCAATACGCTGTGTGTGATTGAGTAACTCTTCAGGTGCGAGAGTGGTTTCCAGCGCCACGGCAGCATTCAGATAATCAGGTTGATCCTGCGGACCCAGCGGCGGGGTGCGGTAAAACGAAGAAATGGCAAGAATGCGGCTTTCAGGGATATCGCCTAATGCTTTCACGGCAGCATTGACCTGCTCCAGCGGAGAGGCCAGATTGCTGCCTATGGCAATATATGCCACTGTCATGCGGTGCCCTCACGACGTGGTGCGCGTTTGCGTGGGCGGCGAGTACGACGACGAGCTGACGGTTCTTCATCCAGTTCGTTAAGCATCCCTTTTTGGTCTGGCGGCGCGGAAACCTGGAACTCACCCCACCATTTCACCAGACGTTGCAGTTCAGCGTTACGCTCAACTTCAGCTCGCAAGGCCAACAGGTCGTAAGCCGCACGGAACTTTGGATGCTCCAGCAGTTTCCATGCGCGTTTACCCTGACGACGGGACATACGCAACTGTAGCTGCCAGATATCGCGGGTTAAAGTCGTCAGACGTTTCGGGATCGCCAGTGAACGGCAGGCTTCGTCCAGCACATCGTTCATCGCCAGCGCGAAAGCGTCGTGATAGGTCAGGCCGCTTTCCTGGGCGATCTTCTGTGCTGTTTCCAGCAGTGGATACCAGAACATGGCGGCAAACAGGAACGCCGGGTTCACACGCATATCGTTATGGATACGCGTATCGGTATTCTTCAGAACCTGCTCAATGATCCGCTCCATCGGGCTGTCGCCATTTTCCGTGAAGTAACGGGTAATGGTCGGGAACAGCGGCTGGAACAGATGATATTCACACAGCAGTTTATAGGTTTCGTAACCGTAGCCCGCTTGTAGCAGCTTAAGAGACTCTTCAAACAGGCGCGCCGGAGGGATATCGTTCAGCAGGGTAGCGAGGCGAGGGATCGGTTCTGCGGTTTCCGGGCTGATGCGCATACCCAGTTTTGCTGCAAAACGTACCGCGCGCAGCATACGTACCGGATCTTCACGGTAGCGCGTTTCCGGGTTACCAATCAGACGGATAACACCGTCTTTCAGATCTTTCATGCCGCCAACGTAATCACGGACGGTAAAATCTGCGACGCTGTAATACAGGCTGTTGATAGTAAAATCGCGGCGCTGGGCGTCTTCTTCGATGGAACCGAAAATGTTGTCGCGCAGCAACATGCCATTTTGCCCGCGTTGGGAGGTCGTGCGGTCGCTGACGTTACCTTCGTGGTGTCCACGGAAGGTTGCGACTTCGATAATCTCCGGGCCAAACATCACATGAGCAAGACGGAAACGGCGACCCACCAGGCGGCAGTTACGGAATAGTTTACGCACCTGCTCAGGCGTGGCGTTGGTGGTCACGTCAAAATCTTTCGGCTTTTTGCCAAGTAACAGGTCGCGCACGCCGCCGCCAACCAGCCAGGCTTCGTATCCCGCTTTATTGAGCCTGTACATTACCTTCAGGGCATTTTCACTGATATCTTTGCGGGAGATAGCATGTTGCTCACGCGGGATCACCGTCACCTGGGGACGGGCGGCAGCCTGTTCAGCCTCGCTTTCCTCGCGGCTTAGCACCTTGCGGCAAAAATTAGCGACTCGGGTAAAAATAGTACACCTCGGTAGTGTCAAACATCATTCAGGACAAAAAAATAGCGGCTAATCATAGCTCAGCATGACGCATTTGAGAATGTTGAATTTACAATTGCCGACTCAGGCACGGCGGTCAGCGTCCAGTTTTTGACGGCTGACTGAAGGATTTGCTCGACGCTGAAATCCTGCCAGTGTGTTTCTGCCTGCTGACCCAGAAATTGAAGCGCGGCGATTAACACCGGGCGAGGATCGCCTTTCGGCAACGCAGGCGCATGATTCTGCTTGGAAAGTTTAGCGCCTTGTGCGTTAAGCGCCAGCGGCAAATGAATGTAATCTGGCACCTGCCAGCCAAAAAGCTGGTACAGCGAGATTTGTCGCACCGTCGGTTCAATCAAATCTGCGCCACGGACAATTTCTGTCACGCCCAGGAAGTGATCGTCAACCACCACTGCCAGGTTATAGGCGAACAAACCGTCACGGCGATGAATAATAAAATCTTCCCGCGCCAGTTTTTCGTCAGCGTGAATAATACCGCGCAGCTGATCGGTAAACTGGGTGACCGGATGCTGCTGGCGGATGCGTACTGCTGCGTTTTCTGGGGAATGATGTAATTCACGGCAATGACCGTCGTAAATACCGCCAATGCTGTGAATACGCGCACGCGTACAGGTGCAGTAATAACTTAGCCCTTGCTCACGTAACCAGGCGAGTGCTTCGCGATAGGCGTCATGACGTTGCGATTGCCAGAGAACATTGCCGTCCCAGTACAGACCGTAATGTTCCAGCTGGCGCAGGATTGTCTCTGCGGCACCGGGAACTTCACGAGGCGGGTCGATATCTTCAATGCGTACCAGCCAGCGACCTTGCCGGGCGCGTGCCTGTAGATAGCTACCAAGCGCGGCAATCAGAGAGCCAAAATGAAGCTCGCCGGAAGGAGAGGGGGCGAAGCGACCAATATAGTGTGTGTCTGTCATCTCGTTGAACAAAAAATAAGGCGGGAGCATTTCCCGCCTGTGGTAAACGTGATGGAACGGCTGTAATTAGCCAGCCATCTGTTTTTCGCGAATTTCAGCCAGCGTTTTGCAGTCGATGCACAGATCGGCTGTCGGGCGCGCTTCCAGACGACGAATACCAATTTCAACACCGCAGGATTCGCAGTAGCCGAAATCTTCGTCTTCCACTTTTTTCAGCGTCTTCTCGATCTTTTTGATCAGCTTACGCTCGCGATCGCGGTTACGCAGTTCGAGGCTGAACTCTTCTTCCTGGGCTGCACGGTCTACCGGGTCCGGGAAGTTGGCTGCTTCATCCTGCATATGTGTAACGGTGCGATCGACTTCATCCCTGAGTTGATTACGCCATGCTTCCAGAATACGACGGAAGTGCGCCAGCTGGGCTTCATTCATATACTCTTCGCCCGGCTTCTCCTGATATGGTTCCACCCCAGCGATGGCGAGAATACTCAGGGACGATGTTTTACGGTTTTGCCCTTCTTGCATGTTGCTTCTCCTTAACACGCACTATCGATCCCCATGTTCGGGGGAAAAATGAGGCCGCTATAAATAGCAGATGCTTTTCCGGATAGCAATTATCTAAACGTAACACTTGACAACTGTGTGAGGAAAAGCGTATTTGCGCACGCGACCAGAATGTAAATTAACCAGTTACTTACTTTACTACAATGTAACCGGCAGTGATTTTTTAAGAGCCATGCCTTCAGCAGAAAGTTCCGCTTTATAAGCCAGAATTTCTACCCCCTTCTGTTGAGCCTCTGACAATAGTTGCGCGTATTTCTCATCGATGTGGCGCGCGGGTGAAAACCGTGTAATGGCTGAATGCAGCACGGCAAAAAAAATCACTGCACGCTGACCTTCAGCTGCTACGCTCATCAACTCCCGAAGATGTTTCTGACCTCGTTCAGTGACTGCATCGGGAAAGTATCCCTGTTCATTTTCCGCTAACGTAACCGATTTCACTTCAATATAGCAGTCAGGTCGAAACCTCGCCTGTAACATGAAGTCAATACGACTGCGCTCGGCGCCGTATTTTACTTCGCTTTTCAGCGAGCTATAGCCTGACAGTTCCGAAATATCCCCATTGAGGATAGCCTCTTTCGTCAATCTGTTTGCCCAAAGTGTATTGACGCAAATAAATGCACCGCTTTGGCTTTGGGTCAATTCCCAGGTGTGTGGATATTTCCGTTTTGTGTTGTCGGAAGTGGAATACCAGACGGTATCGCCAGGCGTTGCACAACCGGTCATCGCACCTGTATTAGGGCAGTGTAGCGTTAATTCGCGGCCATCGGGTGTGATCACATCGGCTAAAAAGCGTTTATAACGCTGAACCAGCGTGGCGCGTTGTAGAGGGGGTGAAAATTTCATTGTGACAACCCTTGTTATTGCGTCAGTGTCCAGCGTTTTAGCGGCGTGTAGCGTGTGCGCCCACGGGCAAACGAGGAGGCGTAGAGGGTAAACTCCGTCACCGCATATGACCAGTTAAAACCAGGCTGCGGGATTGTCACCGCCTCGCTGGCGTCGCGCAATAAGGTGATATGCGGATGAAACGGTCGATTGCTTTGAAAACAACCACTGCGAGCGGCCTGCGAACGGAGCATATTTGCTAACTGGATTAAGCCGCGCGGTGGCTGGCGCATCCCTAACCACACCACGCGCGAACGCAGCCACTGACCGGCGTCATCAAGCGTCAGAGTGAAGCCCGGTTGACGAATACGTCCGGCTAAAAGAGAAAGCGCCTTCTCTTTCTCTGCGCTCACTTCGCCTAAAAACGCCAGCGTCAGATGCAAATTTTCGGCGGCAACCGGGCGCCCCGCTTCTGGCGGAAATTGTGCGGCACGCCAGTGGATAATCTGTTCGCGAATTTCTGCGGGTAAGTCGATGGCAAAGAACAGCCGTTGCGGTTCAGACATGTGAGGCACTCGGTTATGAATTACCGCGATGCTACAATGTGGCGCGAAGAATGTTAACCCTCAGGAGCGTTTTGTGTCGTCGTTGCCCGTTGCTGCCGTCTTACCTGAATTACTTGCTGCTCTCGATACCGCACCGCAGGTGTTATTAAGCGCGCCGACCGGAGCCGGGAAATCGACCAGGCTGCCGCTGCAACTGCTGGCGCATCCAGGCATTAACGGAAAAATTATCCTGCTGGAGCCACGGCGTCTGGCGGCACGTAACGTTGCGCAACGACTGGCGGAGCTGCTTAACGAAAAGCCTGGTGACACGGTTGGCTACCGGATGCGTGCGCAAAATTGCGTGGGGCCGAATACCCGACTGGAAGTCGTTACTGAAGGTGTACTGACGCGCATGATCCAACGCGATCCAGAACTAAGCGGCGTCGGTATGGTGATCCTTGATGAATTTCATGAACGCAGCTTGCAGGCTGATCTGGCGTTGGCGCTATTGCTGGACGTGCAACAAGGGCTGCGCGATGACTTAAAGCTGCTGATTATGTCGGCTACGCTGGATAATGACCGCTTACAGCAGATGCTGCCAGAAGCGCCGGTTGTTGTTTCTGAAGGACGTTCTTATCCGGTTGAACGCCGTTATTTGCCGCTGCCTGCTCATCAACGCTTTGACGAAGCCGTCGCGGTTGCTACCGCCGAATTGCTGCGTCAGGAAAGCGGATCATTACTGCTATTTTTACCCGGCGTCGGAGAAATTCAGCGCGTTCAGGAACAACTGGCTTCGCGCATCGGCAGTGATGTGTTGCTCTGCCCGCTGTATGGTGCGTTGTCGCTGAACGATCAGCGAAAAGCGATCCTCCCCGCACCACAAGGAATGCGCAAAGTGGTGCTGGCGACCAATATTGCTGAAACCAGTTTAACTATTGAAGGTATTCGTCTGGTGGTAGACAGCGCCCAGGAGCGTGTAGCGCGCTTTGATCCGCGCACGGGGCTTACGCGACTGATTACTCAACGCGTTAGTCAGGCATCAATGACGCAACGCGCCGGGCGTGCCGGGCGTCTGGAGCCGGGCATTTGTTTACATCTGATAGCCAAAGAACAGTCAGAACGCGCTGCCGCGCAAAGTGAACCGGAGATCTTACAAAGCGATCTCTCCGGTTTGCTGATGGAATTACTGCAATGGGGATGCAGCGATCCGGCGCAGATGAGCTGGCTGGATCAACCGCCAGCGGTGAATCTACAGGCGGCGAAACGTCTGTTACAAATGCTGGGGGCGCTGGACGGTGATCGGCTAAGCTCGAAAGGGCAGAACATGGCGACGCTGGGTAACGACCCGCGTTTAGCGGCAATGCTGGTGAGTGCGAATAGCGACGACGAAGCCGCGACCGCCGCAAAAATTGCCGCCATTCTCGAAGAGCCGCCACGGATGGGGAATAGCGATCTGGGTGTGGTGTTTTCGCGCAATCAACCGGCCTGGCAGCAACGCAGTCAGCAACTGTTAAAACGCTTAAATGTGCGTGGTGGCGAGGCAGACAGTTCGCTTATCGCGCCGCTTCTCGCCAGGGCGTTTGCCGATCGTATTGCTCGCCGCCGTGGGCAAGAGGGGCGCTATCAACTGGCGAACGGCATGGGAGCGATGCTGGACACCGATGATGCCTTAAGCCGCCATGAATGGCTGGTAGCGCCGTTATTATTGCAGGGCAGCTCCTCGCCGGATGCGCGAATTTTACTGGCGCTACCGGTCGATATTGATGAGTTAGTACAACGCTGCCCGCAGCTGCTATATCAATCTGACACCGTTGAATGGGACGATGTTCAAGGTACGTTGAAAGCCTGGCGTCGGCTGCAGATTGGTCAGCTCACAGTAAAAGTACAGCCGCTGGCGAAACCGTCGGAAGATGAATTACATCATGCAATGCTCAACGGTATTCGCGATAAAGGTCTAAGCGTACTTAACTGGACGCCGGAAGCGGAACAGCTACGTTTGCGTTTGCTGTGTGCTGCGAAGTGGCTACCGGAATATGACTGGCCAGCGGTTGATGAGGCAAATTTGCTGGCGACGCTGGAAACGTGGCTGCTGCCACATATGACCGGAGTGCATTCACTGCGAGGTCTGAAATCACTCGATATTTATCAGGCGCTGCGCGGATTACTTGATTGGGGAATGCAGCAACGGCTGGATAGTGAACTTCCTGCGCATTACACTGTGCCGACGGGAAGCCGGATCGCCATTCGTTATCATGAAGATAACCCCCCTGCGCTGGCGGTGAGAATGCAGGAGATGTTTGGCGAAGCCACCAATCCGACGATTGCCCAGGGGCGCGTGCCGTTGGTGCTGGAGCTGCTTTCACCCGCCCAAAGGCCGCTGCAAATCACGCGTGATTTAAGCGCCTTCTGGCAAGGGGCGTATCGCGAAGTGCAAAAAGAGATGAAGGGGCGTTATCCCAAACATGTCTGGCCGGACGACCCCGCCAACACCGCGCCGACGCGCCGGACGAAAAAGTATTCGTGAGGTTGGTTTTCTCCCTCTCCCTCAAGGGAGAGGGAACCGATCGAGCACAAAATTTGAGAGATATCTTCTTCTGTCTTGCAACGGAAGAACAGAAAATCGGGCTTTTGCGCCTGAATATTGCGGAGAAAAAGTATGGCCGGGAATGACCGCGAGCCAATTGGACGCAAAGGGAAACCGACGCGTCCTGTCAAACAAAAGGTAAGCCGTCGTCGTTATGAAGATGACGATGATTATGATGACTATGAGGATGAAGAACCGATGCCGCGCAAAGGTAAAGGCAAAGGGCGTAAGCCTCGTGGTAAACGCGGCTGGCTCTGGCTGCTACTGAAACTGGGCATCGTATTTGCGGTGTTAATCGCCGTTTATGGGGTTTATCTCGATCAAAAAATTCGCAGCCGTATTGATGGCAAGGTCTGGCAATTGCCAGCGGCAGTTTATGGTCGGATGGTAAACCTTGAGCCAGACATGACCATCAGCAAGAACGAGATGGTGAAACTGCTGGAGGCAACCCAGTATCGTCAGGTGTCGAAGATGACCCGTCCTGGCGAATTTACCGTGCAGGCTAACAGCATTGAGATGATCCGCCGTCCGTTTGATTTCCCGGATAGTAAAGAAGGGCAGGTGCGTGCGCGTCTGACCTTTGATGGCGATCATCTGGCGACCATCGTCAATATGGATAACAACCGTCAGTTCGGTTTCTTCCGCCTTGATCCGCGACTGATAACGATGATCTCTTCGCCAAACGGCGAGCAACGTCTGTTTGTGCCGCGCAGTGGCTTCCCGGATCTGCTGGTGGATACCTTGCTGGCGACGGAAGACCGGCATTTCTACGAGCATGACGGTATCAGCCTCTACTCCATCGGACGTGCGGTTCTGGCGAACCTGACTGCCGGACGCACGGTGCAGGGGGCGAGTACGCTGACGCAACAGTTGGTGAAAAACTTGTTCCTTTCCAGTGAGCGTTCTTACTGGCGTAAAGCGAACGAAGCTTACATGGCGCTGATCATGGATGCGCGTTACAGCAAAGATCGTATTCTTGAGCTGTATATGAACGAGGTGTATCTCGGTCAGAGCGGTGACAACGAAATCCGTGGTTTCCCGCTGGCGAGCCTGTATTACTTTGGGCGTCCGGTGGAAGAGTTGAGCCTTGATCAGCAGGCGCTGCTAGTTGGTATGGTGAAAGGTGCGTCAATTTACAACCCGTGGCGTAACCCGAAACTGGCACTGGAGCGGCGTAATCTGGTGCTGCGATTGCTGCAACAACAGCAGATTATTGATCAAGAACTCTACGACATGTTGAGTGCGCGTCCGCTGGGCGTTCAGCCGCGCGGTGGGGTAATCTCTCCACAGCCTGCTTTTATGCAACTGGTACGTCAGGAGCTGCAGGCGAAACTGGGCGATAAAGTGAAAGATCTCTCCGGCGTGAAGATCTTCACTACCTTTGACTCGGTGGCTCAGGACGCCGCAGAAAAAGCTGCCGTGGAAGGCATTCCGGCACTGAAGAAACAGCGTAAGTTGAGCGATCTGGAAACGGCGATTGTGGTCGTCGACCGCTTTAGTGGCGAAGTTCGTGCGATGGTCGGTGGTTCAGAACCGCAATTTGCGGGCTATAACCGTGCGATGCAGGCGCGTCGTTCGATTGGTTCACTGGCAAAACCGGCGACTTATCTGACGGCCTTAAGCCAGCCGAAAATCTATCGCCTGAATACGTGGATTGCCGATGCGCCCATCGCGCTGCGTCAGCCGAACGGTCAGGTCTGGTCACCGCAGAACGATGATCGTCGTTATAGCGAAAGCGGTAGAGTGATGCTGGTGGATGCGCTGACGCGTTCGATGAACGTGCCAACGGTAAATCTGGGGATGGCGCTGGGGCTGCCTGCGGTTACGGACACCTGGATTAAGCTGGGCGTGCCGAAAGATCAGCTGAATCCGGTTCCGGCGATGCTGCTGGGGGCGTTGAACCTGACGCCAATCGAAGTGGCACAGGCATTCCAGACTATCGCCAGCGGCGGTAACCGCGCACCGCTTTCTGCACTGCGTTCAGTGATTGCTGAAGATGGTAAAGTGCTCTATCAGAGCTTCCCGCAGGCGGAACGCGCTGTTCCGGCGCAGGCGGCGTATCTGACACTATGGACCATGCAACAGGTTGTGCAGCGTGGTACGGGTCGTCAGCTTGGGGCTAAATATCCAAATCTGCATCTGGCAGGGAAAACAGGGACTACCAACAACAACGTTGATACTTGGTTTGCGGGCATTGACGGCAGCACGGTGACCATCACCTGGGTAGGCCGCGATAACAACCAGCCAACTAAACTGTATGGCGCCAGTGGGGCGATGTCGATTTACCAGCGTTATCTGGCGAACCAGACGCCAACGCCGCTGAATCTTGTACCGCCGGAAGATATTGTGGATATGGGCGTGGACTACGACGGTAACTTTGTTTGCAGCGGTGGTATGAGAACCTTGCCAGTATGGACCAGCGATCCTGATTCGTTGTGCCAGCAAAGCGAGATTCAACAGCAGCCGTCGGGCAATCCGTTTGATCAGTCTTCTCAGCCGCAGCAGCCTGCGCAACAGGAACAGAAAGACAGCGACGGCGTAGCAGGCTGGATCAAGGATATGTTTGGCAGTAATTAACGTTCTTAGGTAGTAATGCGTTGATACTAATGGCAGGTTCTCTGTTGATACAGGGAACCTGCTAAATTTAGTGGGATGCAAATATCAGAAGAAATTGACCTGTTTAATATTCAACGCAATGAATTTAAATATTTTTTGCGTGAAGCATTCTTCCTTTGATGCCAAAAGACATCCTCTCAGAATGGTCGATGAAAGCGTATCGACACAGCCTTTGCCGGACTTAATGAGAAAGCGAATCAAAAAGGTAAATAGTGAATGACTATAGCAGTGCACGCTAATGAGGTATCTCTCAACGTTGTTATTGGTATTAATGAGGGGGGCAAAAGATGATGCGCTCTGGTCAGCAAGTATCACATCCTGAGAATCACTATCAGGCATTATTGCAGGAAATTATGGCATTAAGTGGCCTGGATCCGAAAGGCGTGGCGCAGTATCTCGGCACTTCTTACATTGCAGTTACTCGCTGGATTCGCGGAGATATTGAACCCAGTGCCGATACGATAAAAGAATTGCATGAGCTACTTGCGAAGCTCAATGCGGGTCTGGCGATCGATCTTGCAAATCTGAATACGACACGAACATTCGCCTCTCGTGGGATACGTAAAAAAACCACAGCCGACAAATATGAAGGCACGATTGTGCTGCGCGATGAGCCGGGCCCGGCTCTGCTCTCCCGACTTAAAAAAGGAGAACTTTGGGGCAATGGTGAATACCAGTTGGCTGAAATTCTTTCATCGCATCCTGAAGCCGCGCAGACCGTGAAAGAGGCTGTAGCGGAGGGCGTTTCAGCAGGAAAGAATACGTATACTTATGACGCGCATACATATCACACCAAAGTTCCGCCTCAAGGGATTGCCCAGGTGCTGCAAAAATATTTGCCCGAAGGCGGACTGGTGCTTGATCCCTTTGCGGGAAGCGGTATGACAGGGGTTGCGGCGCTGACGACCGGCCATGATGTCATTCTCAATGAACTGTCACCTGCAGCCAGTTTTATCGCTAATCGATTTACATCGCAATGCGATCCCGCTGCGCTCGCGGCGGCGGTAAAAGTAGTTACTGAGAGTCTGGCGGATCTGCGCAAAACCCTTTACACAACGCAATGCCGTACCTGTGGAAAAGAGGCGGAGTTGCTCTTTACTGTCTGGTCATACAAAGTCATTTGCAGCGAGTGTAGTAAGGAGTTTGTGCTTTGGGACGAATGCCGTAGCTACGGTAACACTGTGCGCGAACATAAATTTTTGCGCGAGTTCCCGTGCCCTTATTGTCATCATCAGGTCAAAAAATCGCGCCTTGCCCGAACGACGCCAGTGCCGGTTCTTGTGGGGTATAAATGCTGCGGTAAAGCTCAGTCCGAGGTGCCGCCTGTGGAGGCCGATCTCAAGCTCATTGCCGCAATTGACGCAGGCAAATATCTTGCTGAGGGGTTCATCCCGGATTTCGAGCTGCCAGATGGAGTGAATCTGGCACAGCCCAAGCGTCATGGTCTGACTAACATAAAGCATTTTTATACTGCCAGAAATCTGGCGGCGATGAGCCAGTTGTGGAAAGCGATTCATCGCGTTGAAGATACCAATATTGCCGCATTTCTCGGCTTTGTTTTCACTTCGCTCTATCAGCGTGTGACCCGGCTTTCTGAGTACCGTTTTTGGGGCGGCAGCGGTAATACGGCAAATTTTAATGTCCCGTATATTTTCAATGAAGCGAATATCTTTTTGACCTTCGAACGCAAGGCCAGATCAATTATTGATCACCTTGAAACCACGGCTAAAGCTTACGTTGGCCGTTGTCAGGTTAAAACGGGTTCCGCGACCGATCTTTCGTTTCTACCGGATAATAGTGTTGATTTGATTTTCACCGATCCGCCGTTTGGAGCCAACATTAACTATAGCGAAATGAATATGTTGTGGGAGTCCTGGTTAATGTCCTATACGGATGCCACGGATGAAGCCATAGTTAATCGCGTACAAAAAAAGGATGCCAACAGATATCAGGAATTAATGACGCAGAGTCTGGCTGAAAGTTATCGTGTGCTAAGACCAGGACACTGGATGGTGTTGGTATTTATGAACTCTTCGGAGGACATCTGGAATCGTCTGCGTAATGCAGTGCTGGATGCTGGTTTTACCATTGAAAGGATCGATATTTTCGACAAGCAGCACGGTACGTTTAAGCAATTTGTTAGCGATAACACCGCAGGTGCTGATCTCATGCTGCATTGTCGTAAAGTTGAAAATGGCAACAAGCAGGAAGTGTCAACGGCGGAGACGAAAACCATTTCAGTTAAGGAATTCCTGAGCCAGCGAAATGGTACGATCCCCGTGCTTCCTTATCTGCACGTTAAACGTGAGGCTGATATTGATTATCGCACTCTCTACAGCGAATATCTGGCTGAAAGTCTTTTACTGCATGGGAAAATGTTGGACTTCGCGACCTTCAGGTCTCAGGCAATTGCTCTTTTGGAAGGTAATAAGGATCCGTTGTAATGGCATACTTACAAGCATTTACTGATACTGAAAAGGTATTTGCTAAACGGTGGTTGGCAACTCAGGTTGCCGCCATGATGGGCAGAAAGCTGGAGGAAGGCGACTGGAGCCGCGTTTACTGCCTGGCAAAAAATATTCCCGATGGTGGCTGGAGCAATTTACATATTGATGTCAATTATCAGGGATTGGGGCTGGAGATGAAACTCTTGCGCATAGCAGGCCTGCGGGACAGACCGATCAAGTCAGTCTGCGGTACTACGCTTATGCACCCAGCTGCAACGCGTTCGATCCGTATTGATGATACCACTCGTGATGCTAACGATGTGATGCATGACGTCTTCCAGCAATACGCAGAGCTTATTGAACGTCGAACGCAAACGGTAAGAGATGCCGCACCTCATAAGACCCCTGATATGCGTACAGGCTGGCTGCTATGGGAGGATAGTCTGACGGAATTCCTCTATTTTGAAGAGCGGATGATCCCGCCAAATCCGGAGCAGTACACAGCAGTATGGAATGTTACTCCAGCTAAAGGGGCACGTAAGGCCAGCAAAAGTTTGTGGATATATGACCGGGATACAAAGCAGAAACGCTATTCAGTGACGACGAGTGCGGGTATCAAGATCCAGCCATATTTTGACGTGCCGCTGCCGTCAGACGAGAATCTTTGCTATTTTCGCGTGCAGAGTGAACCGGTGAATGAAGAGATCGTCCGCATGTGGGTTTCTGCCTCTACGGCTCAGGCACTAAAAAGCCGTCTGGGTTCGCTCGATACCGCCACCATGAATGAAGCAATTTTCCGTGCCATTGAACAGAGTGAGAACAACACTCAGGCGCCGGAAGTTGATGAAGGACTGGCGGTTTCTATAGATATCAGTAAACAAGCGCACGTTCAGCTCGCGGAAGCCTGGGAGGCCGTGAGCGATGAGCACCGCGCGCAGCTTCTTCTGAAAGCGCTATCCTGACGCTGCTTGTGTAGACTGGGGAATAAATCACTACGCCTTGTGGAGTGAATGAACACAGGGCGTAGATAAGTCAAGTTCAGTAACATCCCGCCTAAACAATTAACCCTTTCTTTTCATCTGATTGTTTATTGACCCTTCAGGGGCGCGCATATTGCGTACCGCTTGCGAACCCGTCAGCCTTTCGAATATTATCTTATCTTTATAATAATCATTCTCGTTTACGTTATCATTCACTTTACATCAGAGATATACCAATGGCGCGTTACAAAACTGCTCAGCCAAAACACTCGCTGCGTAAAATCGCAGTTGTAGTAGCCACAGCGGTTAGCGGCATGTCTGTTTATGCACAGGCAGCGGTTGAACCGAAAGAAGACACTATCACCGTTACCGCAGCACCTGCACCGCAAGAAAGCGCGTGGGGGCCGGCGGCTACCATAGCAGCGCGACAATCCGCTACCGGCACCAAAACAGATACGCCGATTCAAAAAGTGCCACAGTCTATTTCTGTTGTAACCGCCGAAGAGATGGCGCTGCATCAGCCTAAGTCAGTCAAAGAGGCACTTAGCTACACGCCGGGTGTCTCTGTTGGTACGCGTGGCGCATCCAACACCTATGACCACCTGATCATTCGCGGTTTTGCCGCAGAAGGCCAAAGCCAGAATAACTATCTGAACGGCCTGAAGTTGCAGGGTAACTTCTATAACGATGCGGTCATTGACCCGTATATGCTGGAACGTGCTGAAATTATGCGTGGCCCGGTTTCCGTGCTTTACGGTAAAAGCAGCCCTGGCGGCCTGTTGAACATGGTCAGCAAACGCCCGACTACCGAACCTCTGAAAGAAGTTCAGTTTAAAGCCGGTACTGACAGCCTGTTCCAGACCGGTTTTGACTTTAGTGATGCGCTGGATGATGACGGCGTTTACTCTTATCGCCTGACCGGTCTTGCGCGTTCTGCCAATGCTCAGCAGAAAGGGTCAGAAGAGCAGCGTTATGCTATTGCGCCGGCGTTCACCTGGCGTCCGGACGATAAAACCAATTTCACCTTCCTTTCTTACTTCCAGAACGAGCCGGAAACCGGTTATTACGGCTGGTTGCCAAAAGAGGGAACCGTTGAGCCGCTGCCGAACGGTAAGCGTCTGCCGACGGACTTTAACGAAGGCGCGAAAAACAACACCTATTCTCGTAATGAGAAGATGGTAGGGTACAGCTTCGACCACGAATTTAACGATACCTTTACCGTGCGTCAGAACCTGCGCTTTGCGGAAAACAAAACCTCGCAAAACAGCGTTTATGGTTACGGTGTCTGCTCCGATCCGGCGAATGCTTACAGCCAACAATGTGCGGCATTAGCGCCTGCGGACAAAGGCCATTATCTGGCACGTAAATACGTCGTTGATGATGAGAAACTGCAAAACTTCTCTGTTGATACCCAGTTGCAGAGCAAGTTTGCCACTGGCGATATCGACCACACCCTGCTGACCGGTGTTGATTTCATGCGTATGCGTAACGACATCAACGCCTGGTTTGGTTACGACGACTCCGTACCGCTGCTCGATCTGTACAATCCGGTGAATACCGATTTCGACTTCAATGCGAAAGATCCGGCAAACTCCGGCCCTTACCGCATTCTGAATAAGCAGAAGCAAACGGGTATTTACGTTCAGGATCAGGCGCAGTGGGATAAAGTTCTGGTCACCCTGGGTGGTCGTTATGACTGGGCGGATCAAAAATCTCTTAACCGCGTTGCCGGGACGACCGATAAACGTGATGACAAACAGTTTACCTGGCGTGGTGGTGTTAACTACCTGTTTGATAATGGCGTAACACCGTACTTCAGCTATAGCGAATCGTTTGAACCTTCTTCCCAGGTCGGAAAGGATGGTAATATTTTCGCACCGTCTAAAGGTAAGCAGTACGAAGTCGGCGTGAAATATGTGCCGGAAGATCGCCCAATTGTGGTGACAGGTGCACTGTATAATCTCACCAAAACCAATAACCTGATGGCGGACCCTGAGGGTTCTTTCTTCTCGGTTGAAGGTGGCGAGATCCGCGCACGTGGCGTAGAAATCGAAGCAAAAGCGGCGTTGTCGGCGAGTGTTAACGTGGTGGGTTCTTATACCTACACCGATGCGGAATACACCACCGATACTACCTACAAAGGCAATACGCCTGCGCAGGTGCCAAAACACATGGCTTCTCTGTGGGCTGACTACACCTTCTTTGACGGCCCACTTTCAGGTCTGACGCTGGGCACCGGTGGTCGTTATACTGGCTCCAGCTATGGTGATCCGGCTAACTCCTTTAAAGTGGGAAGTTATACGGTCGTGGATGCGTTAGTGCGTTATGATCTGGCGCGAGTCGGTATGGCTGGCTCCAACGTGGCGCTGCATGTCAACAACCTGTTCGATCGTGAATACGTCGCCAGCTGCTTTAATACCTATGGCTGCTTCTGGGGCGCAGAACGTCAGGTCGTTGCAACCGCAACCTTCCGTTTCTAATTTCTCTTTTGGGGCACGGATTTCCGTGCCCGTTTCACAAGTTGGCTGTTATGCAGGAATACACGAATCATTCCGATACCACTTTTGCACTGCGTAATATCTCCTTTCGTGTGCCCGGGCGCACGCTTTTGCATCCGCTGTCGTTAACCTTTCCTGCCGGGAAAGTGACTGGTCTGATTGGTCACAACGGTTCTGGTAAATCCACTCTGCTCAAAATGCTTGGTCGTCATCAGCCACCGTCGGAAGGTGAGATTCTTCTTGATGCCCAGCCGCTGGAAAGCTGGAGCAGCAAAGCCTTCGCCCGCAAAGTGGCTTATTTGCCGCAGCAGCTTCCTCCGGCAGAAGGGATGACCGTGCGTGAACTGGTGGCGATTGGTCGTTACCCGTGGCATGGCGCGCTGGGGCGCTTTGGTGCGGCAGATCGCGAAAAGGTCGAGGAAGCTATCTCGCTGGTTGGTTTAAAACCGCTGGCGCATCGTCTGGTCGATAGTCTCTCTGGCGGCGAACGTCAGCGGGCGTGGATCGCCATGCTGGTGGCGCAGGATAGCCGCTGTCTGTTGCTGGACGAACCGACCTCGGCGCTGGATATCGCGCACCAGGTTGACGTACTGGCGCTGGTGCATCGTTTAAGTCAGGAACGTGGTCTGACGGTCATTGCCGTGCTGCACGATATCAATATGGCAGCGCGTTACTGTGATTATCTGGTCGCCCTGCGCGGCGGTGAAATGATTGCTCAGGGAACGCCTGCGGAAATTATGCGCGGCGAAACCCTCGAAATGATTTATGGCATCCCGATGGGTATTTTGCCGCATCCGGCGGGTGCAGCACCTGTGAGTTTTGTTTATTAATGAGCGGCTTACCTCTTATTTCGCGCCGCCGACTGTTAACGGCGATGGCGCTTTCTCCGTTGTTATGGCAGATGAATACCGCCCGTGCGGCGGCTATTGATCCAAATCGTATTGTGGCACTGGAGTGGTTGCCGGTGGAGTTACTACTGGCGCTCGGCATCGTGCCTTACGGTGTGGCGGACACCATCAATTATCGTCTGTGGGTCAGCGAACCGCCGTTGCCGGAGTCGGTGATTGACGTTGGTTTGCGTACAGAACCTAACCTCGAACTGCTGACCGAAATGAAACCGTCGTTTATGGTCTGGTCGGCGGGATATGGTCCTTCACCAGAAATGTTGGCTCGTATTGCGCCGGGACGCGGATTTAACTTCAGCGACGGCAAACAGCCGCTGGCGATGGCGCGTAAATCGCTGGCGGAAATGGCCGATTTACTTAACCTGAAAAGCGCAGCAGAAACGCATTTAGCGCAATATGAAGACTTTATCCGCAGCATGAAACCCCGCTTTGTGAAGCGAGGAGCGCGTCCATTATTGCTGACAACATTGATTGATCCGCGCCATATGCTGGTCTTCGGTCCAAACAGCCTGTTCCAGGAAATTCTCGATGAGTACGGCATCCCAAATGCCTGGCAAGGGGAAACCAACTTCTGGGGCAGTACCGCCGTCAGTATCGATCGTCTGGCGGCGTATAAAGATGTTGATGTGCTCTGTTTTGATCACGACAACAGCAAAGACATGGACGCGCTAATGGCAACCCCGCTGTGGCAGGCCATGCCGTTTGTCCGCGCCGGACGTTTTCAGCGCGTTCCGGCAGTCTGGTTCTATGGCGCGACGCTTTCGGCAATGCACTTTGTGCGGATTCTGGATAACGCCATTGGAGGTAAAGCGTGAGTAAACGTATTGCGCTTTTCCCGGTGTTATTGCTGGTGCTGTTGGTGATTGCCGCTGCGGCGTTGACCTGGATGAACTTCTCGCAGGCGCTGCCGCGTAGTCAGTGGGCGCAGGCTGCCTGGTCGCCGGATATCGATGTCATTGAACAGATGATTTTTCACTACAGCTTGCTGCCGCGTCTGGCTATTTCGCTGTTGGTTGGCGCAGGTCTGGGGCTGGTGGGCGTGCTGTTTCAGCAAGTGTTGCGTAACCCTTTGGCAGAACCGACCACGCTGGGCGTCGCAACGGGCGCGCAACTGGGAATTACCGTCACCACGCTCTGGGCGATCCCCGGCGCGATGGCGAGCCAGTTTGCCGCGTTGGCAGGGGCTTGTGTCGTTGGCTTAATTGTCTTTGGCGTCGCGTGGGGGAAACGGCTTTCGCCGGTAACGCTGATCCTCGCGGGGCTGGTGGTGAGCCTTTATTGTGGAGCCATCAACCAGTTACTGGTTATCTTCCATCACGACCAGCTGCAAAGCATGTTCCTGTGGAGCACCGGAACGCTGACGCAAACCGACTGGGGCGGCGTTGAGCGTTTATGGCCGCAGCTGCTGGGTGGCGTGATGCTGACGTTACTGCTATTGCGTCCGTTAACCCTGATGGGGCTTGATGATGGCGTGGCGCGCAATCTCGGGCTGGCCTTGTCGCTCGCGCGTCTGGCGGCGCTGTCGCTGGCGATTGTCATCAGTGCTCTGCTGGTGAACGCGGTAGGGATTATCGGCTTTATCGGCTTGTTCGCGCCACTGCTGGCAAAAATGCTGGGGGCGCGGCGTTTGCTGCCACGACTGCTGCTGGCGTCGCTGATTGGTGCGTTGATCCTCTGGCTTTCCGATCAAATCATCCTCTGGCTGACTCGCGTGTGGATGGAAGTTTCCACCGGATCGGTGACTGCGTTGATAGGTGCGCCGCTGCTACTGTGGCTGCTGCCGCGTTTACGCAGCATTAGCGCGCCGGATATGAAGGTTAACGATCGTGTCGCGACTGAACGCCAACATGTGCTGGCGTTTGCCCTCGCGGGCGGCGTGCTGCTGCTGATTGCTGTGGTGGTGGCGCTGTCGTTTGGCCGTGATGCGCACGGCTGGACGTGGGCGAGCGGGGCGCTGCTTGATGATTTAATGCCCTGGCGCTGGCCGCGAATTATGGCAGCACTGTTTGCGGGCGTAATGCTGGCGGTGGCGGGCTGCATTATTCAGCGGCTGACTGGCAACCCGATGGCAAGCCCGGAAGTGCTGGGGATTAGTTCCGGTGCGGCGTTTGGCGTCGTGTTGATGCTGTTTCTGGTGCCGGGCAACGCCTTTGGCTGGCTGTTGCCTGCGGGAAGTCTCGGCGCGGCGGTGACCTTGTTAATCATTATGATCGCTGCCGGTCGCGGAGGTTTTTCCCCACACCGGATGTTGCTTGCGGGGATGGCGTTAAGCACCGCGTTCACCATGCTTTTGATGATGTTGCAGGCGAGTGGTGACCCGCGAATGGCGCAAGTGCTGACCTGGATTTCCGGTTCGACCTACAACGCGACCGATGCACAGGTCTGGCGCACCGGAATTGTGATGGTGATTTTGCTGGCGATTACCCCGCTGTGCCGCCGCTGGCTGACCATTTTGCCGCTGGGTGGCGATACCGCACGAGCTGTGGGAATGGCGCTGACGCCGACGCGAATTGCGTTGCTGATGCTGGCGGCCTGTCTGACAGCGACCGCGACGATGACTATTGGACCGTTGAGTTTTGTTGGTCTGATGGCACCGCATATCGCGCGGATGATGGGCTTTCGACGGACGATGCCGCACATTGTGATTTCGGCGTTGGTGGGAGGTTTATTGCTGGTATTCGCTGACTGGTGTGGGCGGATGGTGCTGTTTCCGTTCCAGATCCCAGCGGGGCTGCTATCGACGTTTATTGGCGCGCCGTACTTTATCTATTTGTTGAGAAAGCAGAGCCGTTAATTGAATGCCTCGCCCGGTGGGCGAGGCAAAATCATCACAATTTCGCAAACACCCGACGCGCAGCATCGATGGTGTTGTTGATATCTTCCATGCTGTGCGCTACAGACATAAAGCCCGCTTCAAACGCTGACGGTGCCAGGTAAATACCTTCGTCCAGCATCATATGGAAGAAACGCTTAAAGCGTTCCACGTCACAGGCCATCACGTCCTGGTAGCACGTCACGGACTCGGCGTCGGTAAAGAAAATACCGAACATGCCGCCAACATGGTTAAC
Source organism: Escherichia sp. MOD1-EC5433 (assembly GCF_002966005.1). Taxonomy (NCBI): domain Bacteria; kingdom Pseudomonadati; phylum Pseudomonadota; class Gammaproteobacteria; order Enterobacterales; family Enterobacteriaceae; genus Escherichia; species Escherichia sp. MOD1-EC5433. The sequence goes on along the minus strand of NZ_PTRL01000006.1, from coordinate 47,464 downwards.
GACCAGCGGAATTCCCGCTTCTTCTGCCGCTTCCAGCAGACCTTCTGCCAGACGCGTGGTTAACTCATTCAGCGTTTCGTGAATGCCCGGCTGCGCGACTTCATTCAGACAGGCGAAACCTGCTGCCATCGCAATTGGGTTACCGGAAAGCGTACCTGCCTGATAGACCGGGCCGGTCGGAGCCAGTGCATCCATTACATCACGACGACCGCCGAATGCGCCTACTGGCATCCCACCGCCGATGATTTTGCCCAGGCAGGTGAGATCCGGCACCACGCCGTAATAATCCTGTGCGCCTGCCAGCGCCACGCGGAAGCCGGTCATAACTTCATCTATGATCAGCAATGCGCCAAACTCGTCACACAGCGCGCGCAGACCCGGCAGGAACTCTGGCAGCGGAGGAACACAGTTCATGTTGCCTGCCACTGGCTCGACGATAATGCAGGCAATCTCTTGCGGATACTGTTCAAACGCGGCGCGTACAGACGCCAGATCGTTATAGGTACAGGTTAAGGTATGTTTGGCGAAATCTGCCGGAACGCCCGGAGAGTTTGGCTGACCTAACGTGAGCGCACCAGAACCGGCTTTCACCAGCAGGCAGTCAGCGTGGCCGTGGTAACAACCTTCAAATTTAATGATTTTGTCGCGACCGGTAAAACCACGCGCCAGGCGGATGGCGCTCATCGTTGCTTCGGTGCCGGAGTTCACCATGCGCACCATATCCATCGTCGGCACGAGTTCGGTCACCAGCTCCGCCATTTTTACTTCCATTTCGGTCGGCGCGCCAAAGCTCAGACCACGTTCAGCGGCTTCAATCACTGCATTGCGGATCGCCGGATGATTATGACCCAGCACCATCGGCCCCCAGGAACCGACATAATCGATATAGGCTTTGCCATCAACGTCGTACAGATAAGCACCGTCCGCTTTTTCGATAAACAGTGGAGTGCCGCCCACGCCGGTAAAGGCGCGAACAGGAGAGTTCACACCGCCAGGGATCAGCTCGCGCGCTGCGCTGTAAAGGTTTTCAGACTTACTCATGGAGGGTTCCTGATTCGTAGAAAAAGTGAATGGCTGCTATTCTATGTTATTCATAACAAGTTAAATACTCGTCAAACATCAGGTTGCTTATACTGCTGCAACCTGGATTTCTAAGAGTATAAAAGTTTTGAGTATTTGAAACATTACGCTTTGCAAAGGATTTTCATGGAACGAGCGAGTAAAATGCCGTCATCTTATTTGTATGACCAATATGTGATCATTGGATGAAAACCGAAACTCCTTCTTATGAAATACCGCAGGCCGCGCGTCTGCGACGCAGACAACTGATTCGCCAACTTCTTGAGCGCGATAAAACGCCATTAGCCATTTTGTTTATGGCGGCGGTCGTCGGCACCCTTGTCGGGCTGGCGGCAGTTGCTTTTGACAAAGGCGTCGCCTGGTTGCAAAACCAACGTATGGGCGCGCTGGTACATACCGCTGATAATTACCCACTTCTGTTAACCGTCGCTTTTCTTTGTTCGGCGGTGCTGGCAATGTTCGGCTACTTTCTGGTGCGTAAATACGCGCCAGAAGCAGGTGGTTCGGGGATTCCGGAAATTGAAGGGGCGCTGGAAGATCAACGTCCCGTTCGCTGGTGGCGTGTATTGCCGGTGAAATTCTTTGGCGGGTTGGGGACACTCGGTGGTGGCATGGTTCTTGGGCGTGAAGGACCAACCGTGCAAATCGGCGGTAACATTGGCCGTATGGTGCTTGATATTTTCCGCATGAAAGGTGATGAAGCTCGCCACACGTTGCTGGCAACCGGTGCAGCGGCTGGTCTGGCGGCGGCCTTTAACGCGCCGCTGGCGGGTATTCTATTTATTATCGAAGAGATGCGTCCGCAATTTCGCTATACGCTGATTTCGATTAAGGCGGTATTTATTGGCGTCATTATGTCGACCATTATGTACCGGATATTTAATCACGAAGTCGCGTTAATTGACGTCGGTAAACTTTCTGACGCGCCGCTCAATACGCTGTGGCTTTATCTGATCCTCGGTATTATTTTTGGTATTTTCGGCCCTATTTTTAATAAATGGGTGCTGGGGATGCAGGATTTACTGCACCGTGTGCACGGCGGCAATATCACTAAATGGGTGCTGATGGGCGGTGCGATTGGCGGTCTGTGCGGTTTGCTGGGGTTCGTTGCGCCAGAAACTTCAGGCGGCGGTTTTAACCTGATTCCTATCGCCACAGCGGGGAATTTCAGCATGGGAATGCTGATTTTTATTTTTGTCGCACGGGTGATCACTACGCTGCTTTGCTTCTCTTCCGGTGCGCCGGGCGGTATTTTCGCTCCGATGCTGGCGCTCGGTACGGTTTTGGGAACGGCATTTGGCATGGCTGCCACGGAGATATTTCCGCAATACCACCTTGAAGCAGGGACATTTGCTATTGCTGGAATGGGGGCGTTACTGGCGGCCTCTGTTCGTGCGCCGTTGACCGGGATCATCCTGGTGCTTGAGATGACAGATAACTATCAGCTCATTTTGCCAATGATTATTACCGGTCTTGGCGCAACACTATTAGCACAATTTACTGGTGGAAAACCGTTATACTCGGCGATTCTTGCCCGCACGCTGGCAAAACAGGAAGCGGAGCAGCTGGCGCGAAGCAAGGCCGTGGCTGCCAGCGAGAATACTTGAACGAAATACCAGGGTATTAGATAATGGCAGTTATTATTGGGTTAGAATTTGCCCAATTGCCGATGTCGTTTGGAGCAAAATATGAGTGATGACGTAGCACTGCCGCTGGAGTTTACCGACGCAGCAGCCAACAAAGTTAAAAGCCTGATCGCTGACGAAGATAACCCGAATCTGAAATTACGCGTGTATATCACCGGTGGCGGTTGCAGCGGCTTCCAGTATGGTTTCACCTTTGATGATCAGGTGAACGAAGGCGATATGACTATCGAAAAACAGGGCGTTGGCCTGGTGGTTGATCCGATGAGCCTGCAATATCTGGTCGGCGGTTCCGTTGATTATACCGAAGGTCTGGAAGGTTCACGCTTCATCGTAACCAACCCGAATGCGAAAAGCACCTGCGGTTGCGGTTCTTCCTTCAGCATCTAATCTGCTGTTAATGTGCCGGATAAACTATCCGGCACATCTTCTCTCTTCAACGCCCATTCTCATCCAGCGCAAACGTCGGCAATTTCAGATGCCACCGAATAGCCGCCAGCCGTATCAATAGCGTTACAACCATTCCCATCATACTGGCTGTTTCCAGCGGTACGGAGAAGGTGTAATGAGCTGTAGCATGGACAATACCGCCGATAATACAGGCCGTCGCGTAGATTTCTGTGCGTAATATCATGGGGATTTCGCGCGCCAGTACATCGCGGATGATCCCGCCGCCAACGCCGGTGATCACACCCATACAAACCGCGATTAACGGACCGGCTTCCGCATTAAAGGCTTTGTTGACGCCAATACCAACGAACACTGCCAGACCAACAGCATCCAGCACTGGCAGCATCCATTTGGGTAAGCGCCTTGGCTGGCGTACCAGAACGATAGTCAGCATACTGGTCACCATCGCGACAACCAGATCGGTGGGATCTTTCACCCAAAATACCGGACCGTGATCCAGCGCCATGTCACGAATTGTCCCGCCACCTACTGCGGTAACCACGCCCAGAACCAGGACGCCAAAAGGGTCCATACGCAATTTTCCGGCCAGCAAAACGCCGGAGATGGCAAATACCGCTGTACCGACTATATCCAGCCAATAGACGAGCATTTTTCAATCCCCACTGAGCACCTGAAAGGTCAGGCGCTAATCCACTTGTGAAAGCGCATTACAGAGTTGTTGTGCAGCGAGGATAATACGTGGGCTTGCGCGTTCAAACCAGTCACTTGTGAGAGGAATAACGGGAATTTTGAGTTGTTCGCCCCAGTATTGCTTTATTTTAGGAATTTTATCCGCTCCGCCAGTGATGACAATGGCCTGCGGTGCGCGTGCTAATACTTGCTCACGGCTAACCTGCGGCCAGGGAACTCGACTGTCTTTAAAGATGTTTTCTCCGCCGCAAACTTCCAGTATCTGGTTCTGAATCGACTCTTTTCCGCTGGTGAACGGCGGATTAATGCCGAATTGTAAGAAAACACGTTTTTTCGGTTTATCAGCATATTGCGCTTTCAGTTGCGCATACTGTTCCAGTAAGGTTTGCGCGACTTTCCCGGCCTTGTCAGGTTGCGGACTCCAGGGGGCCAGTTGACGTAACGCATCGGCAATTTGTTCAATGCTTGTCGCATCGACCCACATGACTTTTATTCCCAGCGAAGCAAGCTGGTCAACCTGCCGCTCGGCATTGCCTCCGCGCCAGGCAACCACCAAATCGGGTTTCAGCGCCACGATGCGTTCCAGATTCATCCCTTGCCAGGTGGAAACCTGCTCAATCTTCTGTGCTTCTGGCGGATAGTCGGAATAACTGCTGACCCCTACCGGCGTGATCCCGGCGGCAAAGGCAAGTTCAGTGTTGGCGGGGGAAAGTGTGATAACGCGCGGCGCGGCGTTGAGCCACAGCGGCGCGAGAAAAGACAGGGCGACCAGCGCCCTGAACAGTGACTTAGCCATGAGCCAGTTTCTGCACCAGTGACTCAACCATCAGGCTGGACTGTTTGGCTGCAACGGCCAGAAATTCGTCGAAGCTGAGATGAGACTGTTGATCGGCCACGTCGGAGATGGCGCGTACCACCACAAACGGTACGTTAAAATTGTGGCAAACATGAGCGATAGCTGTCGCTTCCATCTCTACCGCAATGGCCTGCGGGAAGTTGTGGCGGATTTTCGCCAGGCCAACAGAGCCGTTGATGAATGCGTCGCCGCTGACAATCAGGCCACGTACAGCGTTAAGATTCAGTTCGGCAATGCAGGACTCGGCGGCAGCGATCAGTTTATCATCAGCTTTGAAGCCTGCCGGACAGCCAGGTAACTGACCATATTCATAACCAAATGCCGTGACATCCGCGTCGTGATAGCGTGCTTCGTCAGAGACAACGATATCGCCCACTTTCAGCGTTGGCGCCAGGCCCCCTGCAGAACCGGTGTTAATAATCACATCTGGTTTGCAGTGTTCCAGCAGCAGAGTCGCACCCAGCGCCGCAGCGACTTTACCGATGCCCGATTTCAGAAGCGCAACCTCGGTTCCGTTCAGTTGACCTGTGTAGATTTCACAGCCACCCAGACGGAGAGTTTGACGGTTTTCGATTTTGTCACGCAGCAGCGTAACTTCTTCTTCCATTGCACCAATGATGCCGATTTTCATAGATTTACTCGCGATAAGCCCGATTTGAGGGCATAGTTTATCATGCGCTTACGGGGAAGCGTATTTCTCACGCGGGAGAGGGCATGGCACAGATTGATTTCCGAAAAAAAATAAACTGGCATCGTCGTTATCGTTCACCGCAGGGTGTTAAAACCGAGCATGAGATCTTGCGGATCTTCGAAAGCGATCGCGGACGTATTATCAACTCTCCGGCGATTCGTCGTCTGCAACAAAAGACCCAGGTTTTTCCACTTGAGCGCAATGCCGCCGTACGCACGCGTCTTACCCATTCAATGGAAGTTCAGCAGGTGGGGCGCTATATCGCCAAAGAGATTTTAAGTCGTCTGAAAGAACTTAAATTGCTGGAGGAGTACGGCCTGGATGAACTGACCGGGCCGTTTGAAAGCATTGTCGAGATGTCATGCCTGATGCACGATATCGGTAATCCACCGTTTGGTCATTTTGGCGAAGCGGCTATAAATGACTGGTTTCGCCAGCGTTTGTACCCGGCGGATGCCGAAAGTCAGCCGCTGACTGACGATCGCTGTAGCGTGACAGCGTTGCGATTGCGGGAAGGAGAGGAACAACTTAACGAGCTGCGGCGCAAAATTCGTCAGGACTTATGTCATTTTGAAGGTAATGCACAAGGTATTCGTCTGGTGCATACATTGATGCGGATGAATCTCACCTGGGCGCAGGTTGGCGGTATTTTAAAATATACTCGTCCGGCGTGGTGGCGTGGTGAAACGCCTGAGACTCACCACTATTTAATGAAAAAACCGGGCTATTATCTTTCTGAAGAAGCCTATATTGCCCGTTTGCGTAAAGAACTTAATTTGGCGCTTTACAGTCGTTTTCCATTAACGTGGATTATGGAAGCAGCTGACGATATCTCTTATTGTGTGGCTGATCTTGAAGATGCGGTAGAGAAAAGAATATTTACCGTTGAGCAGCTTTATCATCATTTGCATGATGCGTGGGGTCAGCATGAGAAAGGTTCTCTGTTTGCACAAGTGGTAGAAAATGCTTGGGAAAAATCGCGCTCAAATAGTTTAAGCCGCAGTACGGAAGATCAGTTTTTTATGTATTTACGGGTGAACACCCTCAATAAGCTGGTGCCCTATGCGGCACAACGATTTATTGATAATTTGCCGACGATTTTTGCCGGAACGTTTAATCATGCCCTGTTAGAAGATGCCAGTGAATGTAGTGAACTTTTGAAGTTATATAAAAATGTCGCCGTAAAACATGTGTTTAGCCATCCAGATGTCGAGCAGCTTGAGTTGCAGGGGTATCGGGTGATTAGCGGGTTATTAGAGATTTATCGTCCTTTATTAAGCATGTCATTATCAGACTTTACTGAACTGGTAGAAAAAGAGCGAGTAAAACGTTTCCCCATTGAATCACGCTTATTCCATAAGCTCTCAACGCGCCATCGGCTGGCCTATGTCGAGGCTGTCAGTAAATTACCGTCAGATTCTCCTGAGTTCCCGTTATGGGAATATTATTATCGTTGTCGGCTGTTACAGGATTATATCAGTGGCATGACGGACCTTTATGCGTGGGATGAATATCGGCGGCTGATGGCGGTAGAACAATAACCAGGCTTTTGTAAAGACGGACAATAAATTTTTACTTTTTGCAGAAACTTTAGTTCGGAACTTCGCGCTATAAAACGAATCTGAAGAACACAGCAATTTTGCGTTATCTGTTAATCGAGACTGAAATACATGAAAAAAACCACATTAGCACTGAGTGCACTGGCTCTGAGTTTAGGTTTGGCGTTATCTCCGCTCTCTGCAACGGCGGCTGAGACTTCTTCAGCAACGACAGCCCAGCAGATGCCAAGCCTTGCACCGATGCTCGAAAAGGTGATGCCTTCAGTGGTCAGCATTAACGTAGAAGGTAGCACAACCGTTAATACGCCGCGTATGCCGCGTAATTTCCAGCAGTTCTTCGGCGATGATTCTCCGTTCTGCCAGGAAGGTTCTCCGTTCCAGAGCTCTCCGTTCTGCCAGGGCGGGCAGGGCGGTAACGGCGGCGGCCAGCAACAAAAATTTATGGCGCTGGGGTCTGGCGTTATTATTGATGCCGATAAAGGCTATGTCGTCACCAACAACCACGTTGTCGATAACGCGACAGTCATTAAAGTTCAGTTAAGTGATGGTCGTAAGTTCGACGCGAAAATGGTCGGCAAAGATCCGCGTTCTGATATCGCGCTGATCCAAATCCAGAACCCGAAAAACCTGACTGCAATTAAGATGGCGGATTCCGACGCGCTGCGCGTGGGGGATTACACCGTCGCTATCGGTAACCCGTTTGGTCTGGGCGAGACGGTAACTTCCGGTATCGTCTCTGCGTTGGGGCGTAGCGGCCTGAATGCCGAAAACTACGAAAACTTCATCCAGACCGATGCGGCGATCAACCGTGGTAACTCCGGTGGTGCGCTGGTTAACCTGAACGGCGAACTGATCGGTATCAACACCGCGATCCTCGCACCGGACGGCGGTAACATCGGTATCGGTTTTGCTATCCCGAGTAACATGGTGAAAAACCTGACCTCGCAGATGGTGGAATACGGCCAGGTGAAACGCGGTGAGCTGGGTATTATGGGGACTGAGCTGAACTCCGAACTGGCGAAAGCGATGAAAGTTGACGCCCAGCGCGGTGCTTTCGTAAGCCAGGTTCTGCCTAATTCCTCCGCTGCAAAAGCGGGCATTAAAGCGGGAGATGTGATCACCTCACTGAACGGTAAGCCAATCAGCAGCTTTGCCGCACTGCGTGCTCAGGTGGGTACTATGCCGGTGGGCAGCAAACTGACCCTGGGCTTGCTGCGCGACGGTAAGCAGGTTAACGTGAACCTGGAACTGCAGCAGAGCAGCCAGAATCAGGTTGATTCCAGCTCCATCTTCAACGGCATTGAAGGCGCTGAGATGAGCAACAAAGGCAAAGATCAGGGCGTCGTCGTGAACAACGTGAAAACGGGCACCCCGGCTGCACAGATTGGCCTGAAAAAAGGTGATGTGATTATTGGCGCGAACCAGCAGGCAGTGAAAAACATCGCTGAACTGCGTAAAGTTCTCGACAGCAAACCGTCCGTGCTGGCACTGAACATTCAGCGCGGCGACAGCACCATCTACCTGTTAATGCAGTAATCTCCCTTAACCCCTTCCCGCCCAGGGAAGGGGGTCTTCATGCAATCTGTGAACTACCCCACAACTCCATATATATCTTCGTTCCTTTGGGCATTTGCACAATGCCGCGCTTCCCTCACTTCCTTATGCTAAACCGTGCACAACGGAGGGCTTATGGCTGGCTGGCATCTTGATACCAAAATGGCGCAGGACATTGTGGCGCGCACCATGCGCATTATCGATACCAATATCAATGTAATGGATGCTCGCGGGCGCATTATTGGCAGCGGCGATCGTGAACGTATTGGTGAATTGCACGAAGGTGCGTTGCTGGTACTTTCGCAGGGACGAGTAGTCGATATCGATGACGCGGTAGCACGTCATCTGCACGGTGTGCGGCAGGGGATTAATCTACCGTTACGGCTGGAAGGTGAGATTGTCGGCGTAATTGGCCTGACTGGTGAACCAGAGAATCTGCGCAAATATGGCGAACTGGTCTGTATGACGGCTGAAATGATGCTGGAACAGTCGCGGTTGATGCACCTGCTGGCGCAGGATAGCCGTTTGCGGGAAGAACTGGTGATGAACCTGATTCAGGCCGAGGAGAATACACCCGCACTCACTGAATGGGCGCAACGGCTGGGGATCGACCTCAATCAACCGCGAGTGGTGGCTATTGTCGAGGTCGACAGCGGTCAGCTTGGCGTAGATAGCGCAATGGCGGAGTTACAGCAATTGCAAAACGCGCTGATTACACCCGAGCGTAATAATCTGGTGGCGATTGTCTCGCTGACCGAAATGGTGGTGTTGAAACCGGCGTTGAATCCGTTTGGGCGCTGGGATGCAGAAGAACATTGTAAGCGAGTTGAGCAGCTCATTACTCGTATGAAAGAGTACGGTCAGCTGCGATTTCGCGTTTCGTTGGGTAATTATTTTACCGGACCTGGCAGTATTGCTCGCTCTTACCGCACGGCGAAAACAACGATGGTGGTTGGTAAACAGCGAATGCCCGAAAATCGCTGCTATTTTTATCAGGATTTGATGCTGCCAGTCTTACTTGATAGTTTGCGCGGCGACTGGCAGGCCAACGAACTGGCGCGACCGCTGGCGCGATTGAAAGCGATGGACACTAACGGCTTGCTGCGGCGAACGCTGGCAGCGTGGTTTCGCCATAATGTGCAACCGCTGGCAACGTCAAAGGCGCTGTTTATCCATCGAAATACGCTGGAGTATCGACTTAATCGCATCTCTGAATTAACCGGGCTGGATTTGGGCAATTTTGATGACAGGTTGCTGCTGTATGTGGCGCTGCAACTGGATGAGGAGCGGTAGGTTCATAACAAAATTAAAGCCGGGTGATACTTTACCCGGCTCGCAGAATGACATCAGTTACTATTATTTGCGTGTCAGCTTTTCCAGATCCGCTTCAATCTCACTGATCTTATTGGTTACCACTGACTCCAGGTGACGCAAGTCATCGAGGATCTTACGCTTAAGATCAACTTCGCTACGGTCACGCTGGCAGATTTGATCAAGCTCATCAATGATATAACGAAGATTCGGGCTGATTTCCTGCACTTCTTTATAACCCTGACCCACACCATCGGCGACCACCGTTTTGCGCTGACGCGGATATTTAAACTTCACGCTCTTGGCGAAAAACTCACCTTTGTCTTTCTGAAAATAGATTTTCAGAATATCGTTGTTGGCTTCCTGCCGGAGGCTGTAACGATCAATTTCTTCAGGATTGGTAATACCCAGACTTTTCAGATTGTCGTACATAGCGTTACCTCAAAATGAGTCAGTAAATTGTGCTTATCTTAGCATTTGGCCTGGCCCGCCCGGCTCGACTGTGATCGCAGAAAGCCTTTTTCTTCCAGACTTCTATCATGGCGTAAAAATCAAAAAATTACCTGCTTTATTCTGGCGATATTCCATGGGATGGATTAGCACATTTATCTTCGTTTTGCGAATTACATGACAGTCCGAAACAAGATGAAAAAGTATTTAAAAAAGGGGGGGAGGAAGAATGAGTAGGACGAATTATTCTGAGCCAGAAAGCACACGGGCAGCATCGTGCTGCCCGTTTGCATACTTTTAGTCGATGGTACGCAGCAGTTCGTTAATGCCGACTTTGCCGCGAGTTTTCGCGTCAACTTTCTTAACGATAACCGCACAGTAGAGGCTGTATTTGCCATCTTTCGACGGCAGGTTGCCAGAAACAACCACAGAACCTGCCGGAACGCGGCCGTAGTGGATTTCGCCGGTTTCACGGTCGTAAATACGGGTGCTCTGACCGATATATACACCCATGGAAATGACGGAGCCTTCTTCGACAATCACCCCTTCAACCACTTCAGAGCGTGCGCCGATGAAGCAGTTATCTTCAATAATGGTCGGGTTAGCCTGCAGCGGCTCCAGCACGCCGCCGATACCCACGCCACCGGAAAGGTGGACGTTTTTACCAATCTGCGCACAGGAACCGACGGTCGCCCAGGTATCAACCATGGTGCCTTCATCAACGTATGCGCCGATGTTGACGTAAGACGGCATCAGCACGGTGTTACGGGCAATAAACGCACCCTGACGCACTGCCGCTGGCGGTACTACGCGGAAACCTTCTTTCTGGAAACGCGCTTCGTCGTAGTTGGCGAATTTCATCGGCACTTTATCGAAGTAGCGGCTTTCTGCCCCTTCGATCACCTGATTATCATTAATACGGAAAGAGAGCAGCACCGCTTTTTTCAACCACTGATGCGTCACCCACTGACCGTCGATTTTTTCCGCAACACGCAGAGCGCCGGAGTCCAGCAGCGAGATCACCTGATTTACCGCTTCGCGGGTAACGGTGTCTGCATTGGCTGGCGTGATTTCGGCACGGCGTTCAAAAGCGGTTTCAATAATGTTCTGTAACTGCTGCATTGTTAAACTCTTTTCATATCAGTAAACACATCACCCTTTATCGTTTGGATTGAGGGCCTCTGTCAACCGCTGATGCACTTCCTGCTGCAACTCATTATTAAGTGCACGTCGGTCGGCGGTGGCGATTATGAATAAATCTTCTACTCGCTCACCAATGGTTGTAATTCGGGCGCCATGAAGCGAAATTCCCAGATCGGCAAAAATTTTCCCCACCCTCGCCAGCAAGCCTGGTTGATCCAGCGCGATCAATTCGAGGAATGATTTTCGGTCGGTATGGGTCGGCAAAAACGTCACTTCGGTTTCAACAGTAAAGTGACGTAATTTAGCCGGTTGGCGACGCGGCTGTGGCGGTTGCCAGGTGCTTTGTGTCAGCACCTGTTCCAGACCAAACCGAATAACCTCATGACGATCTGCGGATAGCGGGCTACCATCGGGTTCCAGCACGATGAAGGTATCCATCGCCATACCGTCGCGAGTGGTGAAAATTTGTGCGTCGTGGACACTTAAATTGCGGCGGTCTAATTCGGCACAGACGGCGGCAAACAGATAGGGGCGGTCCGGGCTCCAGATAAAAATCTCGGTGCCGCCGCGCGTAGCCTGTGGGCTAAGTAATACCAGCGGCTTGCTTAAATCATGCTGTAATAAATGGCGAGCGTGCCAGGCCAGTTGATTTGGGCTATGGCGGACAAAATAGTTAGCGCGACAGCGAGACCAGATCTGGTGTAGCGCCTCTTCGTCGATATTGTCCATACGCAGCAGCGCCAGTGCCTGAAGCTGGTGATGGCGAACCCGTTCGCGCATATCTGGCGTGTTTTGCATTCCGCGTCGTAGCTGTTTTTCGGTGGCAAAATAGAGTTCGCGCAACAGACTTTGCTTCCAGCTATTCCACAGTGTTTCGTTAGTGGCGCAAATATCGGCTACCGTTAAACAGACCAGAAAACGCAGTCGATTTTCCGTTTGTACTTCTTCGGCGAATTGTTTGATGACTTCCGGATCCTGAATATCGCGGCGCTGGGCGGTGACCGACATCAGCAAGTGCTGGCGAACCAGCCAGGCGACCAGTTGCGTTTCGCGTGAGTTCAGACCGTGGAGTTCGGCAAAATGCACTACATCCTGAGCACCGAGAATGGAGTGGTCGCCACCGCGTCCTTTGGCGATATCGTGAAACAGCGCGGCGATGAAAATCAGCTCAGTTGACGGCAGGCGCGGCCAGACGTCCACACACAACGGATGGCGCTGGCGCGTTTCTTCACTGGCAAAACTCTCCAGTTTCAGCATCACGCGGATAGTATGTTCATCCACCGTGTAGGCGTGGAACAGATCAAACTGCATCTGCCCGACGATATGCGACCATTGCGGCATATACGCGCCGAGTACGCTATGGCGATGCATTGGCAATAGCCCGCGCCGCACCGCTCCGGGGTGACGCAGAATGCTCAAAAACAGTTTTCGTGCTTCCGGAATATTACACAGCGGTTGTTGCAGATGGCGACGGGCATGGCGTAACTGGCGCAGCGTGGTGGAATAAATGCCGGTGATCGCACTGTTGCGCACCATGGTGTAGAACATACGCAAGATGGCTTCTGGCTGGCGCATAAACAGCGTTTCATCGCGCAGGTCGATAAGCGTACCGCGTAGCTGAAATTCATCGTCAATCGGACGCGGCTTTTCATCGGCGGGCAGGGCGAGGATGGCTTCATCGAACAGTTGCAGCAGCATCTGGTTGAGTTCACTGACGCGGCGTGTCACGCGGAAGTAATCCTTCATCATCCGCTCGACCGGTTCGTTACCTTCGCCACTGTAATTCAGACGCTGGGCGACGCTAAGCTGGCGATCAAACAACAGGCGGTTATCGTAACGGCTGACGACCAGATGCAGGGCAAAGCGAATACGCCACAAAATATGCAGGCACTCGTTTAATTCTGCTCGTTCCGCTGAGGTTAAGAAGCCAAACCCGACCATTTCATCCAGCGATGTTGCGCCAAAATGGCGGCGGGCCACCCACTGTAAAGTGTGTATATCACGTAAGCCACCGGGGCTGCTTTTGATGTCTGGCTCAAGGTTGTAGCTGGTTCCGTGGTAACGCTGATGGCGCTGGTTCTGTTCTTCAACTTTCGCCGCGTAGAACTTGTCGGAAGGCCAGAATCCTTCGCTGAAAATGTGTTTTTGCAGTTCGAGAAATAGCGCCACATCGCCAATCAACAGGCGTGATTCAATTAAATTGGTGGCGACGGTTAAATCCGATAACCCTTCCAGGATGCATTCTTCAAGCGTACGTACGCTATGACCAACTTCCAGTTTCACATCCCAGAGCAGCGTTAACAGCTCGCCTACTTTTTGTGCCTGGTCGTCCGGGAGTTTCTTACGGCTTAAGATCAGTAAATCGACGTCTGAAAGCGGATGCAGCTCGCCACGACCATAGCCACCGACAGCGACCAGCGCCAGGTCGGCAATCTGGCTGAAACCGGCTTCAATCCATAACCGTTGCAGGAGTTGGTCGATAAACTCGGTACGGGCTTCAATCAATTGTTCTGCGGAGATCCCGCTATCAAAGGCATCGCCCAGCCAACGCTGGAAGGTATCAATATGGGCTTTTATCCCAGAGACGGTTAATTCGTCACGGGGCCAGACGCATGGATTTTGCGGTTGACCGGGCAGGGTGGGGAGAGCGGTATTTGCGTACTGTTCTGGAAGGGTATTCATTGTGCGCCACCCATAGGATTAAATTATCGCATTAAAAAAGCCGGCATTCGCCGGCTTCAGATTGTTGACAAAGTACGCTTTGTTCATGCCGGGTGCTCCAGCCTACAACTCCTTGCAAATGGAGAAGGTAGGCCTGATAAGCGTTGCACATCAGGCATTTTTGCGTTTGTCTGCCTCTTATTCGTCGTGCGAGATTATCGCCGGGATGGTGTCATCCTTGCGTAGCGTCAGAATTTCGCAGCCGTTATCAGTCACCACAATAGTATGCTCGTATTGTGCAGACAAGCTGCGATCTTTGGTTTTTACCGTCCAGCCATCTTTCATGGTGCGGATCTCTTTTTTACCCGCGTTGACCATTGGCTCGATGGTGAACGTCATCCCTGGTTTCAGCACGACATTGGTTTCAGGAGAGTCATAGTGCAGCACCTGCGGTTCTTCATGGAAGCCGCGACCAATACCGTGACCGCAATATTCTCGAACGACGGAGAAGCCTTCTGCTTCGACAAATTTCTGAATCGCTGCGCCGATTTCGCGCAGATTGATGCCTGGTTTTACCATACGCAGCGCCAGGTACAGGCTCTCTTGCGTGATGCGGCACAGGCGTTCTCCCATGATGGTTGGCTTACCGACGATAAACATTTTCGAGGTGTCGCCGTGGAAACCGTCTTTAATTACGGTGACGTCAATGTTAACGATATCGCCGTCTTTCAGCAGCTTGGCGTCGTCCGGGATACCGTGGCACACCACTTCATTAATAGAGATGCAAACGGATTTCGGATAACCGTGATAGCCGAGGCAGGCAGAAACCGCGTGTTGTTCATTCACAATGTAATCATTACAGATGCGATCCAGCTCGCCGGTGCTGATGCCCGGTTTAACATAGGGTTCGATCATTTCCAGCACTTCGGCAGCCAGGCGGCCAGCGACGCGCATTTTTTCGATATCTTCAGGGGTCTTGATTGAGATAGCCATTAATTCTGTCCATCAGCGTCGGTGATACCGACAATATATATGTAAGTGCTGTCAATGGTATCACACCCTGTCAAATTGAGAATCATTCTGAACTTCGCGAAACGTGCCACCGAGGGTTTTCTATAATAGAAAATTCAGCGTCTGATGCTGTACACAGCGCCAACAATTATTGGAGTCCACGGCGTATTTGTGGTATAAAGCGCGCCGGACTTCCGATCCATTTCGTATACACAGACTGGACGGAAGCGACAATCTCACTTTGTGTAACAACACACACGTATCGGCACATATTCCGGGGTGCCCTTTGGGGTCGGTAATATGGGATACGTGGAGGCATAACCCCAACTTTTATATAGAGGTTTTAATCATGGCAACTGTTTCCATGCGCGACATGCTCAAGGCTGGTGTTCACTTTGGTCACCAGACCCGTTACTGGAACCCGAAAATGAAGCCGTTCATCTTCGGTGCGCGTAACAAAGTTCACATCATCAACCTTGAGAAAACTGTACCGATGTTCAACGAAGCTCTGGCTGAACTGAACAAGATTGCTTCTCGCAAAGGTAAAATCCTTTTCGTTGGTACTAAACGCGCTGCAAGCGAAGCGGTGAAAGACGCTGCTCTGAGCTGCGACCAGTTCTTCGTGAACCATCGCTGGCTGGGCGGTATGCTGACTAACTGGAAAACCGTTCGTCAGTCCATCAAACGTCTGAAAGACCTGGAAACTCAGTCTCAGGACGGTACTTTCGACAAGCTGACCAAGAAAGAAGCGCTGATGCGCACTCGTGAGCTGGAGAAACTGGAAAACAGCCTGGGCGGTATCAAAGACATGGGCGGTCTGCCGGACGCTCTGTTTGTAATCGATGCTGACCACGAACACATTGCTATCAAAGAAGCAAACAACCTGGGTATTCCGGTATTTGCTATCGTTGATACCAACTCTGATCCGGACGGTGTTGACTTCGTTATCCCGGGTAACGACGACGCAATCCGTGCTGTGACCCTGTACCTGGGCGCTGTTGCTGCAACCGTACGTGAAGGCCGTTCTCAGGATCTGGCTTCCCAGGCGGAAGAAAGCTTCGTAGAAGCTGAGTAATAAGGCACGCTCGTACGAGCCCTTATAGACCAGGTAGTACACGTTTGGTTAGGGGGCCTGCATATGGCCCCCTTTTTCACTTTTATATCTGTGCGGTTTAATGCCGGGCAGATCACATCTCCGAGGATTTTAGAATGGCTGAAATTACCGCATCCCTGGTAAAAGAGCTGCGTGAGCGTACTGGCGCAGGCATGATGGATTGCAAAAAAGCACTGACTGAAGCTAACGGCGACATCGAGCTGGCAATCGAAAACATGCGTAAGTCCGGTGCTATCAAAGCAGCGAAAAAAGCAGGCAACGTTGCTGCTGACGGCGTGATCAAAACCAAAATCGACGGCAACTACGGCATCATTCTGGAAGTTAACTGCCAGACTGACTTCGTAGCAAAAGACGCTGGTTTCCAGGCGTTCGCAGACAAAGTTCTGGACGCAGCTGTAGCTGGCAAAATCACTGACGTTGAAGTTCTGAAAGCACAGTTCGAAGAAGAACGCGTTGCGCTGGTAGCGAAAATCGGTGAAAACATCAACATTCGCCGCGTTGCTGCGCTGGAAGGCGACGTTCTGGGTTCTTATCAGCACGGTGCGCGTATCGGCGTTCTGGTTGCTGCTAAAGGCGCTGATGAAGAGCTGGTTAAACACATCGCTATGCACGTTGCTGCAAGCAAGCCGGAATTCATCAAGCCGGAAGACGTATCTGCTGAAGTGGTAGAGAAAGAATACCAGGTACAGCTGGATATCGCGATGCAGTCTGGTAAGCCGAAAGAAATCGCAGAGAAAATGGTTGAAGGCCGCATGAAGAAATTCACCGGCGAAGTTTCTCTGACCGGTCAGCCGTTCGTAATGGAACCGGCAAAAACTGTTGGTCAGCTGCTGAAAGAGCATAACGCTGAAGTGACTGGCTTCATCCGCTTCGAAGTGGGTGAAGGCATCGAGAAAGTTGAGACTGACTTTGCAGCAGAAGTTGCTGCGATGTCCAAGCAGTCTTAATTATCGAAAAGGAGCCGCCTGAGGGCGGCTTCTTTTTGCGCCCATCTTGTAAATTCAGCTAACCCTTATGGGGCTGCGCTGAAAAGCGACGTACAATGTCGCTAGTATTAATTCATTTCAATCGTTGACAGTCTCAGGAAAGAAACATGGCTACCAATGCAAAACCCGTCTATAAACGCATTCTGCTTAAGTTGAGTGGCGAAGCTCTGCAGGGCACTGAAGGCTTCGGTATTGATGCAAGCATACTGGATCGCATGGCTCAGGAAATCAAAGAACTGGTTGAACTGGGTATTCAGGTTGGTGTGGTGATTGGTGGGGGTAACCTGTTCCGTGGCGCTGGTCTGGCGAAAGCGGGTATGAACCGCGTTGTGGGCGACCACATGGGGATGCTGGCTACCGTAATGAACGGTCTGGCAATGCGTGATGCACTGCACCGCGCCTATGTGAACGCTCGTCTGATGTCCGCTATTCCATTGAATGGCGTATGCGACAGCTACAGCTGGGCAGAAGCTATCAGTCTGTTGCGCAACAACCGTGTGGTGATCCTCTCCGCCGGTACTGGTAATCCATTCTTTACCACTGACTCCGCAGCTTGCCTGCGTGGTATCGAAATTGAAGCCGATGTGGTGCTGAAAGCAACCAAAGTTGACGGTGTGTTTACCGCTGACCCGGCGAAAGATCCAACTGCAACTATGTACGAGCAGCTGACCTACAGTGAAGTTCTGGAAAAAGAGCTGAAAGTAATGGACCTGGCGGCCTTCACGCTGGCTCGTGACCACAAATTACCGATTCGTGTTTTCAACATGAATAAACCGGGTGCGCTGCGCCGTGTGGTAATGGGTGAAAAAGAAGGGACTTTAATCACGGAATAATTCCCGTGATGGATAAATAAGGGTAAGATTCCGCATAAGTATCGCGGGGGCGTAAGTCTGGTTATAAGGCGTTATTGTTGCAGGCAGTTTGGTCACGGCCAGCGCGCAGCCACCGGAGCGTACATAAGTACGTGAGGATGGCGAGCACTGCCCGGGGGCAAAATGGCAAATAAAATAGCCTAATAATCCAGATGATTACCCGTAATATGTTTAATCAGGGCTATACTTAGCACACTTCCACTGTGTGTGACTGTCTGGTCTGACTGAGACAAGTTTTCAAGGATTCGTAACGTGATTAGCGATATCAGAAAAGATGCTGAAGTACGCATGGACAAATGCGTCGAAGCGTTCAAAACCCAAATCAGCAAAATACGCACGGGTCGTGCTTCTCCCAGCCTGCTGGATGGCATTGTCGTGGAATATTACGGCACGCCGACGCCGCTGCGTCAGCTGGCAAGCGTAACGGTAGAAGATTCCCGCACTCTGAAAATCAACGTGTTTGATCGTTCAATGTCTCCGGCCGTTGAAAAAGCGATTATGGCGTCCGATCTCGGCCTGAACCCGAACTCTGCAGGTAGCGACATCCGTGTTCCGCTGCCGCCGCTGACGGAAGAACGTCGTAAAGATCTGACTAAAATCGTTCGTGGTGAAGCTGAACAGGCGCGTGTTGCAGTACGTAACGTGCGTCGTGATGCGAACGATAAAGTGAAAGCACTGTTGAAAGATAAAGAGATCAGCGAAGACGACGATCGCCGTTCTCAGGACGATGTACAGAAACTGACTGATGCTGCAATCAAGAAAATTGAAGCGGCGCTGGCAGACAAAGAAGCAGAACTGATGCAGTTCTGATTTCTTGAACGACAAAAAACGCCGCTCAGTAGATCCTTGCGGATCGGCTGGCGGCGTTTTGCTTTTTATTCTGTCTCAACTCTGGATGTTTCATGAAGCAACTCACCATTCTGGGCTCGACCGGCTCGATTGGTTGCAGCACGCTGGACGTGGTGCGCCATAATCCCGAACACTTCCGCGTAGTTGCGCTGGTGGCAGGCAAAAATGTCACTCGCATGGTAGAACAGTGCCTGGAATTTTCTCCCCGTTATGCCGTAATGGACGATGAAGCGAGTGCGAAACTTCTTAAATCGACGCTACAACAACATGGTAGTTGCACCGAAGTCTTAAGCGGTCAGCAGGCTGCCTGCGATATGGCGGCGCTTGAAGATGTTGATCAGGTGATGGCGGCGATTGTCGGTGCTGCTGGCCTGTTACCTACGCTTGCCGCTATCCGTGCGGGTAAAACCATACTGCTGGCTAACAAAGAATCACTGGTCACCTGTGGACGTCTGTTTATGGACGCCGTAAAGCAGAGTAAAGCGCAGTTATTACCGGTCGATAGCGAACATAACGCCATTTTTCAGAGTTTACCGCAACCTATCCAGCACAATCTGGGATACGCTGACCTTGAGCAAAATGGCGTGGTGTCCATTTTGCTTACCGGATCTGGTGGCCCTTTCCGTGAGACGCCATTGCACGATTTGGCAACAATGACGCCCGATCAAGCCTGCCGTCATCCGAACTGGTCGATGGGACGTAAAATTTCTGTCGATTCGGCTACCATGATGAACAAAGGTCTGGAATACATTGAAGCTCGCTGGTTGTTTAACGCCAGTGCCAGCCAGATGGAAGTGCTGATTCACCCGCAGTCAGTGATTCACTCAATGGTGCGTTATCAGGACGGCAGCGTTCTGGCGCAACTGGGAGAACCCGATATGCGTACGCCAATTGCCCACACCATGGCATGGCCGAATCGCGTGAACTCTGGCGTGAAGCCGCTCGACTTTTGCAAACTGAGTGCGTTGACATTTGCCGCACCGGATTATGATCGCTATCCATGCCTGAAACTGGCGATGGATGCTTTCGAACAAGGCCAGGCTGCGACGACCGCATTGAATGCCGCAAACGAAATCACCGTTGCTGCGTTTCTTGCGCAACAAATCCGCTTTACGGATATCGCCGCATTGAATTTATCCGTTCTGGAAAATATGGATATGCGCGAACCACAATGCGTGGACGATGTGTTGTCTGTCGATGCCTGTGCGCGTGAGGTCGCCAGAAAAGAGGTGATGCGTCTCGCAAGCTGAGGATAATCCGGCTACAGAGAGTTGTGCTATTTGTTAGCGTAGTGCTTCAGTGATATAGTCTGCGCCATCTGATCGTAAGTAGTTGGCTTTCTAAGGTCAGGTATGCCGTGGTTTTACACGGCTTTTTTTTGTATAGGCTTCAGTATTCCTGAGTACCGTAAACCCTGTCAGGGAATAAGAAACGCGTGATGTTGTCTGCTACTCAACCACTTAGCGAAAAATTGCCAGTTCATGGCTGTCGCCATGTCGCGATCATTATGGATGGCAACGGGCGCTGGGCAAAAAAGCAAGGGAAGATTCGTGCCTTTGGGCATAAAGCCGGGGCTAAATCGGTCCGCCGGGCGGTCTCTTTTGCGGCCAACAACGGTATTGAGGCGTTAACGCTGTATGCCTTTAGTAGTGAAAACTGGAACCGACCAGCGCAGGAAGTCAGTGCGTTAATGGAACTGTTTGTGTGGGCGCTCGATAGCGAAGTAAAAAGCCTGCACCGACATAACGTGCGTCTGCGTATTATTGGCGATACCAGTCGTTTTAACTCGCGTTTGCAAGAACGTATTCGTAAATCTGAAGCGTTAACTGCCGGGAATACCGGTCTGACGTTGAATATTGCGGCGAACTACGGTGGACGTTGGGATATAGTCCAGGGCGTCAGGCAACTGGCTGAAAAGGTGCAGCAAGGAAACCTGCAACCGGATCAGATAGATGAAGAGATGCTAAACCAGCATGTCTGTATGCATGAACTGGCCCCTGTAGATTTAGTAATTAGGACTGGGGGGGAGCATCGCATTAGTAACTTTTTGCTTTGGCAAATTGCCTATGCCGAACTTTACTTTACAGATGTTCTCTGGCCCGATTTCGATGAACAAGACTTTGAAGGGGCACTAAATGCCTTTGCTAATCGAGAGCGTCGTTTCGGCGGCACCGAGCCCGGTGATGAAACAGCCTGATGGGGGTCGCTTTTGCTGAAGTATCGCCTGATATCTGCTTTTGTTTTAATACCTGTCGTCATCGCGGCGCTATTTTTATTGCCGCCGGTGGGGTTCGCTATTGTTACGCTGGTAGTCTGTATGCTGGCAGCGTGGGAATGGGGACAGCTTAGCGGTTTTACCTCTCGCTCGCAGCGGGTATGGCTGGCGGTGCTGTGCGGGTTATTGTTGGCGCTGATGCTTTTTCTGTTGCCGGAATATCACCGAAATATCCATCAACCACTGGTTGAGGTCTCACTTTGGGCTTCGCTTGGCTGGTGGGTTGTCGCGTTATTGCTGGTGTTATTCTATCCCGGTTCCGCGACAATATGGCGTAAGTCCAAAACATTGCGCATTATCTTTGGCGTGCTAACTATTGTTCCCTTCTTTTGGGGCATGTTGGCGTTACGAGCCTGGCACTATGACGAGAATCATTACAGTGGCGCGATATGGCTGCTCTATGTCATGATCCTGGTCTGGGGCGCTGACTCTGGCGCATATATGTTTGGCAAATTGTTTGGCAAACATAAGCTGGCACCGAAGGTTTCTCCGGGTAAAACCTGGCAAGGCTTTATTGGCGGACTCGCGACCGCAGCGGTAATCTCATGGGGTTATGGCATGTGGGCGAATCTGGACGTTGCACCCGTCACCTTACTCATTTGCTCTATTGTCGCAGCGTTAGCCTCAGTGCTTGGCGATCTGACCGAGAGCATGTTTAAGCGTGAAGCAGGAATTAAGGACAGCGGTCATTTAATTCCAGGACATGGCGGTATTTTGGATCGTATTGATAGCCTGACGGCTGCTGTACCGGTCTTTGCTTGCCTGCTGTTGCTGGTATTCAGGACGCTTTAACGGAAGGTATTATGCTGAGTTTTCTCTGGGATTTGGCTTCGTTCATCGTTGCATTGGGTGTACTTATCACCGTGCATGAATTTGGTCATTTCTGGGTTGCCCGGCGTTGCGGTGTTCGCGTTGAGCGTTTCTCTATAGGTTTTGGTAAGGCGCTCTGGCGCCGAACTGATAAGCTAGGCACCGAATATGTCATCGCCCTGATCCCTTTGGGCGGTTATGTCAAAATGCTGGATGAGCGTGCTGAACCGGTTGTTCCGGAGCTTCGCCACCATGCCTTCAATAATAAATCTGTTGGCCAACGTGCGGCGATCATTGCCGCAGGTCCGGTTGCAAACTTCATTTTTGCTATCTTTGCTTACTGGCTGGTTTTTATCATTGGTGTGCCTGGCGTACGCCCGGTGGTTGGTGAAATATCAGCCAATTCGATAGCTGCACAAGCACAAATTGCACCAGGAACGGAACTAAAAGCCGTAGATGGTATCGAAACGCCTGATTGGGATGCCGTGCGTTTGCAGTTGGTCGATAAAATTGGTGATGAAAGCACCATCATTACCGTAGCACCATTTGGTAGCGACCAGCGGCGAGATGTAAAGCTCGATTTACGTCAGTGGGCATTTGAGCCTGATAAAGAAGATCCAGTATCTTCTTTGGGGATTCGTCCCCGTGGGCCGCAAATTGAACCTGTAGTGGAAAATGTGCAGCCAAATTCGGCGGCAAACAAGGCGGGTTTGCAAGCAGGCGACAGGATCGTTAAAGTCGATGGTCAGCCATTAACGCAATGGGTGACCTTTGTGATGCTTGTCCGGGATAATCCGGGTAAATCCTTAGCGTTGGAAATCGAAAGACAGGGGAGTCCCTTGTCTTTAACATTAGTCCCGGAGAGCAAACCGGGCAATGGTAAGGCGATTGGTTTTGTCGGCATTGAGCCGAAAGTCATTCCTTTGCCAGATGAGTATAAAGTTGTACGCCAGTATGGGCCGTTCAACGCCATCGTCGAAGCCACGGACAAAACGTGGCAGTTGATGAAGCTGACGGTCAGTATGCTGGGAAAATTGATCACCGGTGATGTGAAACTGAACAACCTCAGTGGGCCGATCTCTATCGCCAAGGGGGCTGGGATGACAGCGGAACTCGGGGTTGTTTATTATCTACCGTTTCTTGCGCTTATTAGCGTGAACTTAGGGATAATTAACCTGTTTCCGTTGCCCGTACTTGACGGGGGGCATCTGCTGTTCCTTGCGATCGAAAAGATCAAGGGCGGACCGGTATCCGAGCGGGTTCAAGACTTTTGTTATCGCATTGGCTCGATTCTGCTGGTGCTGTTAATGGGGCTTGCACTTTTCAATGATTTCTCTCGGTTATGAGAGTTAGTTAGGAAGAACGCATAATAACGATGGCGATGAAAAAGTTGCTCATAGCGTCGCTGCTGTTTAGCAGCGCCACCGTATACGGTGCTGAAGGGTTCGTAGTGAAAGATATTCATTTCGAAGGCCTTCAGCGTGTCGCCGTTGGTGCGGCCCTCCTCAGTATGCCGGTGCGCACAGGCGACACGGTTAATGATGAAGATATCAGTAATACCATTCGCGCTCTGTTTGCTACCGGCAACTTTGAGGATGTTCGTGTCCTTCGTGATGGTGATACCCTTCTGGTTCAGGTAAAAGAACGTCCGACCATTGCCAGCATCACTTTCTCCGGGAACAAATCGGTGAAAGATGACATGCTGAAGCAAAACCTCGAGGCTTCTGGCGTGCGTGTGGGCGAATCTCTTGATCGCACCACCATTGCTGATATCGAAAAAGGTCTGGAAGACTTCTACTACAGCGTCGGTAAATATAGCGCCAGCGTAAAAGCTGTCGTGACTCCACTGCCGCGTAACCGTGTTGACCTTAAACTGGTGTTCCAGGAAGGTGTGTCAGCAGAAATCCAACAAATCAATATTGTTGGTAACCATGCTTTCACCACCGACGAACTGATCTCTCATTTCCAGCTGCGTGACGAAGTGCCGTGGTGGAACGTGGTAGGCGATCGTAAATACCAGAAACAGAAACTGGCGGGCGACCTTGAAACCCTGCGCAGTTACTATCTGGATCGCGGTTATGCCCGTTTCAACATCGACTCGACCCAGGTCAGTCTGACGCCGGATAAAAAAGGTATCTACGTCACGGTGAACATCACCGAAGGCGATCAGTACAAGCTTTCTGGCGTTGAAGTGAGCGGTAACCTTGCCGGGCACTCCGCTGAAATTGAGCAGTTGACTAAGATCGAGCCGGGCGAGCTGTATAACGGCACCAAAGTGACCAAAATGGAAGATGACATTAAAAAGCTTCTCGGTCGCTATGGTTATGCCTATCCGCGCGTACAGTCGATGCCTGAAATTAACGATGCCGACAAGACCGTTAAATTACGTGTGAACGTTGATGCGGGTAACCGTTTCTATGTGCGTAAGATCCGTTTTGAAGGTAACGACACGTCGAAAGATGCTGTTCTGCGCCGTGAAATGCGCCAGATGGAAGGGGCATGGCTGGGTAGCGATCTGGTCGATCAGGGTAAAGAGCGTCTGAATCGTCTGGGCTTCTTTGAAACAGTCGACACTGACACTCAGCGTGTTCCGGGTAGCCCGGATCAGGTTGATGTGGTCTACAAGGTCAAAGAACGTAACACCGGTAGCTTCAACTTTGGTATTGGTTACGGTACTGAAAGTGGCGTGAGCTTCCAGGCTGGCGTGCAACAGGATAACTGGTTAGGTACGGGTTATGCTGTTGGTATCAACGGAACCAAAAACGATTACCAGACCTATGCTGAACTGTCGGTAACCAACCCGTACTTCACCGTAGATGGCGTAAGCCTCGGTGGCCGTCTCTTCTATAATGACTTCCAGGCAGATGACGCCGACCTGTCCGACTATACCAACAAGAGTTATGGTACAGACGTGACGTTGGGCTTCCCGATCAACGAATATAACTCGTTGCGTGCAGGTCTGGGTTATGTGCATAACTCCCTGTCCAACATGCAGCCGCAGGTTGCGATGTGGCGTTATCTGTACTCTATGGGTGAACATCCGAGCACCTCTGATCAGGATAACAGCTTCAAAACGGACGACTTCACGTTCAACTATGGTTGGACCTATAACAAACTTGACCGTGGGTACTTCCCGACAGATGGTTCGCGTGTCAACTTGACGGGTAAAGTGACCATTCCGGGATCGGATAACGAATACTACAAAGTGACGTTAGACACGGCGACTTATGTACCGATCGATGACGATCACAAATGGGTTGTTCTGGGTCGTACTCGTTGGGGTTACGGTGATGGTTTAGGCGGCAAAGAGATGCCGTTCTACGAGAACTTCTATGCCGGTGGTTCCAGCACCGTGCGTGGCTTCCAGTCCAACACCATTGGTCCGAAAGCAGTTTACTTCCCGCATCAGGCCAGTAATTATGATCCGGACTACGATTACGAATGTGCGACTCAGGACGGAGCGAAAGACCTGTGTAAATCGGATGATGCTGTAGGTGGTAACGCCATGGCGGTTGCCAGCCTCGAACTCATCACCCCGACGCCATTCATTAGCGACAAGTATGCTAACTCGGTTCGTACTTCCTTCTTCTGGGATATGGGCACCGTTTGGGATACAAACTGGGATTCCAGCCAATATTCTGGATATCCGGACTATAGCGATCCAAGCAATATCCGTATGTCTGCGGGTATCGCATTACAATGGATGTCCCCATTGGGGCCGTTGGTGTTCTCCTACGCCCAGCCGTTCAAAAAGTACGATGGAGACAAGGCAGAACAGTTCCAGTTTAACATCGGTAAAACCTGGTAAGTGTTCTCCACAAAGGAATGTAGTGGTAGTGTAGCGATGACTTTAGGCGATCAATATAAGATCGCCGGGCCACGCAAAGAACTGCACCCTCCGGTGCAAATGGGATGGTAAGGAGTTTATTGTGAAAAAGTGGTTATTAGCTGCAGGTCTCGGTTTAGCACTGGCAACTTCTGCTCAGGCGGCTGACAAAATTGCAATCGTCAATATGGGCAGCCTGTTCCAGCAGGTAGCACAGAAAACCGGTGTTTCTAACACGCTGGAAAATGAGTTCAAAGGCCGTGCCAGCGAACTGCAGCGTATGGAAACCGATCTGCAAGCTAAAATGAAAAAGCTGCAGTCTATGAAAGCCGGTAGCGATCGTACTAAGCTGGAAAAAGACGTGATGGCTCAGCGCCAGACTTTTGCTCAGAAAGCGCAGGCTTTTGAGCAGGATCGCGCACGTCGTTCCAACGAAGAACGCGGCAAACTGGTTACTCGTATCCAGACTGCTGTGAAATCCGTTGCCAACAGCCAGGATATCGATCTGGTTGTTGATGCAAACGCCGTTGCTTACAACAGCAGCGATGTAAAAGACATCACTGCCGACGTACTGAAACAGGTTAAATAAGTAATGCCTTCAATTCGACTGGCTGATTTAGCGCAGCAGTTGGATGCAGAACTACACGGTGATGGCGATATCGTCATCACCGGCGTTGCGTCCATGCAATCTGCACAAACAGGTCACATCACGTTCATGGTTAACCCAAAATACCGTGAGCATTTAGGCTTGTGCCAGGCGTCTGCGGTTGTCATGACCCAGGACGATCTTCCTTTCGCGAAAAGTGCCGCGCTGGTAGTGAAGAATCCCTACCTGACTTACGCGCGCATGGCGCAAATTTTAGATACCACGCCGCAGCCCGCGCAGGACATTGCACCCAGTGCAGTGATCGACGCGACGGCGAAGCTGGGTAACAACGTTTCGATTGGCGCGAACGCGGTGATTGAGTCCGGTGTTGAGCTGGGCGATAACGTGATTATTGGTGCCGGTTGCTTCGTTGGTAAAAACAGCAAAATCGGCGCAGGTTCGCGCCTTTGGGCGAACGTAACCATTTACCATGAGATCCAGATCGGTCAGAATTGCCTGATCCAATCCGGAACGGTGGTAGGCGCGGACGGTTTTGGCTATGCCAACGATCGTGGTAACTGGGTGAAGATCCCTCAGATTGGTCGCGTGATTATTGGCGATCGCGTGGAGATCGGCGCCTGTACTACCATCGATCGTGGTGCTCTGGATGACACCATTATCGGTAATGGCGTGATCATTGATAACCAGTGCCAGATTGCACATAACGTTGTGATTGGCGACAATACGGCGGTTGCCGGTGGCGTCATTATGGCGGGCAGCCTGAAAATTGGTCGTTACTGCATGATCGGCGGTGCCAGCGTAATCAACGGGCATATGGAAATATGCGATAAAGTGACGGTTACGGGCATGGGTATGGTGATGCGTCCTATCACTGAACCTGGCGTCTATTCCTCAGGCATTCCGCTGCAACCCAACAAAGTCTGGCGCAAAACCGCTGCACTGGTGATGAACATTGATGATATGAGCAAGCGTCTGAAATCGCTTGAGCGCAAGGTTAATCAACAAGACTAACGTTCCATCTTTTGTTCGCCAAACTTTACGGCCTGTCTCATTCTTACGATTGCGGCAGGCCGTGTTATTATTGTCGTTTCTTATATTTTGACAGGAAGAGTATCTTGACTACTAACACTCATACTCTGCAGATTGAAGAGATTTTAGAACTTCTGCCACACCGTTTCCCGTTCTTACTGGTGGATCGCGTGCTGGATTTTGAAGAAGGTCGTTTTCTGCGCGCAGTAAAAAATGTCTCTGTCAATGAGCCATTCTTCCAGGGCCATTTCCCTGGAAAACCGATTTTCCCGGGTGTGCTGATTCTGGAAGCAATGGCACAGGCAACAGGTATTCTGGCGTTTAAAAGCGTAGGAAAACTGGAACCGGGTGAGCTGTACTACTTCGCCGGTATTGACGAAGCGCGCTTTAAGCGCCCGGTCGTGCCAGGCGATCAAATGATCATGGAAGTCACTTTCGAAAAAACGCGCCGTGGCCTGACCCGTTTTAAAGGGGTTGCTCTGGTCGACGGTAAAGTAGTTTGCGAAGCAACGATGATGTGTGCTCGTAGCCGGGAGGCCTGATACGTGATTGATAAATCCGCCTTTGTGCATCCAACCGCCATTGTGGAAGAGGGCGCGTCGATTGGCGCCAATGCTCACATTGGTCCTTTTTGTATCGTTGGACCCCATGTCGAAATTGGTGAGGGTACCGTACTGAAATCTCACGTTGTCGTGAATGGCCATACTAAAATTGGTCGCGACAATGAGATTTATCAGTTCGCCTCCATCGGCGAAGTTAACCAGGATCTGAAATATGCTGGCGAACCGACCCGTGTGGAAATCGGCGATCGTAACCGCATTCGCGAAAGCGTCACCATTCATCGTGGCACAGTCCAGGGCGGTGGATTGACGAAGGTGGGCAGCGACAACTTACTGATGATCAATGCTCACATTGCGCACGATTGTACGGTAGGTAACCGCTGTATTCTCGCCAACAACGCAACGCTGGCGGGGCACGTATCGGTAGATGACTTCGCGATCATCGGCGGCATGACCGCAGTCCATCAGTTCTGCATCATTGGTGCGCACGTGATGGTTGGCGGTTGCTCCGGTGTGGCGCAGGACGTCCCTCCTTATGTTATTGCGCAGGGTAACCACGCAACGCCGTTCGGTGTCAATATCGAAGGGCTGAAGCGTCGCGGTTTTAGCCGTGAGGCGATTACCGCTATCCGCAATGCGTATAAGCTGATTTATCGCAGCGGAAAAACGCTCGATGAAGTGAAACCGGAAATTGCTGAACTGGCGGAAACTTATCCGGAAGTGAAAGCGTTTACCGATTTCTTTGCACGCTCAACGCGCGGTCTGATTCGTTAATGGCTGAACAGCGTCCATTAACGATTGCCCTGGTCGCCGGAGAAACCTCCGGCGATATCCTGGGAGCCGGTTTAATCCGCGCTCTGAAAGAGCGTGTGCCCAACGCCCGCTTTGTTGGTGTTGCCGGGCCTCGGATGCAGGCTGAAGGCTGCGAAGCCTGGTACGAAATGGAAGAGCTGGCGGTGATGGGCATTGTTGAAGTGCTCGGTCGTTTGCGTCGCTTACTGCATATTCGAGCCGATCTGACGAAACGTTTTGGTGAGCTAAAGCCAGATGTTTTTGTCGGCATTGATGCGCCTGACTTCAATATTACCCTCGAAGGTAACCTCAAAAAGCAGGGTATCAAAACCATTCATTACGTCAGTCCGTCCGTGTGGGCGTGGCGACAGAAACGCGTTTTCAAAATAGGCAGAGCCACCGATCTGGTGCTCGCATTTCTGCCTTTCGAAAAAGCGTTTTATGACAAATACAACGTGCCGTGCCGTTTTATCGGTCACACCATGGCTGATGCCATGCCGTTAGATCCAGATAAAAACGCCGCCCGTGATGTGTTGGGGATACCCCACGATGCCCACTGCCTGGCGTTGCTGCCTGGCAGTCGTGGCGAGGAAGTTGAGATGCTTAGTGCCGATTTCCTGAAAACGGCCCAGCTTTTGCGCCAAACATATCCCGATCTTGAGATTGTGGTGCCGCTGGTGAATGCCAAACGCCGCGAGCAGTTTGAACGCATCAAAGCTGAAGTTGCGCCAGACCTTGCTGTTCATCTCTTAGATGGATTGGGGCGTGAGGCGATGGTGGCAAGCGATGCGGCGTTACTGGCGTCGGGCACGGCGGCACTCGAGTGTATGCTGGCGAAATGCCCGATGGTGGTGGGGTATCGCATGAAGCCTTTCACCTTCTGGCTGGCGAAGCGACTGGTGAAAACTGATTATGTCTCTCTACCCAATTTGCTGGCTGGCAGAGAGTTAGTCAAAGAGTTATTGCAGGAAGAGTGTGAGCCGCAAAAACTGGCTGCGGCGCTGTTACCGCTGTTGGCGGATGGTAAAACCAGCCACGCAATGCACGACACCTTCCGCGAACTGCATCAGCAGATCCGCTGCAATGCCGATGAGCAGGCGGCACAAGCCGTTCTGGAGTTAGCACAATGATCGAATTTGTTTATCCGCACACGCAGCTTGTTGCGGGTGTGGATGAAGTCGGGCGCGGGCCGTTGGTTGGCGCGGTTGTCACCGCTGCCGTGATCCTCGACCCGGCGCGTCCGATTGTCGGGCTAAATGATTCCAAAAAGCTGAGCGAAAAACGCCGTCTGGCGTTGTATGAAGAGATTAAAGAGAAAGCGTTAAGCTGGAGTCTGGGTCGCGCGGAACCCTATGAAATCGACGAACTGAATATTCTACACGCGACCATGCTGGCGATGCAGCGTGCGGTTGCGGGGCTGCATATTGCGCCGGAATATGTGTTGATTGATGGTAACCGCTGTCCGAAATTACCGATGCCGTCGATGGCTGTAGTTAAAGGCGACAGCCGCGTGCCGGAAATCAGTGCCGCGTCTATTCTGGCGAAAGTCACGCGCGACGCTGAAATGGCGGCGCTGGACATCGTTTATCCACAATATGGTTTTGCCCAACACAAAGGGTATCCAACAGCTTTTCATCTTGAAAAACTGGCTGAACACGGCGCGACCGAACACCATCGGCGCAGCTTTGGCCCTGTCAAACGCGCACTGGGACTTGCGTCCTGATTCTTGTGTCGAGATTAAGTAAACCGGAATCTGAAGATGTCTGAACCACGTTTCGTTCACCTACGGGTGCACAGCGACTACTCGATGATCGATGGCCTGGCAAAAACCGCGCCGCTGGTAAAAAAGGCGGCGGCGTTGGGTATGCCAGCACTGGCGATCACCGATTTCACCAACCTTTGCGGTCTGGTGAAGTTCTACGGAGCGGGACATGGCGCAGGGATTAAACCCATCGTCGGGGCGGATTTTAACGTCCAGTGCGATCTGTTGGGGGATGAGTTAACTCACCTGACGGTACTGGCGGCTAACAATACCGGCTATCAGAATCTGACGTTGCTGATCTCAAAAGCGTATCAGCGCGGGTACGGTGCAGCCGGGCCAATCATCGATCGCGACTGGCTTATCGAATTAAACGAAGGGCTGATCCTCCTTTCCGGCGGGCGCATGGGCGACGTCGGACGCAGCCTTTTGCGTGGTAACAGCACGCTGGTGGATGAGTGTGTTGCGTTTTATGAAGAACACTTCCCGGATCGCTATTTTCTCGAATTGATTCGCACCGGCAGGCCGGACGAAGAAAGCTATCTGCACGCGGCGGTAGAACTGGCGGAAGCGCGCGGTTTGCCCGTCGTGGCGACCAACGACGTGCGCTTTATCGACAGCAGCGACTTTGACGCGCACGAAATCCGCGTCGCGATCCACGACGGCTTTACTCTCGATGATCCTAAACGCCCACGTAACTATTCGCCGCAGCAATATATGCGTAGCGAAGAGGAGATGTGCGAGCTGTTTGCCGACATCCCCGAAGCCCTTGCCAACACCGTTGAGATCGCCAAACGTTGTAACGTAACTGTGCGTCTGGGTGAATACTTCCTGCCACAGTTCCCGACCGGGGACATGAGCACCGAAGATTATCTGGTCAAGCGCGCAAAAGAAGGGCTGGAAGAGCGTCTGGCATTTTTATTCCCTGACGAGGAAGAACGTCTTAAGCGTCGCCCGGAATATGACGAACGTCTGGATACTGAACTTCAGGTTATCAACCAGATGGGCTTCCCCGGCTACTTCCTCATCGTTATGGAATTTATCCAGTGGTCGAAAGATAACGGCGTACCGGTAGGGCCAGGTCGTGGCTCCGGTGCGGGTTCTCTGGTGGCTTATGCGCTGAAAATCACCGACCTCGATCCGCTGGAATTTGACCTGCTGTTCGAACGTTTCCTTAACCCGGAACGTGTCTCCATGCCTGACTTCGACGTTGACTTCTGTATGGAGAAACGCGACCAGGTTATCGAACACGTGGCGGACATGTACGGTCGCGATGCGGTATCGCAGATCATCACCTTCGGTACGATGGCGGCAAAAGCGGTGATCCGCGACGTAGGCCGCGTGCTGGGGCATCCGTATGGCTTTGTCGATCGTATCTCGAAACTGATCCCGCCCGATCCGGGGATGACGCTGGCGAAAGCGTTTGAAGCAGAGCCGCAGCTGCCGGAAATCTACGAAGCGGACGAAGAAGTTAAGGCGCTGATCGACATGGCGCGCAAACTGGAAGGGGTCACCCGTAACGCCGGTAAACACGCCGGTGGGGTGGTTATCGCGCCGACCAAAATTACCGATTTTGCGCCGCTTTATTGCGATGAAGAGGGCAAACATCCGGTCACGCAGTTTGATAAAAGCGACGTTGAATACGCCGGGCTGGTGAAGTTCGACTTCCTCGGTTTGCGTACGCTCACCATCATCAACTGGGCGCTGGAGATGATCAACAAGCGGCGGGCGAAGAATGGCGAGCCGCCGCTGGATATCGCTGCGATCCCGCTGGATGACAAGAAAAGTTTTGACATGCTGCAACGCTCGGAAACCACGGCGGTATTCCAGCTTGAATCGCGCGGCATGAAAGACCTGATCAAGCGTCTGCAACCTGACTGCTTCGAAGATATGATCGCACTGGTGGCACTATTCCGCCCCGGTCCGTTGCAATCAGGGATGGTGGATAACTTTATCGACCGTAAACATGGTCGCGAAGAGATCTCCTATCCGGACGTGCAGTGGCAGCATGAAAGTCTGAAACCAGTACTGGAACCGACTTACGGCATTATCCTGTATCAGGAACAGGTAATGCAGATTGCCCAGGTACTTTCTGGTTATACCCTCGGCGGTGCAGATATGTTGCGTCGTGCGATGGGTAAGAAAAAGCCGGAAGAGATGGCTAAGCAGCGTTCTGTTTTTGCTGAAGGTGCAGAAAAGAACGGGATCAACGCCGAACTGGCGATGAAAATCTTCGACCTGGTGGAGAAATTCGCCGGTTACGGATTTAACAAATCGCACTCTGCGGCCTATGCTTTGGTGTCATATCAAACGTTATGGCTGAAAGCGCACTATCCGGCAGAGTTTATGGCGGCGGTGATGACCGCCGATATGGATAATACCGAGAAGGTGGTTGGCCTGGTGGATGAGTGCTGGCGGATGGGGCTGAAAATCCTGCCACCAGATATAAACTCCGGTCTTTACCATTTCCACGTCAACGATGACGGCGAAATCGTGTATGGTATTGGCGCCATCAAAGGGGTAGGTGAGGGGCCAATTGAGGCCATCATCGAAGCCCGTAATAAAGGCGGCTACTTTCGCGAACTGTTTGATCTCTGCGCCCGCACCGACACCAAAAAGTTGAACCGTCGTGTGCTGGAAAAACTGATCATGTCCGGGGCGTTTGACCGTCTGGGGCCACACCGCGCGGCGCTGATGAACTCGCTGGGCGATGCGTTAAAAGCGGCAGATCAACACGCGAAAGCAGAAGCCATCGGCCAGGCCGATATGTTTGGCGTACTGGCGGAAGAGCCGGAGCAAATTGAACAATCTTACGCTAGCTGCCAGCCGTGGCCGGAACAGGTGGTGTTAGATGGGGAACGTGAAACGTTAGGTCTGTACCTGACGGGCCACCCTATCAACCAGTATTTAAAAGAGATTGAGCGTTATGTCGGAGGCGTAAGGCTGAAAGACATGCACCCGACAGAACGTGGTAAAGTCACCACGGCTGCGGGGCTCGTTATTGCCGCGCGGGTTATGGTCACCAAGCGCGGCAATCGTATCGGTATCTGCACGCTGGATGACCGTTCCGGGCGGCTGGAAGTCATGTTGTTTACTGACGCCCTGGATAAATACCAGCAATTGCTGGAAAAAGACCGCATACTTATCGTCAGCGGACAGGTCAGCTTTGATGACTTCAGCGGTGGGCTTAAAATGACCGCTCGCGAAGTGATGGATATTGACGAAGCCCGGGAAAAATATGCTCGCGGGCTTGCTATCTCGCTGACGGACAGGCAAATTGATGACCAGCTTTTAAACCGACTCCGTCAGTCTCTGGAACCCCACCGCTCTGGGACAATTCCAGTACATCTCTACTATCAGAGGGCGGATGCACGTGCGCGGTTGCGTTTTGGCGCGACGTGGCGTGTCTCTCCGAGCGATCGTTTATTAAACGATCTCCGTGGCCTCATTGGTTCGGAGCAGGTGGAACTGGAGTTTGACTAATACAGGAATACTATGAGTCTGAATTTCCTTGATTTTGAACAGCCGATTGCAGAGCTGGAAGCGAAAATCGATTCTCTGACTGCGGTTAGCCGCCAGGATGAGAAACTGGATATTAACATCGATGAAGAAGTGCATCGTCTGCGTGAAAAAAGCGTAGAACTGACGCGTAAAATCTTCGCCGATCTCGGTGCATGGCAAATTGCGCAACTGGCTCGCCATCCACAGCGTCCTTATACCCTGGATTACGTTCGCCTGGCATTTGATGAATTTGACGAACTGGCAGGTGATCGCGCGTATGCAGATGACAAAGCTATCGTTGGTGGTATCGCCCGTCTCGATGGTCGTCCGGTGATGATTATTGGTCACCAGAAAGGTCGTGAAACCAAAGAAAAAATTCGCCGTAACTTTGGTATGCCAGCGCCAGAAGGTTACCGCAAAGCACTGCGTCTGATGCAAATGGCTGAACGCTTTAAGATGCCAATCATCACCTTTATCGACACACCGGGGGCATATCCAGGCGTGGGCGCAGAAGAGCGTGGTCAGTCTGAAGCCATCGCGCGTAACCTGCGTGAAATGTCTCGCCTGAGCGTACCGACTATTTGTACCGTTATTGGTGAAGGTGGTTCTGGTGGCGCGCTGGCGATTGGCGTGGGCGATAAAGTGAATATGCTGCAATACAGCACCTATTCTGTTATCTCGCCGGAAGGGTGTGCTTCCATTCTGTGGAAGAGCGCCGATAAAGCGCCGCTGGCGGCTGAAGCGATGGGCATCATCGCTCCGCGTCTGAAAGAACTGAAATTGATCGACTCCATCATCCCGGAACCGCTGGGCGGCGCTCACCGTAACCCGGAAGCGATGGCGGCGTCTTTGAAAGCGCAACTGCTGGCGGATCTGGCCGATCTCGACGTGTTAAGCACTGAAGATTTAAAAAATCGTCGTTATCAGCGCCTGATGAGCTACGGCTACGCGTAATCAGCAAATGTTCTGAAAAGGGTCACTTCGGTGACCTTTTTTGTATGTGGTTTATTTAGTCATATTATAAATACATTTAGATAATCTTACTTTCATTTCCCTCATCCCAAAAACTCTTGAACTCATGTTGATAACTCCGATTTCGGAGGCATATACCAATATACACAGTAGTTAAAAATAATATAAATTTATCAGGCTCATAGAATTTTTAAGGATAAAATATGAAAGCAATTTTAGGATTTGATCGTCTTCTTATGCCGCGTGTACTGGTGTTTTTTTACTGGCTGGCTATGGTGCTGACACTGATAGGCGGTGTCTTCTCCATATTTAGCGGAAACTTTCTCTTAGGGTTAGCTTATACCGTCATTGGTCTTATAAGCTGTCGTATGACTTTCGAATTAATTATGATAGCGTTTAAGAATAACGAATATTTGCGCCGCATTGCTGAGAGTGTTAGCAAGAATAGCGCAGAGTAATCTCCTGTAAAACGCTTCACCAAACCGCATCTCAACCGCTATTACAGGCGTTTGAGATGTTGTTTTAAAGTCAGTGTAAATGTCTGATTCATCTTTCCTGCAATTTATGCGTATTATCAATATATCGCGATGCACGTGCGTATCATATCAATGCAGGAGATTCTATGTTGGGTTTAAAACAGGTTCACCATATTGCGATTATTGCGACGGATTATGCGGTGAGCAAAGCTTTCTACTGCGATATTCTCGGCTTCACGCTGCAAAGTGAAGTCTATCGTGAAGAGCGCGATTCGTGGAAAGGAGATTTGGCGCTTAACGGACAATATGTGATTGAACTTTTCTCATTTCCGTTCCCGCCGGAGCGCCCCAGCCGACCGGAAGCCTGCGGCCTGCGGCATCTGGCGTTTAGCGTTGATGATATCGATGCGGCAGTGGTGCACTTGCAAAGCCATAACGTGAAGTGTGAAGCCATCCGTGTCGATCCATACACGCAAAGACGCTTCACGTTCTTTAACGATCCTGACGGGCTGCCGCTGGAACTGTATGAGCAGTAAGGCTTGTCATCGCCGCATTTGCCCGGTAACGTGCCGGGCATTGCTACTGTAAAATCGCACCATCATGACACTCACGCTGAATAGACAACTTCTCACCTCACGCCAGATTCTGGTGGCCTTTAGCGGCGGGCTTGACTCTACCGTTCTGCTGCATCAGCTGGTGCAGTGGCGGATGGAAAATCCGGACGTCACTCTGCGCGCTATCCATGTGCATCACGGTTTAAGTGCCAATGCCGATGCCTGGGTTACGCATTGCGAAAATATCTGCCAACAGTGGCAGGTGCCACTGGTGGTTGAGCGCGTACAACTTGCGCAAGAGGGGCTAGGTATTGAGGCCCAGGCACGGCAGGCGCGTTATCAGGCATTTGCTCGTACCTTGTTACCTGGCGAAGTGCTGGTTACCGCGCAGCATCTTGACGATCAATGTGAAACCTTTCTGCTGGCGCTAAAACGCGGTAGCGGCCCTGCCGGGCTTTCGGCTATGGGGGAAGTCTCCGATTTTGCCGGAACGCGGCTTATCCGCCCGTTGCTCGCCCGCACGCGGGGGGAACTGGAGCTGTGGGCGCGTGAGCATGATTTACGCTGGATTGAAGACGAAAGTAATCAGGATGATTCCTACGATCGTAATTTCCTGCGCCTGCGCGTAGTGCCGTTATTGCAGCAGCGTTGGCCGCATTTTGCCGAAACAACGGCCCGCAGCGCCGCACTTTGTGCTGAACAAGAGAGCCTGCTGGATGAACTGCTGGCAGATGATTTAGCACACTGTCAATCGCCGCAGGGGACGCTGCAGATTGCGCCAATGCTGGCGATGAGTGATGCCCGTCGCGCGGCGATTATTCGCCGCTGGCTGGCAGGGCAGAATGCACCGATGCCTTCCCGCGACGCGCTGGTGAGGATCTGGCAGGAAGTGGCGCTGGCGCGGGAAGATGCCTCCCCCTGTTTACGCTTGGGCGCGTTTGAAATCCGACGCTATCAGTCGCAACTGTGGTGGATTAAATCCGTCACCGGGCAAAGCGAAAACATTGTGCCGTGGCAGACGTGGCTTCAACCGCTGGAATTACCGGCGGGGCTGGGAAGTGTACAGCTTAATGCGGGAGGCGATATTCGCCCTCCGCGTGCAGACGCAGCGGTCAGCGTGCGTTTCAAAGCGCCAGGATTGCTGCATATTGTCGGGCGTAACGGCGGACGTAAGCTAAAGAAAATCTGGCAAGAGCTGGGCGTGCCGCCGTGGCTACGTGACACCACGCCACTGCTGTTTTATGGCGAAACGCTGATTGCGGCGGCAGGGGTATTTGTGACGCAAGAAGGTGTGGCTGAAGGTGAGAATGGTGTAAGTTTTATCTGGAATAGAACGCTTAGTTAAGTGAAGGCCGGATATGACGCATCAAACGTCGCATCCGGCGAAAGTCAATCAGGACTCGCTCACCACCACCGTACCGATTTCCGGGTGGCTAAAGCTGGTAATTTTATCCAGACGTAGCTCGCGGGTTTCGCCAGCGGCTTCGACGACCAGATACTCCACATTTTTGCGGGAGACTAAATCGCTGGCCTTCCCCTGCAATTTTTCACCATCTTTCATCTCAAGTGTCAGCATTAAATGATGCTGGCAGGCGAGCTCAAGATTATCGTAATCATCACAATTGATTGGTTGATACGTATCATTCATTGACATAATCGCTCACCAGTAAGTTTGCCGCAGCGTATGCTGCTTTTTCCCTGACAGCCTCTGAAAGGGCGTCGTCGGCAGCCATTTCATTCAGCACTTTCAAAACGCAGCCCAGCGCGTCCGGAACGTATCCTAAGTCTCCGCTGGCGATTTCCGCGTACCGCTTGCGTATTAACTCACAATATTTTTCCACATGCCCTCCTGTCAGCACTCTGACTTAACCGTGGATGCAAGTCTAAGCCTACGAAGATAAACTCTGTTTCGCAAGGTGACTATACCACACTCATTTCTGCAATATCAGCGTCGCAACTGCACGTATTCCGTTACAATGGCCTCCTGATTCGAAAGGAGTTTTCTTATGGCGCTTAAAGCGACAATTTATAAAGCGACGGTTAATGTAGCCGATCTCGACCGCAACCAGTTTCTCGATGCCTCTCTGACGCTGGCGCGCCATCCTTCAGAAACCCAGGAGCGTATGATGCTGCGCCTGCTGGCGTGGCTGAAATATGCTGATGAACGTTTGCAATTTACCCGTGGCTTGTGTGCCGATGATGAGCCGGAAGCGTGGCTGCGTAACGATCACCTGGGCATTGATTTGTGGATTGAGC
Organism: Escherichia sp. MOD1-EC5433; assembly: GCF_002966005.1. Classification (NCBI taxonomy): domain Bacteria; kingdom Pseudomonadati; phylum Pseudomonadota; class Gammaproteobacteria; order Enterobacterales; family Enterobacteriaceae; genus Escherichia; species Escherichia sp. MOD1-EC5433. Next base: position 9,166 of record NZ_PTRL01000006.1, on the reverse strand, counting down.
TGGGGCTGCCGGATGAGCGGCGGGTTAAGAAAGCCTGTACTCAGGCCGCAGAAGTGGCGCTGTTTGCCTATAATAGTCGGGCCGCGCAAATCTGGTGGCAGCAAAATCAGAGCAAATGCGCGCAGTTTGCCAATCTTTCCGTCTGGTATCTGGACGACGAGCAACTGGCAAAAGTGAGCGCCTTTGCCGATCGTACCATGACGCTGCAGGCAACGATTCAGGATGGTGTTATCTGGTTATCGGATGATAAGAATAATCTGGAAGTGAACTTAACCGCCTGGCAACAACCTTCATGATTGTGATTTCCCGACATGTCGCTATCCCCGATGGTGAGCTTGAGATCACTGCCATTCGTGCACAGGGCGCGGGCGGGCAGCATGTTAATAAGACCTCAACGGCTATTCATCTGCGTTTTGACATTCGGGCGTCCAGCCTGCCAGAGTATTACAAAGAGCGTCTGCTCGCCGCCAGCCATCATTTGATCAGCAGTGATGGCGTGATTGTCATTAAGGCACAGGAATACCGCAGTCAGGAACTGAACCGCGAAGCGGCACTGGCCCGGCTGGTGGCTGTGATTAAAGAATTAACAACAGAACAAAAAGCCCGACGACCCACGCGCCCCACCCGTGCATCGAAAGAGCGCAGGCTGGCGTCGAAAGCACAAAAATCAAGCGTGAAGGCGATGCGCAGCAAAGTGCGCAGCGGTCGGGAATAAAAAGTAAGGAATGGATGGTGAAAAAAGCGATAGTGACAGCGATGGCTGTAATCAGCCTCTTTACTCTAATGGGATGTAATAATCGGGCCGAAGTCGATACGCTTTCTCCGGCGCAGGCTGCCGAACTGAAACCGATGCCGCAAAGTTGGCGCGGCGTGCTGCCGTGTGCCGATTGCGAAGGAATCGAAACCTCTCTGTTCCTCGAAAAAGACGGAACATGGGTGATGAATGAACGTTATCTGGGGGCGCGTGAAGAGCCTTCCTCTTTCGCTTCCTACGGTACATGGGCGCGAACCGCTGACAAGCTGGTATTAACCGACAGCAAAGGTGAAAAGTCATATTATCGGGCGAAAGGGGATGCGCTGGAGATGCTCGATCGTGAAGGTAATCCGATTGAATCGCAGTTCAACTACACGCTGGAACCTGCAAAGTCCAGCCTCCCCATGACACCGATGACTCTGCGTGGCATGTATTTTTATATGGCTGATGCGGCGACCTTTACTGATTGCGCGACCGGAAAACGTTTCATGGTAGCGAATAACGCAGAGCTGGAACGGGGCTACCTGGCTGCGCGCGGTAACAGTGAAAAATCCGTGTTACTGTCTGTAGAAGGTCACTTTACGCTTGAGGCTAACCCGGATACCGGTGCGCCGACCAAAGTATTAGCGCCCGATACGGCGGGTAAATTTTACCCGAACAAGGATTGCAGTAGTTTGAGTCAGTAAACCTGCTTGAGGCAGAAACAAACGCAAAATTGCCAGATGCGCTGCGCTTATCAGGCCTACAGCATATAGTGCAACATTTTGAATTAACACGATTTTGTAGGCCGGATAAGGCGTTTACGCCGCATCCGGCATTTTGTGCACGAGGCTGGCTTTTATCACCGAGTCAGCCCAACAAAGCGACCCGCTTTGATATAAATTCCTGGCTTCAGGTGCCCAATATACTGTAACTGTGTTTCTGGCTTAAACGCAGAGACATCACCAGCACGCATATGCATTAGATCGGCAGGGCTAATCCAGCCTGACTGCGCCAGCGTAAGCGGATGCCCGGCTTTGGCAAATGCATCAGTGACAAACTCCGAACAAAACCACGACTTTTTGTCTCCTTCTCCCACACCGCTTAACTGCGATTTCGCCAGGCCGCTGACGCACTGTTGGCGAAAATCTTCGGAGAAAGGATTTAGTGAGCACATCTGGCGGGTCACCATAAACGGAATGAACTCGACAATGCCGCGATAGTTGTAACCGCTATTTTTGATTTTATTGGCGAACGCGGTGATTTCTGTGGCTTGTTGCGGGGTAAGGTCCGGGACTCGTAAGACGAAAAGCTTATCGCTATGCCTCATGGCTTTTTTAAGGGGGACAATCTGGACGCCGTCTCCAGTCGCTTCTGCAACGTTATTTTCACCCAAATAGATTGCAACGTGACTTACAGAGGAAGTGCTGAAGACGCGGATACCAAATGAGGTTACCCCAAGGCTTGAGGAGAACAGCAAATCGCCGGGTTTGAGATCAGGTTCGGTTATTTCTTTTATTGATCGTTCGGTGAAAGAGCTTTGATGCTGGAATTTGACTGCCCATGTTTTCGCCTCGGCATCTACCGCTGTGGCTGATGAGTCTGGCTGGCTGATATCAACGGTACAGGCCGAAAGTAAAAGAAAGCTGGGGAGAAGCAGGCGGTAGTACGCCTTTGGTTTATCCATTTTATACAATCCATGTAAAAAAGGGCCCTGAAATTCAGGACCCTTTCTGGCATCAGCCTTTAATCTGTTTCACCAGATAATCGACGATGTCACCAGTCTTAATTAACTGTTTCTCGCCGTTACGACGATATTTATATTCGATATCGTCGTTGTCAAGGTTACGGTCGCCCAGCACAATAGTGTGCGGAATACCGATCAGTTCCATATCAGCAAACATCACGCCCGGACGCTCTTTGCGGTCATCCAGCAGCACTTCGATACCCTGCGCGCGCAGTTCGCTGTACAGTTTCTCGGCCAGTTCCTGTACGCGGAAGGATTTGTGCATGTTCATCGGCAGAATTGCGACCTGGAACGGTGCGATAGCATCAGGCCATACGATGCCGCGTTCGTCGTAGTTCTGCTCAATTGCCGCAGCCACAACGCGCGTTACCCCGATACCGTAGCAACCCATCGTCAGGATCTGGTTACGACCATCTTCGCCCTGAACGGAGGCTTTCAGTGCTTCGGAGTACTTAGTACCCAGCTGGAAGATGTGACCGACTTCGATACCACGTTTGATCAGCAGCGTACCCTGACCATCCGGGCTTGGATCGCCTGCCACCACGTTACGGATATCAGCAACTTCCGGGGTGGCGACATCGCGATCCCAGTTGATACCGAAGTAGTGTTTGCCATCGATGTTAGCACCGGCAGCAAAATCACTCATTGCCGCAACGGTACGGTCAATCACCACCGGAATCGGCATGTTTACCGGACCCAGTGAGCCTGGGCCTGCTTTAACCACGGCACGAATTTCTTCTTCGGTCGCGAAAGTCAGCGGGCTGGCAACCTGTGGCAGTTTTTCTGCTTTAACTTCGTTCAGCTCGTGGTCACCACGCACCAGCAACGCAACCAGCGGGAAGCTACTGCCTTCAACCGCTTTAACCAGCAGAGTCTTAACCGTTTTCTCAATCGGCAGATTGAACTGTTCAACCAGTTCAGCGATGGTTTTCGCGTTCGGCGTATCAACCAGAGTCATTTCCTGGGTGGCAGCAGCGCGCGGTTCTTTCGGCGCGATAGCTTCTGCCAGTTCAATGTTCGCTGCATAGTCAGAGGTGTCGGAGAAAACCACATCGTCTTCACCGCTCTGCGCCAGCACCTGGAATTCGTGAGAGGCGCTGCCGCCGATAGAACCGGTGTCAGCCTGTACGGCGCGGAAATCCAGCCCCATACGGCTAAAGATTTTGCTGTAGGCCGCATACATTGCATCGTAGGTTTCCTGCAGGGATTCCTGAGAAGTGTGGAAAGAGTAAGCATCTTTCATCAGGAATTCGCGGGAACGCATGACGCCGAAACGCGGACGCACTTCATCACGGAACTTGGTCTGGATCTGATAGAAGTTCAACGGCAGCTGTTTGTAAGAGCTAAGCTCGTTACGAATCAGGTCAGTGATCACTTCTTCGTGAGTTGGGCCGAGTACGAACGGACGCTCGCCACGGTCAACAAAACGCAGCAGTTCCGGACCGTACTGTTCCCAACGACCACTCTCTTGCCACAAATCGGCTGGCTGAACCACCGGCATCGACACCTCGATCGCACCGGCGTTGTTCATCTCTTCACGCACGATGTTTTCGACTTTTTTCAGAACGCGCACGCCGGTCGGCAGCCAGGTATATAACCCGGAGGCCAGCTTGCGGATCATCCCGGCGCGCAGCATCAGCTGATGGCTGATCACCTCGGCGTCGGCAGGTGTCTCCTTGAGAGTGGAGAGCAGGTATTGGCTAGTACGCATGTTGTTACGGTTCCAGTTGGAAGGTAGAACAGGCTCAAGGCGAGCCTGGGACAAAAAAAGTGATTTAGTTTACCAGTGCAAAAGAAATGTCAAAAGAGAAGGGCGTGAATTTAACGCGGTTCCAGCGCAAAGACTTCAAAACCTGCGTCGGTGACGCGCCAGCGAACGTTAAAATCATGTAGCCAGACGGCATAGGTTTTGCCCGTTTCCTCACCTTTACGATAGGCCGGGCGCGGGTCCTGCGCCAGTACTTCGCGGATAAACAGCGTTAACTGCGGATAACGCTTCTCCAGCGTCAAAAGCTGCTTTTCGACCTCTGCGGTAAAACTCACCGGCATTTCTGCCGCTGGCGCACTTTGCGCATAGCTGGCACTGGCATCGGGAAGCGATTCGGCAAAGGGGAGATACGGTTTGATATCCACTACCGGCGTACCATCGACCAGATCCAGACTGCCGAGCTTCAGAATCACGCTGTCTTTATGGCAAACAACCTCTTTCAGCTCTACCAGCGACATACCAATTGGGTTAGGGCGAAAAGTGGAGCGTGTAGCGAAAACACCCATTCTGGCATTACCACCAAGACGAGGCGGACGCACAGTCGGACGCCAGCCGCCTTCCATCGTTTGATGAAAGACGAAAAGGATCCATAAATGGCTGAATGCTTCCAGGCCGCGAACGGCGTCGGCCTGGTTGTAGGGAGCAATGAGATGCAGTTCGCCGTTGGCGCTTTTTACCAGACCCGGCTGGCGCGGAACGGCGAATTTTTCTTTATAGGGCGAGCGAATAACGCCTATTTGCTCAAACTGGAAACTGCTCATTTTGCCGTAATGTTAAGCGCAGAACCGATACATACAGCCTGACGATAGCAGCCTGGTGTACCGCTGGTGACTTCACAGCTATGCAGTAAAACCGCATTGGCTTTCATTTTAGAGGCGTTGATTTGCATTCGTTTGCGCGCGGTCGGGATGCTCGGCGGAGAATCCTGATTAGAGGCCTGGCAAGAATCACCACTGACTTCCCCAAGATCGCGGAATGGCTTACCGACTAATTCTTCAGCATTAGTATAAATTCGGACCGGCGTGGCGCGCGGTGCTTTCGGTTTTGCTGGCTCCGCTTTTGGCTGGGGTGCGGTGCTTTGAACAGGTTCGACAGGGGATCTGCTTAACATGGAACAGCCGCTCAGCATGAGTGCTAATAAACAGATCGGTAAAGCACGCATAGTATTTCCTCAATGTATGATCAAAACGTCAATATTGAATCAGGCGCTTATAAAAATGACAAGACGGGCAAGCGCCCGTCCTGAATGATATTACAAATTGTGGAAACAGCCTAAAAATTACCAGCCTTTAACTGCACCGCCGTTAAACACTTTGTTTGCTGCTTCATAAACTTCGTCAGACTGATAAGCCTGGACGAATTTCTTCACGTTTTCCGCGTCTTTGTTATCTTCACGCGTTACGATCAGGTTTACGTACGGAGACTCTTTATCTTCGACAAAGATACCGTCTTTCGCCGGAGTCAGGCCAATCTGGCTGGCATAGGTGGTGTTGATAACTGCCAGAGCGATTTGCGCGTCGTCCAGAGAGCGCGGCAGTTGTGGTGCTTCCAGTTCAACAATTTTCAGGTTTTTTGGGTTCTCAACAACATCAAGAACGGTCGGCAGCAGGCCAACGCCATCTTTCAGTTTGATCAAGCCCACTTTTTGCAGCAGCAGCAGTGAACGACCGAGGTTAGTTGGGTCGTTTGGCACGGCAACCTGCGAACCATCCTGCAGTTCATCCAGAGATTTGATCTTCTTGGAGTAACCGGCAATTGGATAAACAAAAGTGTTGCCTACAGCTACCAGTTTGTAGCCACGATCTTTCAGTTGCTGATCAAGATACGGCTTGTGCTGGAAAGCGTTAGCGTCGATATCGCCTTTGCTCAATGCTTCGTTTGGCAGAACATAGTCGTTGAAGGTTACCAGTTCAACGTCCAGACCATATTTGTCTTTCGCGACTTTTTGCGCGACTTCTGCAACCTGCTGTTCGGCACCGACAATGACGCCGACTTTAATGTGGTTCGGATCTTTTTCATCCTGACCGCAACCTACCAGTGCCAGTGATCCAATCAGGGCTCCCACTGCCGCAAAGGTTTTGAATTTGAACGCCATACCTTATTCCTTCTTCAATTATTTATGTTGTGTTGAACGTTACTTGCGAGTGACAGCCCGGACGATGCGGTCGCCTGCGAACTGAATTAAATAAACCAGAATGACCAGCAATACCAGTACCGTATTCATCACTGTCGCGTTATAGCCGATGTAGCCATACTGATAGCCAATCTGACCTAAACCACCGGCACCGACTGCGCCACCCATTGCGGAATAACCGACCAGGGTAATCAGGGTGATAGTTGCGGCGTTTACCAGACCCGGCAACGCTTCCGGTAACAGCACTTTACGGACGATCTGCATTGGCGTGGCACCCATTGCGCGGGAGGCTTCAATTAACCCGGTTGGGATCTCCAGCAGGGCGTTCTCGACCATACGCGCAATAAACGGTGCTGCACCAACGGTCAGTGGAACAATCGCTGCCTGCAAACCAATCGATGTACCGACAATAACGCGAGTAAACGGAATCATCCATACCAGCAAGATAATGAACGGGATGGAACGGAAAATGTTCACAATCGCTGAAACGGTACGATACAACTTCGCGTTAGCAATAATTTGCCCCGGACGCGTGACATAAAGCAGGACGCCAACCGGCAGACCAATCACAAACCCAAAAAAACCGGATACGAAGGTCATTGCCAGCGTTTCCCATACGCCACGAACCAGCAGCCACATCATCGGCTCAGACATAACCCAGTACCTCTACTTTTACATGGTGTTCCTGCAGCCAGGCAATGGCGGCTTGCGTATCTTGTTGTGTGCCGTGCATTTCAGTCAGCATGATGCCGAACTTAACGCCACCGGCGTAATCCATCTGCGCGCTAATAATGTTGTTGTTGACATTGAAACGACGCGCGGTTTCAGAAAGCAGCGGGGCATCGACCGACTGGCCGGTAAACTCAAGGCGCAGCATCGGTACGCAGTCTGCGAATGGCTCCGCTTGCAGACGTTCCTGATAATCTTCCGGGATATCCAGATGCAGGGTTGACTGAATAAACTTCTGCGCCAGCGGCGTTTTCGGATGCGAGAACACTTCGCTTACCGTGTCTTGCTCGATCAGTTCGCCATTGCTGATGACCGCCACACAATCACAAATGCGCTTAACAACGTCCATTTCGTGGGTGATCAACAGAATCGTCAAACCCAGACGGCGGTTGATGTCTTTTAGCAGTTCGAGAATAGAACGCGTGGTTGCCGGGTCCAGCGCGCTGGTGGCTTCATCGCACAGCAATACTTTGGGATTGCTGGCTAATGCACGGGCAATCGCCACACGTTGTTTCTGCCCGCCGGAAAGGTTCGACGGGTAGCTATCATGCTTATCGCCAAGGCCAACCAATGACAGCAATTCTGTCACGCGACGTTTAATCTCGTCTTTCGGCGTGTTGTCCAGCTCCAGCGGCAGCGCCACGTTGCCAAAAACAGTACGCGAAGAGAGCAGGTTAAAATGCTGGAAAATCATACCAATCTGGCGGCGAGCTTTGGTCAACTCGGATTCTGACAGCGTAGTCAGTTCCTGGCCATCTACCAGCACGCTACCCTCGGTTGGGCGCTCCAGCAGGTTTACACAACGTATAAGCGTACTCTTACCCGCGCCTGAGGCACCGATAACGCCATAAATTTGTCCAGCTGGCACATGCAGGCTGACGTTGTTCAACGCCTGGATGGTGCGGGTGCCCTGGTGGAACACTTTGGTGATATTCGAAAGTTTTATCATTGATTATTTATTATCGTCATTAAGTTAGTCGTGGCATTTCGAATGCCTGGAACGGGCAACGCCGTCAATGAAATGGATGTTAAGGCATCCAGACGTCTAAATCAATCAGGTTTATGCGAAGAGCACTTTCTTGCAGGTCGAAACATGCGATACTAGCGTCACATGCCTTATTAAGGAGCTATAAAAGGTGGCGAAGAGCGTACCCGCAATTTTTCTTGACCGTGATGGCACCATTAATGTCGATCACGGCTATGTCCATGAGATCGACAACTTTGAATTTATCGACGGTGTTATTGACGCCATGCGCGAGCTGAAAAAAATGGGCTTTGCGCTGGTGGTAGTAACCAACCAGTCTGGCATTGCTCGCGGTAAATTTACTGAAGCACAGTTTGAAACGCTGACCGAGTGGATGGACTGGTCGCTGGCGGACCGCGATGTCGATCTGGATGGCATCTATTATTGCCCGCATCATCCGCAGGGTAGTGTTGAAGAGTTTCGCCAGGTCTGCGATTGCCGTAAACCGCATCCGGGGATGCTTTTGTCGGCACGCGATTATTTGCATATTGATATGGCCGCTTCTTATATGGTGGGCGATAAATTAGAAGATATGCTGGCAGCGGCTGCGGCGAACGTGGGAACAAAAGTGCTGGTGCGTACGGGTAAACCTGTTACGCCTGAAGCAGAAAATGCAGCGGATTGGGTGTTAAATAGCCTGGCAGACCTGCCGCAAGCGATAAAAAAGCAGCAAAAACCGGCGTAATGATTAAAAGATGAGCGGTTGAAATAAAAATGCATTTTTCCGCTTGTCTTCCTGAGACGACTCCCTATAATGCGCCTCCATCGACACGGCGGATGTGAATCACTTCACACAAACAGCCGGTTCGGTTGAAGAGAAAAATCCTGAAATTCAGGGTTGACTCTGAAAGAGGAAAGCGTAATATACGCCACCTCGCGACAGTGAGCTGAAAGCCGCGTCGCAACTGCTCTTTAACAATTTATCAGACAATCTGTGTGGGCACTCGAAGATACGGATTCTTAACGTCCTCGGACGATAAATGAATACCAAGTCTCAAGAGTGAACACGTAATTCATTACGAAGTTTAATT